>NZ_CP033073.1:6771114-7099633 GCF_003675325.1 Streptomyces dangxiongensis
CCCGGCACCGGGCCGAGATATTCGGCGTGCCGGTCTACGACACCCCGCACGCGCGGGCCGCGTCGCTGCTCCAACTGCTCATCCACGTCCCGGCCCTGGAGCGGTCCAACGCCCTGTTCGCCTCGGCGGTCGCCTACGGCTACCTGGTGGCCAGTGGCGTCAAGGTCGTCACCACACCCGAGCAGGTCAGGGACCTCGCCCGACTCGTCAAGGACGGCACGGCGAGCGTCGACGACATCGCGAGGCAACTGCGCCGCTGGACCGGTTGACCCGCTGCGGACAGGGACGGCCCGCTGGACCGGCCTGCGGCTCGGGACTGCCCGCTCGGACCGGCCTGCGGCTCGGGACTGCCCGCTCGGACCGGCTGACCGGCCCGCGGCTCGGGACGGCCCGCTGGATCGGCTGACCGGCCCGCGGCTCGGGACGGCCCGGTCCCCGTGGGCCGACGCCCGCGCCACGGCCGGGTCTCCGAGAGCCGACGCCCCCGTGGCGCGAGCCCCGTTACGGTGCCTCGCGGATCTGGAACGCCTCCGCGTCCCACGTGCCGTCGAGGCGGGGGGCGAGCCAGGCCGGTGCCGCGGTGCGGAACTCGGTGGGCGCCAGTGAGCCGGCCCCGGCGGGCAGGGCGCCCAGGAGCGGGGCGTCGGCGACCTCCGGCAGGTCGGCCACGTTGCAGCGGGTGGCCAGGTCGGGGAAGCCGGGCCAGCTACCGATCACCACCCCGGCCAGGTCCAGTTCCCGGCGTCGCAGTTCGCGCGCCGTCAACTCCGTGGTGTTGAGCGTGCCGAGCCCGGCCTGCGCCACCACCAGCACCGGCGCGCCCAGCAGCCGGGCCGCGTCGGCCAGTGTGCCGCCGGCCGCGTCGAACCGGACGAGCAGCCCGCCCGCCCCCTCGACCAGTACCAGATCGTGCTCGGTGGCCAGTTTGGCGGCCCGCTCGGCGACCTCGTGCGGATGCACCGGCGCCCTCCCGGCCCGCCGGGCCGCCGTGCCCGGCGCCAACGGGTCCGGGTAGCGGGCGAGTTCGGCGGTCGTGACGGGACCGGCAAGCCGCGCGACCTCGTCGGCGTCCCCGCGTTCGTCCGGCCGTACGCCCGTCTGGGCGGCCTTCAGCACGGCCACCGAGCGCCCGGCCGCGAGCGCCGCGGCGGCGACGGCGGCGGTGGTGACGGTCTTGCCGACCTCCGTGCCCGTCCCCGTGATCACCAGTACCGGCATCTCAACCCTCCCGCGCCGCGGCGCACACCGCGCGCGCGATCCGTGCCACGTCCTCGTCCGAGGTGACGTACGGCGGCATCGTGTAGACCAGGTCGCGGAACGGGCGCAGCCACACGCCCTCCCGCACGGCGGCGTCGGTGGCGGCCTCCATGTCGACCGCGTGGTCGAGCTGGACGACGCCGATGGCCCCGAGGACGCGGACGTCCCGCACCCCGGGCAGCTCGCGCGCCGGCGCCAGGCCCACCCGCAGGCCCGCCTCGATCCGCCGGACCTCCGCCTGCCAGTCCTGCCGCAGCAGCAGTTCGAGCGAGGCACAGGCGACGGCCGCCGCCAGCGGGTTGCCCATGAACGTCGGGCCGTGAGCGAGCACCGGCACCTCGCCGCGCGAGATGCCGTCGGCGACCCGCGCGGTGCACAGGGTGGCCGCCATCGTCAGATAGCCGCCGGTCAGTGCCTTGCCGACGCACATCACGTCCGGGCTGACGGCCGCGTGACCGGCAGCGAACAGCGCGCCGGTGCGCCCGAACCCGGTGGCGATCTCGTCGAACACCAGCAGCACGTCGTGCGCGTCGCACGCCTCGCGCAGCACCCGCAGATAGGCGGGGGAGTGGAAGCGCATGCCGCCGGCGCCCTGCACCACCGGCTCCACGATCACCGCGGCCAGCTCGTCCGCGTGCCGGGCGACCAGCTCGCGCAGCCGCTCCGCGTAGGACTCGTCGTACTCCGCGGGCGGCGCGTCGGCGAACACCTGGCGCGGGAGCACGCCGGTCCACAGCTCGTGCATCCCGCCCTCGGGGTCGCACACCGACATCGGCTGCCAGGTGTCCCCGTGGTAGCCGCCCCGCCAGGTCATCAGGCGCTGTTTGCCGGGCCGGCCGAGCGAACGCCAGTACTGGAGGCACATCTTCACCGCGACCTCCACCGACGGCACGGAGGAACCCACAGCTCTCGGCGACAGCGATGTCGAAAGAGCTTCGCGAGCCGGACGGCGGGCTCGTGGGTGAGCCCGCCGAACATGACGTGGCTCATCCGCCCGAGCTGCTCGCGCACGGCCTCGTTCAGCACCGGGTGGTTGTAGCCGTGGATGGCCGACCACCACGACGACATGCCGTCGACCAGCTCCCCGGAGCCGTCGGCCAGCCGCAGCCGGACCCCGCTCGCGGCCTCCACCACGAGCGGCTCGGCACGTCCGGGCATCGGTCCGTACGGATGCCACACATGCCGCCGGTCCAGCTCCAGCAGTTCCGCCACGCCGAGGTCAGGCATTGGGCGCGAGATCCGTCCCGGCGCCCCGGCGGCGGACGGCGACGAGGTCGGTCCGCGGCTCCCGCGCCGCCGGAGCGGTGGACGCGGCCGACCCGCACCCGCCGCCGTCGTGGCAGCCGCCGCCGTCCTCGTGGCAGCTCCCGGCGTCCGTCCGGTGCTCCGGCAGCGTCACCTCGCCGGCGCTCTCCACCTCGAACCCGGCGTCCGCGAGCATCTCCAGGTCGGCCTTGCCGGCCTGGCCCTCGCTGGTCAGGTAGTCGCCGAGGAAGATGGAGTTGGCCAGGTGCAGCGCGAGCGGCTGCATCGTGCGCAGGTGCACCTCGCGGCCCCCCGCGATGCGGACCTCCACGTCCGGGCAGACGAACCGGACCATCGCGAGGATGCGCAAGCAGCGCTGCGGGGTGAGGTTCCACTCCTTGGCCAGCGGGGTTCCCTCGAACGGGATGAGGAAGTTCACCGGAACGGAGTCGGGGTCCAGTGCGCGCAGCGAGAAGACGACGTCGACGAGGTCCTCGTCCCTCTCGCCCATGCCGGCGATGAGACCCGAACAGGCGGACAGTCCGGCGGCGTGCGCCTTCTGCACCGTGTCCACCCGATCGGCGTACGTGTGGGTGGTGGTGATGTCCTCGTAGGTCGACTCCGAGGTGTTGAGGTTGTGGTTGTAGGCGTCCGCGCCGGCCTCGCGCAGCCGCTCGGCCTGGCCGTCGGAGAGCAGGCCGAGGCAGGCGCACACCTCGACGCCCTCGTGTCGCTCCTTGATGGCCTTGATGGTGTCCGAGACCCGGTCCACGTCCCGGTCCGTCGGACCCCGCCCGCTGGCCACCAGGCAGACCCGCTTGGCGCCGCCCGCGAGACCCGCGGCGGCGGCCTGGGAGGCCTCGTCCGGCTTGAGCCAGGTGTACTTCAGGATGCCGGCCTCGGAGCCGAGCCGCTGGGAGCAGTAGGAGCAGTCCTCCGGGCACAGGCCCGACTTGAGGTTCACCAGATAGTTGAGTTTCACCCGTCGCCCGAACCAGTGCCGGCGCACCTTGCCGGCCGCGGCCACCACATCGAGCAGGTCGTCGTCGGAGGTGGCCAGAACGGCGAGTGCTTCCTCGCGGGTCGGCAGCTCGCGCCGAAGCCCCTTGTCCACCAGCGTGTTCAGCAGGTCCATGAGGCCCGATCCTGTCCTACGGGACCGCCCGGGGCCAAGGAGAGTTTGCACAACGGAGACGGTTCACGGTGTGGGTATTGCCACACACTGGGTGGCTGGTCGTGCCGCTAAGGTCTGTCCGCTACCTACAAAAGCACCGGAGGACCCATGGCGTTCGGCTGGATCGACGAGCAGGCCGAGACGCGCCGCCGCGCCGGACTCGTCCGCACCCTGCGCCCGCGCCCCGCCGACTCCCCGCTGCTGGACCTGGCGAGCAACGACTATCTGGGCCTGGCCCACCATCCGGAGGTCACCGAGGGGGCGGCACAGGCGGCGCGGACGTGGGGCGGGGGCGCCACCGGGTCCCGGCTGGTGACCGGCACCACCGAGCTGCACACCGAGCTGGAGCGCGCGTTGGCCGCGTTCTGCGGGTTCGAGGCGGCCCTGGTCTTCTCCTCCGGCTACGCGGCGAACCTGGCCGCGGTCACCGCCCTCGGCCCGCACGGCTCGCTGATCGTCTCCGACGCGGGCAACCACGCCTCGCTCATCGACGGCTGCCGGCTCGCGCGAGGCGGCACGCAGGTCGTCGGGCACGCCGACCCGGAGGCCGTGCGCAAGGCGCTCGGCACGCACGGGGGAGCGGCGATCGTCGTCTCCGACACGGTGTTCTCGGTCGACGGGGACCGGGCACCGCTGGCCGCGCTGGCCGCCGCGTGCCGGGAGTACGGCGCCGGGCTGGTCGTGGACGACGCCCACGGGCTCGGCGTGCTGGGCGACGGCGGCCGGGGCGCGCCGTACGCGGCCGGGCTCGCGGGCGCCGGCGACGTGGTCGTCACGGCGACCCTGTCCAAGTCGCTGGGCAGTCAGGGCGGTGGTGCTGGGTCCGGCCCGGGTGATCGACCATCTGGTCAACGCGGCCCGCACGTTCATCTTCGACACGGGTCTGGCGCCGGCGGCGGCCGGTGCCGCGCTGGCCGCGCTGCGGCTGCTGGAGCGCGAGCCGGGACGGGCGGCGCGGGCCCGCGAGGTGGCCGCGGAACTGCGCGCACGGCTGACCGCCGGCGGGTCTGGAGGCGGTACGTCCGGACGCCGCGGTGGTCTCCGTGCGGGCTCCGTCCCCGGAGCAGGCGGTGCGCTGGGCGGCCGACTGCCGTACGGCGGGCCTGTCCGTGGGCTGCTTCCGTCCCCCCTCCGTGCCCGACGGCATCTCACGGCTGAGGCTGACCGCCCGCGCGGACCTGTCCGGGGCCGAGATCGCACACGCTGTACGGGTCATCGGCGAGACGCGACCATGAGTCGGCGTGACACGGCCGTGTGTCGCCGGATGACGATGGGAAATTGACCGATTCTGATCAGAGCGCGGTGAGGAATCCCGCCCAGCTACCGGCGGAGAAGAGCAGCGCCGGTCCGGCCGGATTCTTCGAGTCGCGCACGGCGAGCAGCCCGGTTTCGGGGCCGGAGCGCGGCCGGGCCGTCTCCACGCAGTTGTTGGCTCCCGTGCTGTAGCTGCTGCGCAGCCAGCGCACGTCGTGCAGATCGGTACTGGCGAGGATGTTCCGAGGCGGAGCGGGCATGGTGCCTCCTTACGCGCCGTCACCTATTGCGGCGATGTAGTCCAACGAGTCCTCGGGGGAAAGGGCGTGGAACTGGAGCGTCTTGAAGGCCTCGGCGTAGGCCCCCAGGTCTTCTTTCCGTTCCAGGTAGAGGCTACTCATCAACTGGTCGAGAACGACTACATCCAGATCGGAAGTGCTTGGAAATGAGAAGATAACGAAAGGGCCAGTGAGGCCGATATGTGCTCCGGCCGTGAAGGGCAGGATCTGGAGCCGGACCTGGGGCAGCGAGGCGGCCTCCATCAGCCGCTGAAGCTGACGGGACATCACCCCGGGACCGCCGACCTCGCGGCGCAGCACCGCCTCGTCCAGCACGGCGCTCAGCGCCAGCGGCGGATCCGCACGCAGCACGTCCTGTCTGGCCAGACGCACCTCCACCAACGTGTCCAGGCGGTCCTCGTCCAGGTCCTTCACGGCCGCCCGGGTCACCGCGCGGGCGTACTCGGCGGTCTGGAGCAGACCGGGTACGACCGTGGTCTCCAGGGTGCGCATGGCGCACGCCTGCGACTCCAGGCTGATGAAATCGCGGTACGTGGGCGGCAGTTCCCCGCGGTAGGCGTGCCACCAGCGGTGCCGCCCGCCCGCGTCCCGCGCCCCCGCCAGCATCAGCAGTAACTCGCGCAGGTGCCCGTCGATGACGCCGTAGGCGTCCAGCAGCGACCGCAGATCGGCCGGTTTCACACCGCTGGCACCGGTCTCGATCCGGCTCACCTTCGACTGGTGCCAGCCGACGAGCCGGGCCGCCTCCCCGCTCGTCAATCCGGCGCCGGTACGCAGCCTGCGCAGTTCGGCACCCAGTTTGCGACGGCGCACCGCCGGACCGTTCTGCATGGGCTCCTCCTTACTCCTTCCGGGCCGCCCGCACACGGTTTCACAGCGCAGAGTTCACCGCTTCGAGCGACAGATATATGCATATCCCGGCGGATCGCTCCCCCTGACCGACCCGTTGGTGGCAGTCTGGCGAACAAGCACCAGTTCCGGGACCGTACTCGAAGCATTCGCTGTAAGTCGGACCGCGGTCCCGCGGGAAAGGGACGACGTCGCCATGGCAGACCATCTGGAAGCTTCCGTCACTCTGCCGAGCGATCCCGCCTCGGTCCGTGCCGCTCGCTCCTACGTCGTGGGCACCCTCGCGGAGTGGGGCCTGCCGGCGGACACCGAAACGGCCGACACCGTGCGGCTCATCGTCTCGGAGCTGGCCACCAACGCCGTCCAGCACACCTTCGGCCAGTCGCCCACCTTCACGGTCGACATCGCACTGGACCGTGACGAGCACCTGCGCATCGGCGTCACGGACAGTCATCCCCGTTTCCCGAAGAGGCTGCCCGCCGCCGTGCAGCAGGACAACGGCCGGGGAATGGTCATCGTCCGCTGGCTCACCGCGGCGCACGGCGGCAGACTCCGTGTCCGCCCGACCCGTGAGGGCGGCAAGACGGTCTGCGTCGAACTCCCGTGGACGCTCCCGGCCGCCCCGTTACCGGCAGGCGCACCTCAGGAGCCCTGAGCGTGGGGCCGGGCCGGCAGGGGCCGTGCCGGCCCCGGGCCGCCCGTACGCCGCGGGCGGGCACCGGGGCGATGTCACGGCGCTGCTACGCCGCGTGGAGCGGGCCCGGCGCCCGGAGCCGGCCCTTCACCGGGGCCGGCGCCGCGCTCCCGCTCCGTGGCCGGGTCAACTGACCCGGCCGTACCAGACGCTCCTGGTCCAGATCTTCTGGAGCCTCACCACGTCACCGGTCTTCGGGGCGTGCCAGATCTTGCCGTGGCCCGCGTAGATGCCGACGTGGTACACGTTGGAACCCGAGTGGAAGAACACCAGATCGCCCGCCTTGCGGCTGCGGGCGGAGATGTGGTGGGTCTTGTTGTACTGCTGCGCGGCGGTGCGCGGCAGCTTCTTGCCCACCTTTTTGAAGGAGTAGAGGGTCAGCCCCGAGCAGTCGAACCTGCGCGGACCTGTGGCGCCCCACTTGTACGGTGCACCCTTCTTGGAGGCCGCGACCTTGAGTGCCTTCGTCGCCATCGTCGCGGCGGACGCGTCAGTGGCGAGGCCGGGCACCGCGATCGAGCCGCCCACGGCGGCGAGGGTGAGGGCCGAGGCCGTGCCGGCCCGGGCCATCAGTGACGGGACACGATTGAGCGCAGTCATGCGCAACCCTTCGTCAGCCGCCTGTGAAGGATGACCTGTCGGATTCGGGCTGGCGAAGTTGCCCGGCCGCGTTGCCGCGGCTTCACCCCAAGGGCTGCTCGGAACCCCGCCCGTCTGCGTCGAACAGACGAACATGTGCTCCGGCGACCCGTCTTGCCTGGGTCCTCCACTCCTGCCGATCCACTCCTGTCGACCGGTCATCCGGGCGGCGGCAGGACTCGGCGTCCGCCCGGATCGCCCCGCCGCGGTGGCGGGGGCTTGTCGTCAGACAGGGATCTTGACCTACAACTGTCGGAAAATCCCAACGGAATCGGGGATTTGTGGTGTTACTCACCACTCACCCGTTCGGGTGGACATTGTTGTGTTCGAGTTGCCGTCAGGAGCCGTTCGTAGCACCGGACCTGGAGCTAAACGCTTTCCGGCGCACATTGAACCCGCATGCCGAGCAAGTCGGGAAGCCGGAAAATCATTCCGGATGTCCACCGGACGGGCGTACCTCGTTCGGGCCGTTTCGCGTCCGGTCCGACCGGAAGGCGTCGACACGGGGACCCCGTCCGGCCCGACGGGAGTCCGGCTCAGCCCACGGCGTCGGGTGGGAGCGCGACGCGAGCGGTGCGGCGCTCGCCGTCCAGCACGCGCAAGGCCCGTGCCAGCGTGTCCCCGTGCAGCTCCGTCTCGCCCCGCTGGTGCATCACCTCGAGCGCGTCCCGCAGCTCTGCCGCCTTGCGCACCAGGGCCTGGGCCGCGCGCAGCCCGTGGTACGTGTCCCCGTGCCGGGCCGGATTGACGCGGCCCAGCAGGTCGGCGGCCTCCAGGTAACGGTCGATCAACTCGCCCTCGGCGCGGGTCAGCGCGGGCAGCGGTGGCAGGTCCGGCGGCATCTGGGGGCTCACCTCGCGTCCTGTGCGCCGGGCGCGTCCCGGCGGCTGGGCACGATGTGGTCCACCAGGCCGTAGGCGAGGGCGCCGGGGGCGTCCAGGTACAGGTCCCGCTCCAGATCCTCGTGCACCTGTCCGGCCGTGCGCCCCGTGTGCCGGACGAGCATCTCCGCCAGCAGTGCGCGGACCCGGGTCAGCTCCTCGGCCTCGACGAGGAGATCGCTGGGCCGGCCGCGCACCGGTTCGGGCAGTCGGAGCTGGTCGATGAGCATGCGCGCGCCGGGCAGCGCGAACCGCTTGCCCGGGGCGCCGGCCGCGAGCAGCACCGCGGCGGTGGAGGAGGCCTGTCCCAGGCAGTACGTCGCCACGTCGCAACTGATGTAACGCATGGTGTCGTAGATCGTGGTCATGGCGTGGAAGGGGCCGCCGGGCGAGTTGACGTACAACGTGATGTCCCGGTCCGGGGCCGCGTGTTCGAGGTACATGAGCTGCGCCGTCACGTCGCTCGCGGCGGCGTCGTCGACCGGGGCGCCGAGAAGGACGATCCGGGACTCGAAGAGCTTGCCGTACGGGTCGAGCGTGCGGGCGCCGCTTGTGGTGCGCTCGGTGAACTCCGGCAGGACATGGCGGGCGAACGGTCGGGACATGGACACACCCCTCCTCACGGCGGACCGGCTCCGGCCCGCTCTCCGTAAAAAATGTACAGGACGTACGTAAGGCGAGAGGCGTGCACCGACGAAACGCGCCGTCCGTCGCGGCGGGGCCCGGAGCGGCGGACCGTGGCTGCCGGGACGGCCGGCCCCGCGGGGTTGCCCCGTAAGCTGGTGGTATGGCCTACGAGATTCCGGTGACGCAAGCCAGGGCTGAACTCGCCGACCTGATCAACCGGGTCGTGTACGGCGGTGAGCGTGTCGTCGTGACGCGGCACGGCAAGCCCCTGGTCGCCCTGGTCTCGGCCGCCGACCTGGAGCGCCTCGACGCCCTCGACGAACCGGACGAGGAGCAGATCGTCAGCTCGGTGTCGCGGGTGCGTGAGAGCGGGCCGGGCGGGCGCGAGCAGCAGCGCTTCGGGATAGCGGCCGAGCACCGGGGGCCGGGCGTGTCCTGAGGCGCGCCGCCGGGAGGAGCCGGTATGACGGAGCCCATCGCGCGGTCATGCGCCCATCAAGGCCTGGTTAACGTCGTTGAAACTCCGGCGTTCTAGCCTGCCGCTCCACGCCACCAGGGGTTTTTCTGCCCGGGATCGACAACGATCCGGGGATTTGTCTGTGTGTTACACCTATCCCCGTCGCGGTGGCTGCGGCAACCGGACCCCGCACGGTCCGGAGCAAGGACTGTGAGGTGGGACGTGCAACTGACCCCGCACGAGCAAGAGAGGCTGCTGATCCATGTGGCAGCCGACGTGGCCGAGAAGCGCAGGGCGCGCGGGCTCCGGCTCAACCACCCCGAAGCGGTCGCCCTCATCACGTCGCACATCCTGGAGGGCGCCCGGGACGGCCGTACCGTCGCCGAGCTGATGTCCTCCGGTCGCAAGCTGCTGACCAGGGACGACGTCATGGACGGGGTGGCGGAGATGATCCACGACGTCCAGGTGGAGGCCACCTTCCCGGACGGCACCAAGCTCGTCACCGTGCACGAGCCGATCTTCTGAGGGGCGCGGCGATGATTCCCGGAGAGATCCTGTTCGCGGACGGCCCCGTCGTGGTCAACGAGGGTCGCGAGGTCACCCGCCTGACCGTCCTCAACGCCGCCGACCGGCCGGTCCAGGTCGGCTCGCACTACCACTTCGCCGAGGCCAACCCCGGCCTGGAGTTCGACCGTGCCGCCGCGCGCGGCAGGCGGCTGAACGTCGCCGCCGGTACCGCCGTGCGCTTCGAGCCCGGCATCCCCGTCGAGGTCGAACTCGTCCCCCTCACCGGCACCCGGATCGTGCCGGGCCTGCGCGGCGAGACCGGAGGTGCCCTCGATGCCTGAGATCTCCCGCGGCGCCTACGCCGACCTGTTCGGCCCCACCACCGGCGACCGGATCCGGCTCGCCGACACCGACCTGCTGATCGAGATCGAGGAGGACCGCTCCCGGGGGCCCGGCGGATCCGGGGACGAGGCGGTCTTCGGCGGTGGCAAGGTCATCCGCGAATCCATGGGCCAGTCCCGCGCCACCCGGGCCGAGGGCACCCCCGACACCGTGATCACCGGTGCCGTCGTCGTCGACCACTGGGGCGTCGTCAAGGCCGACGTCGGCATCCGCGACGGCCGGATCACGGCCCTCGGCAAGGCCGGCAACCCGGACACCATGGACGGCGTCCACCCCGGCCTCGTCATCGGCCCCGAGACCGAGATCATCGCGGGCAACGGGCGCATCCTCACCGCCGGTGCCATCGACGCCCACGTCCACTTCATCTGCCCCCAGGTCGCCGACGAGGCGCTGGCCTCCGGCATCACCACCCTGGTCGGCGGCGGCACCGGCCCCGCCGAGGGCTCCAAGGCGACCACCGTGACGCCCGGCCCCTGGCACCTGGCCCGCATGCTGGAGGCGATGGAGGCCTACCCGGTCAACGTCGGCCTCCTCGGCAAGGGCAACACCGTCAGCCACGAGGCGATGCTCTCCCAGATCCGCGGCGGCGCCGTCGGGCTGAAGCTGCACGAGGACTGGGGTTCCACCCCGGCCGTCATCGACGCCGCGCTCACCGTGGCCGACCGCACGGGGATCCAGGTCGCCATCCACACGGACACCCTGAACGAGGCCGGGTTCGTCGGCGACACCCTCGCCGCGATCGCGGGCCGGGGCATCCACTCGTACCACACCGAGGGCGCCGGCGGCGGTCACGCGCCGGACATCATGACGGTCGTCTCCCAGCCCAACGTCCTGCCGAGCTCCACCAATCCGACCCGGCCCTTCACCGTCAACACGACCGAGGAACACCTCGACATGCTGATGGTGTGCCACCACCTCAATCCGGCCGTCCCCGAGGACCTGGCGTTCGCCGAGTCCCGGATCCGCCCCTCCACCATCGGCGCGGAGGACATCCTCCACGACCTGGGCGCGATCTCCGTCATCTCCTCCGACTCCCAGGCCATGGGGCGGGTCGGCGAGGTCATCCTGCGCACCTGGCAGACGGCCCACGTCATGAAGCGGCGGCGGGGCGCGCTGCCCGGCGACGGGCACGCCGACAACCACCGCGTCCGGCGCTACGTCGCCAAGTACACGATCAACCCGGCGCTCGCCCAGGGCCTCGGCAGCCTGATCGGCTCCGTGGAGAGCGGCAAGCTCGCCGACCTGGTGCTGTGGGAACCCGCGTTCTTCGGGGTCAAGCCGCTCCTCGTGCTCAAGGGCGGACAGATCGCGTACGCGCAGATGGGCGACGCCAACGCCTCCATCCCCACCCCGCAGCCGATCCTGCCCCGGCCGATGTACGGCGCGATCGGCAGGGCCCCCGCCGCCAACTCCGTCAACTTCGTGGCCGGCCTCGCGATCGAGGACGGCCTGCCGGAAAGGCTGGGGCTCGGCAAGCGGTTCGTCGCGATCGACTCCACGCGTGCGGTCACCAAGGCCGACATGCGCGAGAACGACGCCCGGCCCGACGTCCGGATCGACCCCGACAGCTTCGCCGTGCGCATCGACGGGGAACTGGTCGAGGCCACCCCGGCCGTCGAACTGCCCATGGCCCAGCGTTATTTCCTCTTCTGATGTCCAGGGCAGCACTGCTCGTCCTCGCCGACGGCCGCTTCCCCGCCGGAGGACACGCGCACTCCGGCGGGGCGGAGGCCGCCGTCAGGGCGGGCCGCATCACCGACGCCGCGGGCCTGGCGGACTTCTGCCGGGGCCGGCTGCACACCGCCGGACTGGTCGCGGGAGCGCTGGCGGCAGCCGCCGTACTCGGCGCGGAGCCGGGGGAGCTGGACGCCGCGGCGGACGCCCGTACGCCGTCGCCCGCCCTGCGGACCGCCGCCCGCCGGCTCGGGCGCCAGTTGCTGCGGGCCACGCGGGCGAGCTGGCCGTGCGGCGAACTCGACGCACTGGCCCGGAGGTTCCCCAAGGGGGCGCACCAGCCGGTGGTCCTCGGTGTCGCCGCACGGGCGGCCGGACTCGGCCCGGACGACGCGGCGTACTGCGCGGCGTACGAGAGCGTGAGCGGGCCGGCGACGGCCACCGTGCGTCTGCTCGGTCTCGACCCGTTCGACGCGACCGGTGTGCTGGCCCGGCTGGCGCCGGAGCTGGACCGCGTCGCGGACCGGGCCGTGACGGCGGCCCGACGGGTGGCCGACGACGGCGTCGACGCCCTGCCGGCCGCCTCCGGACCCCTGCTGGAGATCGGCGCCGAGTGGCACGCGGCCTGGCCGGTACGGCTGTTCGCGTCCTGAAGTCCCCAGTCCCCATCACCCTGCCGCCCCCTCCGCCGCCGTCCCCGGGCATCGGACGGGCCGGGCGGACCATCCCCCTCGTCCCCCAGGAGCCGCACATGCACCTCGACCGCACCCACGACGGCCCGGCCGCGCTCAGCGCCGACGCCCACCGCCCCGACGGACGGCGCCGCGCCCTGCGCATCGGCCTCGGCGGCCCCGTCGGATCCGGCAAGACCGCCACCGTCGCAGCGCTCTGCCGGGCGCTGCGCGACGAACTGTCCCTCGCCGTAGTCACCAACGACATCTACACCCGCGAGGACGCCGAGTTCCTGCTCCGGGAGGCCGTGCTGCCGCCCGAGCGGATCAGCGCCGTGGAGACGGGCGCCTGCCCGCACACCGCGATCCGCGACGACATCTCCGCCAACCTCGAGGCCGTGGAGGACCTGGAGGACGCCATCGGCCCGCTGGACCTGATCCTCGTCGAGTCCGGCGGTGACAACCTCACCGCGACCTTCTCCAAGGGGCTCGTGGACGCCCAGGTCTTCGTCATCGACGTCGCCGGCGGCGACGACATCCCGCGCAAGGGCGGCCCCGGCGTCACCACCGCCGACCTCCTCGTCGTCAACAAGACGGACCTCGCCCCGTACGTCGGCTCCGACCTCGCCCGGATGGCCGCCGACGCCGAGGCGCAACGGGCGGGCCTGCCGGTCGTGTTCCAGTCGCTGCGCGGCGGGACCGGCGTCGCCGACGTGGCCGCGTGGGTCCGCGAGCGGTACACCGCGTGGACGGCGTGACCCTCGCCGGCGTCCGGGCGGGCGCCCGTGTCGTCGCCCGCCCCGACGGCCGCGGCGGTACCGCACTGCCCGTCCTGGACGGCGAGGGCCCGCTGGCACTGCGCCGTACCCGGGCGGCCGGACCCGGGGCACGGGTCATGGTCGTCGGCGCGATGAGCGGTCCGCTCGGCGGCGACCGCTTCACGCTGGCCGCGCGGGTGGAGCAGGGCGCCCGGCTGCACGTCGGATCGGCCGCCGCCACGATAGCGCTGCCCGGACAGACCGGGGACGAAGCCCGTTACGACGTACGGCTCGACGTGTCCGACGGCGGCGAACTGTACTGGCTGCCCCAGCAGTTGATCTCGGCCGAGGGCAGCGACCTGTACGTCACCACCCGGGCCGAACTCCACGCCGGCGCCCGGCTCGTGCTGCGCGAGGAACAGGTGCTCGGGCGGGCCGGGGAACAGCCCGGGCGGCTCACCAGCCGGCTGACCGTACGGATCGCAGGCCGCACGGTGCTGGACCAGGAGCTGGCCTGCGGGCCCGGCGCGCCGGGCGGCTGGGACGGGCCGGCCGTGCTCGCCGGACACCGGGCGGTCGGTCAACTCGTGCTGGTCCGCCCGGAGTTCGCCGACGAGCCGCCGGCCGCCCGGATGCTGGGGGAGTGCGCCGCACTGGTGCCGCTCGCCGGGCCCGCCGCGCTCGTCAGCGCGGTCGCCCCCGACGCGTTGCGGCTGCGGCGGCTGCTGGACGCGGAGTTGGAGCGGCTGGAGCCGCTCGGCCGGTGAACAGGGCTCCGCTCAGTGATACTTGATCATCCGGTTATCGGATTGGTAAAGATGGGCGGCAAAGTCTGTTCTCAGCCGCCTCACAACCGAGAGGATCCCCCGCCTGACCACTCGCAGCGAGGTACGGGGAGGAGGGGCCCCCTTGAGGGAGAACAGACCGAAGAGCCGCCTGTGGGCGTTCGGTTCCGCCGGAGTACTCGTCACCGCCACCCTGATCGCCGGGGCGGTGTCCGCGCCCGCGGCCGGTGCCGCCGGCCGGCCCGGCCCGGACCGGGAGGCCAAGGGCGCCGCGACAGCCGCCGCCCGCGCCGCCCGGGCCGGCATCGACTGGCAGGACTGCCCCACCGGCTGGGGGCTGGCCAAGCCCATCCAGTGCGGCTGGGTCAGCGTGCCGCTCGACTACGCCCACCCCTACGGCAAGCAGATCAAGCTCGCCGTGGACCGCATCGGCAACACCGGCACCCCGCAGGAGCGCCAGGGCGCCCTCGTCTACAACCCCGGCGGCCCCGGCGGCTCCGGCCTGCGCTTCCCGACCCGGGTCACCAACAAGAACGCCGTCTGGGCGAACGTCGCCAAGGCCTACGACTTCGTCGGCTTCGACCCGCGCGGCGTCGGCCACTCGACGCCCATCTCCTGTGTCGACCCGCAGGAGTTCGTCAAGGCGCCCAAGGCCGACCCGGTGCCGGACAGCGAGGCCGACAAGACCGCGCAGCGCAAACTGGCCCGCGAGTACGCGGAGGGCTGCGGCGAGCGCAGCGCCGCGATGCTGCCGCACATGACCACGCCGAACACCGCCCGGGACATCGACGTCATCCGCGCCGCGCTGGGCGAGAAGAAGATCAACTACCTCGGCGTCTCCTACGGCACGTACCTCGGCGCCGTCTACGGCACCCTCTTCCCGGGCCACCTGCGCCGGATGGTCGTGGACAGCGTCGTCGACCCCTCCCGCGAGAACATCTGGTACCAGGCCAACCTGAACCAGGACATCGCCTTCGAGGGCCGCTGGAAGGACTGGGAGGACTGGGTCGCCGCGAACGACGCCGCCTTCCACCTCGGCACCACCCGCGCCGCCGTCCAGGACAAGTGGCTCCGGCTGCGCGCCACCGCGAAGAAGAGCCCCATCGGCGGGCTCGTCGGACCGGCCGAGCTGATCTCCTTCTTCCAGAGCGCGCCGTACTACGACTCCTCGTGGGCGCCGGTCGCCACGGTGTTCGGCAAGTACGTCGCCGGTGACACCCAGGCGCTGGTCGACGCCGCCGCACCGGACCTGTCGGACACCGCCGGCAACATCGCCTCGGAGAACTCCAACGCCGTCTACACGGCCGTCGAGTGCGCCGACGCCAAGTGGCCCACCAACTGGCACACCTGGAACCGGGACAACACCCGGCTCAACAAGGACTACCCGTTCATGACCTGGGCGAACGCCTGGATGAACCTGCCGTGCGCCACCTGGCCGGCCAAGCAGCACCACCCGCTGGAGGTCAGGACCCACCGGGGCCTGCCCAAGGTCCTGATCGTGCAGTCGACCCGTGACGCGGCCACCCCGTACCAGGGCGCCGTCGAACTGCACCACCGCTTCCGGGGCTCCCGCCTGATCACCGAGAAGGACGCGGGCTCCCACGGCGTGACCGGCCTGGTCAACCCGTGCATCAACCAGCGCGTCGACGCCTATCTCATCGACGGCACGCTGGACGGCGCGGACGTGACCTGCGCCCCGCACGCCACGCCCAAGCCGTAACCGCACCGGCACGATGACAGGGGCGGCCGGACCACCGGCCGCCCCTCCGTCCTGTCCGGCGCCGGGAACCGCGGCGCCGGGGAACCGGCTCAGCGGCGCCCGCGGAACCCGCGCTCCCGCCCGCGCCTCCCGGCCGCCTGCCGCTCCTTGACGACGGCCGCGTACTCGTCGGCGTACTCCTGACCGGACAGCGCCATGACCGCGTACATGATCTCGTCGGTGACGGCCCGCAGCACCGCCTTCTCCTCCTCCATGCCGGCGTAGCGGGAGAAGTCCAGGGGCCGGCCGAAGCGGATGGTGACCGGGCGGATCCGGGGGACGACCCTGCCGGGCGGCTGCGCCTCGAACGTGCCGATCATCGCGCAGGGCACGACCGGGACCCCGGCCCTGAGCGCCATCACGGCCACACCCACCTTGCCCTTGTACAGCCGGCCGTCGTGCGAGCGGGTGCCCTCCGGGTAGACACCGAGCAACTCACCCCTGCCCAGCACCCCGAGACCCTCACGGATCGCCGCCCGGCCCGCCTCCTTGCCGGAACGGTCCACCGGGATCTGCCCGGCGCCGCGGAAGAAGAACGCGGTGAGCCGGCCCTTCACGCCGGGCCCGGTGAAGTACTCCGCCTTGGCGAGGAACGTGATGCGGCGTTTCAGGATCGCCGGCATCAGGAAATGGTCGGAGAAGGACAGGTGGTTCCCCGCGACGATCGCCGCCCCCGACGCGGGCACGTGCTCCAGGCCCTCGATCCGGGGACGGAAGGCCAGTCTGAGCCAAGGCCCCAGCAGGACGTACTTGAGCAGGTAGTAGAACACGGCTCGCTCCTCCCTCTGCCGACTCCCCTCGGAACCGGCGTTTCCCCAGGTCGAGCTAGGGATCACGGACACAGACTGATGTGCACCTGTCGTCATCTGTAGCCATGTTCGCGCGGTCTCATGCTGACCCTTTGCCGGGTTGGCCGATGGCCGGTCAGTGTCTGTGGGACAGGGGGAGTGGTCGGGCCGACCGGACCACTCGCGGAAGGTCCGGGTCCGCCGGCCGTCGCAGTGGCGTCCGAAGGCGCCTGCTCTGCCGCGAACCGGGGAGTCGTTCGGCGAGGACTTGGACATCGCCTGGCTCGTCAGGGCGGCCATGGCGGCGCCGAAACCGAGGCCGATGCAGGATGAAGGCGGGCACCACGTCGACGGCGTACTGGCCGTCGCCTACCTCTGGAGGCGGCCCCGTGGGTGAGCCGTCTCCCGTGGTCGGCTAGCTCAGCAGGGGAAGGTGCCGCTGTAGAGGGCGTGTCCGTAGGAAGAGCTTCCGGAGCCGAAGCCGTAGATACCGTCGTCGCTCCAGACCGCTTCGCGGAAGCCGTTGACGCAGGTCGAGGCCGGCGCGACCGCGAAGCCCTCCAGGTTGTCGGTCGGCATGACGGCCGGGTTGGTGTAGGTCACGTCCGGCACAATCGCGCCGGAGGCGTTGACCTTCATGAAGGTGTGTGTCTCACCGCAGGTGTTGTCGCAGGTCACGGCGATGCGCTGGGTGCCGGCGTCGAACGTCACGTCCATCACGGAGGCCTTGCCGGTCATGATCGTGCCGAACGTGGTGAACGTGCCGTCGGAGTTCAGACCGTAGACGTGCAGCGAGCCGTCCCACTCCAGGCCGGCGAAGAACAGGCCCGACCCGTGCAGCGGGTAACTCGCCGGGTCGTAGGCGGCGCCGGTGAGCGGGTCGACCCAGCCGTTCGCGGTCAGCCAGCTATCCGGCACGTACCCGACGCCCTCGAAGCCGAGGTTGGCGTCGTCCTTGCTGCCGGTGTTGAGCTGTGGAAATTGTGAGGTCATGTCCCACTGGTGAACCGGCGTCAGCGTCGATCCGGTCGCCGCCGGGTCGAACTCCAGGATCGTGTCCTTAGGCACCGTGTTCTTGGTGTTGTCGCGCTCGGAGGTCACGTAGATGTGGCCATTGCCGCCGACCGTCAGACCCTCGGAATCCGGCTCGCCGGAGCCGCCCGCGAAGTGGATCTGCTTGCCGGTCGCGCTCCAGGTCGCGTCCGGGATCCACTTGCCGTTGCTCTTGACCAGCTTGTACAGCCAGTTCTTGTTCTTGGCGGCCCACAGCACCGACGGGTTCGCCGGGTCGAACGCCAGGCCGCTCAGGTCCCGGCCTTCCGCGCCGGTGGATGTGGTGAACGCGCAGGCGTTGTCCGTGATCGTGACATCCAGCCCGCCCGGCCACGCCAAGGTGTCCGTCGGGGTGGAACCCGTGCCGGAGGGCGCCTCGGGGGCACAGCCGCTGGTGATCGAGCCGCCGCCGCCCAGCAGCCGGCCGGTCTGGGTGCCGCCGCCACCGCCGGTGCTGCCCGAACAGGAATTCGCGTTGCCGAACGTCGCGGTCGTGGCGGTCCGGAACCAGCCGGTGCCGTTGGCGCAGCGCTCGTCCGACGGCTTGGCACCGTCGGTCACCCAGGTCACCGAGTCGATGGTGTTGCCACTGCTGTCGACGAGGAAGACCGAGTCGGTGTCGCCCAGCCCGACGGTGGAGTTGAACGTGACGTAGCCACCCGCGGGGATGCTGGTCGCGCTCGGCGAGGAGGACGAGACCGACACCGGGGAGTGAGAGGTGTCGCTGTCGACGTACCTCCACGCCCCGACGCTGACCGCGCTCGTTCCGCCGTTGTACAGCTCCACGGTGTCGGAGCCGTTCGATGTGACCTCGTTGATCCGCACCCGGCTCGCCGCCGGGATCGGCGACGGGCAGCCTGAGGCGTTCGAGGCGCCGAACGTGGACGCCGAGGTCGCGGTCACCCACGCCCCGGTGCCGTCGCCGCCACAACGCGCCATCCCCGGCGTCGCCCTGTCGGTCGCCCACTCGACGCGGTCGACCACCGTGCCGCCGGCCGTGTAGATCACGAGCTTGTCCGAATCACCAAGCCCCTTGGGCGAGTTGAAGGTGACGAAGCCGCCGGCCGGGATCGTGCTGGAGGACGGGCTGAACGACTGCGGCGAGAAGCTGTCATCGGACATCTTCCAGCCGCTGATGCTCACTGCGGTCGAGCCGGTGTTGTACAGCTCCACCGTGTCGCTGTTCGACGAGGTGACTTCATTGACCCGAACGTTCAGGTAGCCTGCGGGGTCCGCGGCAGCCGCTGGCTGAGCGGCCAGCATCCCTGTGATGAGCAGGCCTGCAAGCATCGAAGCCGCAGCGCGTACAGAGGCGACGCCGGCACGCGAGTGTGAGGTAGGCACGAGGCGGAACTCTGGCGGCACGATCTTGAAACGCCGTGTACTCCGGCTGAACGCCACCTGCTGGCCACCGGAACGCCAGGCGCGCATCGCCACCGACGCGTGGTCCGCCGCCGGGAATGTTCTCGGCGCCGGGCGTAGCGTGAAGTGACGGATTCGAATCCGAACTCGAAGTGGTGCGCTGCGGCGAGCGGTCCTGATCACGGGACTTACCAGGCCGCACGAACCCAGCGCGCCTGCATCATCACCCTGAGGGAGTCGGTGAGTTCATGCGCGCGCTCGTAGCCGTAGGGGCCGGCGAGCCCACCGATGTCCTGCGGCTGGAATCCCGGCCTGTTCCCACGCCGAGCGCCGGACAGGCGCTGATCCGTGTGAAGGCGACTCCGATCCACGCCAGTGATCTGCACGTGCTACGCGGCCGCTATGGTTTCTCGCCCGCTTTTCCCGCTGTCGGGGGCCACATGGAATGCGTGGGCCGTATCGCGGCCCTGGGCTCGGATACGGATACCGAAGGACTGAGGGTGGGCGAGCGCGTGGTGGCCGCTGTGGTCCCGGCGGTACCCGGGCCCCCTGTGGCCGGCACCTGGCAGGAATACCTCGTTGCCGACACGCGAAGGCTTCTGCCGGTCCCCGACCATCTGAGCGACTCCAGCGCCTGTCAACTCGCGGTCAACCCGTTGACCGCGCTGCTCCTCGTGACGCGCGAACTCGACGTCCAGCCGGACGAATGGCTGTTGCAGACGGCCGCGGGCTCGACCGTCGGCCGGCTCGTCATTCAGTTGTCCAGGCATCTGGGTGTTCACACGATCAATGTCGTTCGGCGACGCGATGCCGTCGAGGAGATCGAAGCGCTTGGCGGTGACGAAGTCATCTGCACTGAGGATGAGAACCTGTTGCAGCGTGTGGCCGAGATAGCGGGGCCGGTCGGCGTGCGGAAGGCCGTCGACTGTGTAGCGGGCCCCCTGGGTGCCCAGGTGTCCCAGGCATTGGCTCCGGGAGGGGAGGTCGTGGTCTACGGCGCGCTCTCCACCCACCGGCAGACCGACCCGGCAGCGCTGACGATCCCACTGCAGGCACGCTCGGTCATCTACGGCACCAAAGCAGTCCGTGGCTTCTGGCTGAACCGCTGGTTCGGCACTGTCTCACCCGCGGAGGCGCTGCGCGCGCTGTCCCAGGTTCGCGGTCTCGTCGCCGATGAGGTACTGAGCATACCCCGGGGCCGGCCGTTCCCGCTGGAACGCTTCGCTGAAGCCGTCTCGCTCGCCGAAGCACCCGCACACGGCACCAAACCACTCTTCGTCTTCGAAGACGGCCGGGACGAAGACGTCAGGTAGGAAGCGGCCTGCCGGTGCGTCAGCGGTGCGCCGCGACGTGCCAGGGCCGCCGGGTGAACGTGGCCGAGCCCGATGAAGTCCCCGCCATTCGACCAGGTCAGCGCCGGCACCAGTGTTCCGGGGAGGCCTCGCACGTCATCTCTGCGGCGGTCACTTCATGTGGACTGGTCGCCGACGGTGAAATTCGGGGCCGTAGCCGAGCGCCGTCTCACATGCGTCGCTGCGGCGTTCGATGCACGCTGGTGGGGGAGAGGACTTCGTACGTGGGGGCCCTGTGTGCGCGACGGCCCGGCCGTCCCGGCACCGGCCCGAGATGCAGGCGAAGATCGAGAGCCGGCCTCCGGGTGATGGGTCTCCCTTCGCGCGAGTCGCGCATGGGCCTGGGGGGCCGGGACGCGGTCCGGTCAGGGCCTCCCATCGCAGGGCGGGCCGTGCCTCGCCCCAGTGCCTGCTGCACTCGGCAGGCGGCAGCGGGAAGGAAGCGCCATGGAGATCAAAGGGACGGGCCGAGGTCCCCGCCGACGAGCGGACCAAGCAGATCAAGGATGCCCTGGCGCGACCACTCCGTGAGAACAAGCCCGGACGGGACCGCGGCGGCACAGCACAGGAGGAATCATGACTTCTGAACCGCCTGGGAGGCACAGCGTCGGCGGCCTGCCCTTGGTCGGGCAGACCCTCGTCATCATCGGCGGAAGCGCGGGCATCGGGCTGGCGACCGCACGGCTCGCCCGTGACCAGGGCGCCTCCGTGGTCCTCACCGGACGGGACCCGGAACGGCTGCGCACCGCGGCCAAGGAGGCCGACGCGCTCAGCACCGCGGCCTTCGACGCCCATGACCCGGTGCGGCTGGAGCGGTTCTTCCAGCAGCTGCCAGGGCCGATCGACCACGTGTTGGTCACCGCGGGCGGCCCGTCCTACGGCCGCCTTCTGGACATGGACGCCGAGCAGGCACGCCGGGCGATCAGCGACCACATGGTGCTCGCACTCGAGGTAGCGCGCCACTGCGCCGGCACCGTACGGCCGGGCGGCACGCTGCTGCTCCTGGGCGGCACGGGAGGCCGCCGGATCCGGGCCGCTCTGGGCGTCGTCCCCGCGGTCACCGCCGCGATGCCCGCGTTCACGGCCAGTCTCGCACTCGAGCTCGCGCCGGTCCGGGTGAACCTGATCGCCGCCGGCTTCGTGGACACGCCGTTGTCGGCCCGGCTGCTCGGCGACGCGCTCGACACCCGTCGCGAGGAGCTGCGCGGCGCGCTGCCGATCGGCCGTGTAGTCGTACCCGACGACGTGGCGGCGCTCGCCGTGCACATCATGACCAACACCGCACTCACGGGTGCGACCTACGACATCGACGGAGGCCAGCAACTCCTCGGCTGAGCCACACGTCGACGGCGATCATTTGCCACATGACGATGCTCAGCGACGTCACCGCGGCCCTCAGCCCCGAGATGCTGCACGCCGCTCGCGAACCTGGATACCCAGCCTCTCGGTGGGGACGGACGTATCCGCTGCGCAGGTTCACGAACGTGGCTTCGCCGTTGTCCAGCGTCATCGGCAGCCATGTCCGGCTGGCGCGGTGATCGTCATTGCTGCCGATCGAGAGTTGTTCGAGCGAAGCGGTCGAGTCGGTGGAGTACTTCGCAGCGACCCGTCCGCCCCTTTCAGCCGAGGACGACGGGTTGTCCGGTCAGTGCCACGCCGGCCCGGCGCAGTTCGTCGATGGCGTGGTCGGTGGTGTCGGCGGCGACGCCGGCGGTGTAGTCGAGCAGGACACGTACCGTGAAGCCGGCTTTCACCCCGTCCAGCGCGGTGGCCTTCACGCAGTGGTCGGTGGCGATACCGACGACGTCGACGTCGCTGACGCTGCGCGCGCGAAGCCAGTCGGCCAGGGACGTGCCGTCCTGGGCCGAGCCCTCGAAGCCGCTCTTCGAAGCGGAGTGGGCACCTTTGTAGAAGACCTCGTCGACCACGCCGGAAGCGGCGGTCGGCGCGAAGTGCGGATGGAAGGCGCTGCCCTCGCTGCCGACCACGCAGTGCACAGGGAAGGAGTTCTGGTAGTCCGGATGGTCCGAGAAGTGACCGCCCGGATCGATGTGATGGTCGCGGGTGGCGACGATGTGCGCGTACTCGCTGCCGGCGGAACGTCGGACCATCTCGGCGATGGCGCGGGCCCGGTCGGTGCCGCCCTTCACCGGGACACTGCCGCCCTCACAGAAGTCCTTCTGAACATCGACAATGACCAGAGCACGGCACACAGTGCGATCCCTTCCTCACAGCAACCTGTGCCGTACGCCTGCCCGTCCGCAGCGGACCGGGTGCACCGCGGGCCCGGTATTCACCTGACCGGCCCGGCCGGCACGCGCTCGGTCCTCGCCACCACGCGAGTTCGGCCAGTTCGGTCCGCCACCGATTCACGATGCGCATGGCGCCCAGATGTACGAAGGCGTCAGGGACCAGATCCGCCGGCCTCGCCCGGACCGGACGCAGCGTCCGGCCGACGCCGTCCGGGCCCGCCGGCAGCCCCGTACCCGCGAGCAGACTCGCCTTCAGGCCGCCACGGGTACCGGTCCGGTGATCGCCGCCCGGGCCCGGTTCGGGTTGACCGCGGCGCCCGGGACCACCGATGACGCTCGCCCGCGTCATCTCACCCTCGCGCTGCCGCCCGACTACGCGGCCCGCCTGTTCGACGCCCAGCGGGCCGGCGCGTGCAGGAGCTGGGCCGCAGGGCGGTTGTCAGTCATCGAGCAGGGTGGCCGGTGTGTCGGGAAGCAGGCGGGCGAGTTCGAGGGCGGGGTTCACTTCGGCGGCGAGGACCAGCAGCCGCAGCGGCTGGGGCGCAAGGTTCGTCACTGTCGTCTTGCGGGGCGGGCCCTCTTGTGACGGCTGTTCGAAGAGCAGGTGGAGGCCGGCGACGTCCATGAAGCGGGCGTCGTGCAGGTCCCAGACGAGCTCGGTCACACTCGGCGGCAGCCCCGCGGCGGTGGCACGGAGCGTGGGCAGGGTGCTGTGGTCGATCTCTCCGTGCACGGTGATCCGGGCGGCAGTGCCGTCGATTCTCGTGGTGATGCGCATGGCGGGCGAGCCCCCTTCTAGGGGGTGATGAGCCCAAAGGCGTAGCGCCCTCTGAGAGGGGGCGGCCGACGATGGCTGGGAGCTGGATGCCCTGGAAGGGGGCAACGCCCAGAACCCAAAAGCCGGCACTCGCGGTGCCGGCCGGTCTCGTGTCCACTCATCATCGCACGGCGAACCCGTTCGGGCCCTACGCGGACGCCTGCGCACGCACACCGTGGTATCGCGCCTGCTGCGCGGAGGCGGCCGTGATCGGCACATGCACCAGCAGAAGGCGTCGGACCGGACCGGGCAGGGCGGTCAGGGGTTCAGGGCCTGCTCGGCGGTGGGGTGACGGGATGACGGTGTCGAGGCCGACCGGTTCCGGTCACGCCGCCGACGAACAGGTGGTGCCTTCTGGGTTCGGTGTGGATCGCGGCATCTGCGCCTACGCTCAGGAGGCCCTCGTGTCCCACCGTCATGCCCCGCTGACGCCGACGGGGCGACTGCGCCCGGCCCGGTGCTCGTGGACGACGGTTGACCGGTGCGCCGGGCTGCGGAACGCTTCCAGGTCAGCCACCCCACCGCCGCACGCTGGGCGAGCCGCTACGGGCGTACCCGGGTCGCACCTCCGCCGCCCCTGCGACGCGTCGGCGCTACACCGGGTCCGAGCACAGCAGCGCGGTCACCGAGGTGATCCCCGCCTGCCTCGGCGCGCATCCGCGACGGGCGGGGCGGGCACTCACCACGCCTGCACCCAGCCACACTGCCCGAAACCCAGGTCCTGACGCCGGTTGATCATTGGTACGGTCCCGGCATGGTCGAAGCACAGGGATCACCGGGCGCGCCGGTCACCGCGGCCGACGTCGAACACGCCGTCCGCCTGGCGCTGACCGCGCTGAGCGGGGCGGACGTACGGGACTGGGGTGTCAAGGCCGGTTCCCTGGAGTGGGACTGCTGGGAGACCGTCGAGCACCTCGCCGACGACCTGTTCTCCTACGCTGTCCAACTAGGACCGGAAAAGCCGCCGTTGCACACTCACGTCCCGCTCGCGTGGAGCCGGAAGAGGCCGGGCGGCCCGGCGAACGCCGTCTTCGCGGACCGCGGGGCCGGACCGGCCGGGCTGCTGCAGGTACTGGATGCCGGCGGCGCCCTGCTGACCGCGATCGTCCGCACCACACCGCCCACGGTCCGGGCGCACCACGTCTTCGGCCCGGCCGATCCCGAAGGCTTCGCCGCGATGGGGGTCGTCGAGACGCTGGTGCACACCCACGACGTCGCCGAGGGCCTGGACATCGACTGGATGCCGCCCGCCGGCCTGTGCGACCGCGTGCTGGCCCGGCTCTTCCCCGACGCCCCGACCGGCACCGACCGGTGGTCCACCCTCCTGTGGGCCACCGGTCGCGCGGAACTCCCCGGCCGGCCGCGCCTCACCGCGTGGCGCTGGCACGGAGCGCCCCGCGCCGACGGCAGGCCGTGAGGCCCTCGTCCGCGCCGCGGCGAGGGCCGGCGGACCGGACGGGGAGGCGGCCGTCGGCCGCAGCACGCGTCGATCGGTGGCGGCTCGCCGGCCGGTGACGGGAAGTGAAGGGCCCCCGGCTGTGAGCCGCACACCGGGTGGGACACCCGGGGTGCGCGGCCATCCGAACGGCCCTGCCGCCGGCTCCTGGCCGGCAGGGGCCGCTGACGGTGCCGGTGTCCGGCGGTGCCGCGATGACCCCATTGGCGGATACTCGAGAGTGTGGCCGGTTCATGACCGTCGAACCGCCGCCCGCCCGGCCGTGCCGTGCCGCCGGTGGGCGAGCCCGCCGGCGCCCCCGGGCCCAGCCCGCGGCCACCCGCGACGACAGGCCCGGACGCCGGCCGATGCGGACGAACGGGAGTGGTGGATGACCCCGGACAGGCAGCCCGCGCCGGCGTACTCCGCGGCAGCGCGGCCCATGACCGAGGCGGCCTTCCGCGAGCTGTACCGCCGGCTGCGGGACCCGCCCCCGGAGGCCGGGGGACACCCGCGTGGTGCGCTTCACCGGCTCACGTCCGAGCGGGTGGTGGCAGCCGCCGCCGAAGTCCGCTGCGGACTCAGCGTGTCACTGGCCGCGCCCGTGGAGACCCGGGCCGGCCCGGACAGTCCGCAACCGGCGTCCCACCGGATGACGGCACCGACGACCCGGGAGAGCGTGGAGCACGGGCTCGCGTTCGCCCGCGACCGGTTCGCCATGAACGTGCACGGCGACACCGACAGCCACCTCGACGCGCTGTGCCATGTGATGTTCGACGGCGAGTTGTACGGCGGTGTCCCGGCCGGCACCGTGACACCGGACGGCGCCGGTGCGCTGACGCTCGACCTGGTGAGCGACGGCATCGTGGGCCGCGGTGTCCTGCTGGACGTGCCACGCCTGCGCGGTGTCCCGTGGCTCGAACCGGGGGACCAGGTGACCGCGGAGGATCTGGCCGCGGCCGAGACCGCGCAGCGGACGACGGTCGGGCCCGGTGATCTCCTGTTCGTGCGGCTCGGGCACCGGCTGCGGCGCCGGACCCTCGGCGCCTGGGACGTGACGCGGGCGAGGGCCGGCCTGCACCCGACGGCCATGACCTTCCCCGCCGAGAGGCAGGTGTCCGTCCTCGGATCGGACGGCAACAGCGACACGGCGCCCAGCGCGGTGACCGGGGTGCCGTTCCCCGTACACGTGCTGGCCGTCAACGCCATGGGGCTGCATCTGCTGGACTACCTGGACTTCGAGGCACTGGCCGCGGCATGCGAACGGCAGGGCCGCTGGCACTTCCTGTGCGTGGTCGCCCCGCTACGGCTCCCCGCGGCGACCGGCTCCCCGGTGAACCCGATCGCCGTTCTGTGACCACGCCGGCGCGCGCCCGGCTGGGGGTGCCGCGTGACCGGATGCCGCGTACGTTCGAAGGGAGGGGGCAGCAACGGCCGAATGCCCGTGAGCGCAAGGACGGTGGTCGCCTTGGACGCCCTACCCCCGTACGACGTCATCGTCATCGGGACCGGTGCCGGCGGTGGCACACTCGCCCACCGCCTCGCCCCGTCCGGCAAGCGGGTGCTCGTACTCGAACGCGGTGACTATCTGCCGCGCGAGCGCGACAACTGGGATTCCACGGCCGTGTTCGTCAAGGCCAAGTACCGGGCCCCGGAGTTCTGGCTCGACCGGCACGGCGACGAGTTCCCGCCCGAGGTGAACTACTACGTGGGCGGAAACACCAAGTTCTACGGCGCCGCGCTGTTCCGCCTGCGACCCGAGGACTTCGGCGAACTGCGCCACCACGACGGCACATCGCCCGCCTGGCCCATCGATTACCAGGACCTGGAGCCGTACTACACCGAGGCCGAGCACCTCTACCTGGTGCACGGCCGCCACGGCGAGGACCCGTCGGAAGGGACGAGCAGCGCACAGTACGCCTACCCGCCGGTCGAACACGCGCCCCGCATCCAGCAGTTGAGCCTGGACCTGGAGAAGCAGGGACTGCACCCCTTCCACCTGCCGATCGGGGTCGACCTCACGCAGGACGAGTCCGGCCGCGCCACGCACACGAGTGCCTGCATCCGCTGCAACCGGGTGGACGGCTTCCCGTGTCTGCTCCTCGCCAAGTCCGACGCCCAGGTGATCTGCGTGGAGCCGGCGCTCCGCCACCCGAACGTCGAGATGATCACCAACGCGCGGGTGACGCGGCTGGAGACCGATCCCACCGGCCGCAGCGTCAGCACGGTCGTCGCCCGGCTCCCGGGCGAGGACGAGGCCCGCTTCTCGGCCGACATCGTCGTGGTGGCCTGCGGTGCCGTCAACTCCGCCGCGCTGCTGCTCGCCTCGGCCGACGACCGGCACCCGAGCGGGCTGGCGAACAGCTCGGACGTGGTCGGCCGGCACTACATGCGCCACAACAACCTCGCGCTGATGGCCGTCTCGAAGGAGCCCAACGACACCCAGTTCCAGAAGACCCTCGCCCTGCACGACTGGTACGTGGGCGCGGACGACTGGGACTACCCCCTCGGCGGGATCCAGATGCTCGGCAAGTCCGACGCCGAGCAGATCCACGGCGAGGCCCCGCGCTGGGCCGGCTCGGTGGCCCCGGACATGCCCTTCGAAGTCCTGGCCCACCACGCCGTCGATTTCTGGCTGTGCGGGGAGGACCTGCCGCAGGCCGGCAACCGGGTGACGCTGGAGGGCGACGGCCGTATCCGGCTCACGCTGGACGAGGGCAACAACACCGCGGGCCTGAAGCGGCTGAGGCACAAGCTCCAGCACATGCTCGGTCCCCTGGGCATGCACGAGCACCGCCTGCTGTCCCGGAGCATCTACCTGCACAAGGGCATGCCGATCGGCGCCACCGCACACCAGGCCGGCACGGTGCGTTTCGGGACCGACCCCGCGTCCTCGGCGCTGGACGTCCACTGCAAGGCCCACGACCTGGACAACCTGTACGTCGTGGACACGAGTTTCTTCCCGAGCATCGGCGCGGTCAATCCGTCCCTGACGGCCATCGCCAACGCGCTCCGCGTGGGTGACCACCTGCTGGAGCGGCTCGGCTGACCCGCGGCCCGCCGGGCCGCGCCCCCGAGCGGACGAAGCTCCTCCGCCGAGCAGCGCAACGCGCTCCGCCCCGGTGTGCGACCGTCCCTCCACGGTGCTTGTCTGACGACTGAACCCTCCGGGCCCCGGCCCGGCCGGCCGGGCGAGCAGTGGAGGAGCGGGACATCGTGAGTTCCACCGAAGGAGCACCGCGGGGTGTGGTCGCCGCACGCCTGCTGAAGGGGCAGAAGGCACTGGTCACCGGCGCGAACTCCGGGATCGGCAGGGCGACGGCCGTCGCGCTGGGCAGGGCCGGGGCCGACGTCGTGGTGAACTACGTGGCCGGCCGCGAGGAGGCGGAGCGGGTGGTCGAGGAGATCACCGCCCTCGGCGTGCGGGCCATGGCCCACGAGGCGGACGTGTCCGACGAGGACCAGGTCGTCGCCATGATGAACCGCATGGTCCAGGAGTTCGGCACGATCGACATCCTGGTCGCCAACGCCGGGATGCAGCGCGACGCCCCGTTCGTCGAGATGACCCTCGCCGAGTGGCAGAAGGTCCTGGACGTCAATCTCACCGGCCAGTTCCTCTGCGCCCGCGAGGCGACCAAGGAGTTCCTGCGGCGCGGTGTCGTCCCCGAGGTGTCGCGCGCGGCCGGGAAGATCATCTGCATGAGCTCGGTGCACCAGATCATCCCGTGGACCGGTCACGTCAACTACGCGTCGTCCAAGGGCGGCGTCCAGATGATGATGGCGACGCTGGCCCAGGAACTCGCCCCGCACAAGATCCGCGTCAACGCGGTCGCCCCGGGCGCCATCAAGACCCCGATCAACCGCAGTGCCTGGGAGACGGCCGAGGCGCGGGAGGAGCTCATGCGGCTGATCCCCTACGACCGCGTCGGTGACCCCGACGACATCGCCAACGCGGTCGTCGGCCTCGCCTCCGACCTCATGGACTACGTCGTCGGGACCACGCTGTACGTCGACGGCGGCATGACCCTCTTCCCCGGCTTCGCCACCGGCGGCTGATCCACCTCATCGGCGTCGGCCCCGGGAGAGAGCCACATGCACACGGTCCTGCTGCTGGCGGACGCCCCGCCACAGACACTGCCGGCCAGATCGATGATGGCCTTCACCCTGGCCTCCCACATCATCCTGGTCCCCCTGGGCGTCGCGCTGCCCCTGATCACGCTCATCATGCACGGCCACGGTCTGCGCCGGAACGATCCGACCGCCCTGCTGCTCGCCCGGCGCTGGTCCGCGGTCATGGCGGTCCAGTTCGCGATCGGCGTCGTCACCGGCACCGTGCTGTCCTTCGAGTTCGGGCTGCTCTGGCCGGGCATGATGGGCCGGTGGGGCGATGTCTTCGGCATCGGGTTCGGGGTGGAGGCCTGGGCGTTCTTCCTGGAGGCCGTGCTCATCGCCGTCTACCTCTACGGCTGGCGCAGACTCCCCGCCCGGACCCACTTCCTGCTCGGCCTGCCCCTGCCCCTCGCGGCCCTGCTCGGCGCCTTCGGCATCCTGGCCGCGAACTCGTGGATGAACACGCCGCGGGGCTTCAGCCTCGATCGCGCCGGCCACCCGGTCGACGTGAAGATCTGGAAGGCGATCTTCACTCCCATGTTCGGCCCGCAGTACTGGCACTTCGTCGTGGCGATGCTGGTCACGGCGGGTTACGTCGTCGCCGGCGTCTACGCCGTCGGCTGGCTGCGCGGCCGCCGGGACCGCTACCACCGGCTCGGCTTCACCGTCCCGTTCACGCTCGCCGCGGTGTTCACGCCCGTGCAGTTCGTGCTCGGCGACTCCATCGCCCGGCAGGTCTTCCACAAGCAGCCGGTGAAGTTCGCCGCCATGGAGATCGTCTGGAAGACCGACACGCACCAGCCGGAGTACCTCTTCGGCCGGCTGCATCCGAACGGGAGCATCTCCGGCGGCATCCGCATTCCCCAGCTCGACTCGATCCTCGCCGGGTTCCGTCCCGACACCAAGGTGACCGGGCTGACGTCCGTGTCCGCCGCCGACCGGCCGACGGCCACCCAGGCCACCATCGCCCACTGGGCCTTCGACACCATGGTCGGCATCGGCTCCGTACTGGTGCTGCTCGCGCTCTGGTACGCCGCCCTCTGGGTGCTGCGCCGCAGGCTGCCGGCCTCACCCTGGTTCTTCCGGTGCGCGGCCGTCGCCGGCGTCGCCTCCGTCGTGGCCGTCGAGTGCGGCTGGATCACCACCGAGGTGGGCCGCCAGCCGTGGATCGTGTACCAGAACATGCGGGTCGCGGACGCCGTGACGGCGACGCGTCCCACCAGTCTGTGGATCATGCTGGGGCTGATCGTCCTGGTGTACGTCCTCGTCTTCGGGTCGTTCCTCGTGGTGCTCCTGCGCATGCGTTCGCGCTGGCGGCTCGCCGACCGGACGGACGCCCCGCGGCCACCGCAGGAGCCACCGGAGACGGACACCCCGTACGGGCCGCGCTCCGCCGGGAGCCGGCTGTGATCGCCGGGGTGATCGCCGTCGTCCTGCTGCTCGCGGTCGCCGCCTACGCCTGCGGCGGCGGCACCGACTACGGAGCCGGCTTCTGGGACCTGACCGCGGGCGGGGCGGAGCGCGGCAGACGCCCGCGATGGCTGATCGACCACGCGATGGAGCCCGTGTGGGAGGTCAACAACGTCTGGCTGATCTTCGTGCTGGTCATCATGTGGACGGGCTTCCCCGTCCTCTTCCAGCGGGTGTTCACCACCATGTGGCTGCCCCTGGCGCTGGCCGCCGTGGGCATCGTGCTGCGCGGCGCCGGCTTCGCCCTGCGCAGGCCCGCCCGGCGGCTGTCCGGCCGCCGGCTGTACGGCGCGGTGTTCGCAGTCTCCTCGCTGCTGACCCCGTTCTTCCTGGGGGCCGCGGCCGGCGGGGTGGCCTCGGGCCGGGTGACCTCCGCGGCCACGGCGTCGACGGACGCCTGGGCCAATCCCACCTCCCTGCTGTTCGGTCTGCTCGCCGTCGCGGCCACGGCGGTGCTCGGCGCGGTCTTCCTCGCCGCGGACGCCCGCCGCTTCGCCGCGCCGGACCTGCACGGCTACTTCCGGCGCAGGGCGCTCGGCGCGCTGGCCGTCCTCGCCGTCCTCGCCGTGATCACCCTGGTCGTCACCCACGGGGACGCGCCCCACGTGTGGCACGGGCTGACGCACGGCGTGGGGCTCTTCTTCGTGGTCGTGGCGGCACTGTGCACGCTCGCCACCGCGTGGCTGCTGACGCGCTCCTCGGGAGCCTTGTCGCGGGTGCCCGCGGTCGGCGTGGTCGCGTCGGCCGTCATCGCCTGGGGCATGGCACAGCGCCCCTACCTCGTCCCGACCTCCCTCACCGTCGCCGAGGGCGCCGGCGCGCACACCACACTGCGCTGGCTCGGGCTGGTGAGCCTGGTGGCGGTCGTGCTCGTCGTACCGGCGGTCGCCCTGCTGTACTGGCTGGACACGCACGGCGAGCTGGAGGGCCTCACCGACGCCGACCTGCGGCCCGGTGGCGCGGGTGAGGAGAGCTGACGCCGTGGCGACGGCGCTCCGGGGAGCGCACCGGGGGCCGGGAGCCGGGTGACCGAGGACGAGATCCTGCTGGGCTTCGGCCTGACCGTGGCCCTCGCCGTCGGGTGCCAGACCCTCGCGAGCCGGCTGCGCGTCCCGGGCCTGGTCCTGCTGCTGCCGGCGGGATTCGCCGCCGGCGCGATCACCGACGACGTCCATCCCGACCGGCTCCCGGACCGGGACCGGGACCGCGACCGCCTCGGCACCCGTCCGAGGAGGTAGGAGACCGACCCGACGGGCCGGCAACTGGGTGATTTCCCGCAGGCGTTCACCCATCTCGCACGGACGAACCGCGCATCAGCCGGCCGCCACGCCGCGGCTTCGCCGCTCCGGCCTTTCGGCCGGGCCACGACCCGCTCTACCGGTCCGGCCCGGACACGGCCCGCAGCGCGGCCGCCAGGACCTGCGCCGGACTGCCGGACGCGTCCACGGTGACGCCCGGTTCGTCGTCGCGCAGCGGCTCCAGGGCGTCGTACTGCGAGTCGAGCAACCTCACCGGCATGAAGTGCGCCGTGCGGCGCGCCATCCGCTCCAGGGCCACCTCACGGTCGAGGGCGAGATACACGAACCACACGTCCGCTCCCGTGCGCCGGAACCGGTCGCGGTAGGCGCGTCTGAGCGCGGAACAGGCGGCGACACCGCCGTGCCCACCCGACGCGGTGGTGCGGATCCATTCCGCGACCGACGCCAGCCAGACCCCCCGGTCGGCGTCGTCCAGCGGGCATCCGGACGCCATCTTGGCGCGGTTCGCCGCGGAGTGCAGGTCGTCGCCCTCCAGGAACGGCACCCCGAGGCGGCTCGCGAGCCGGGCGGCGACGGTGGACTTGCCGGACCCGGCCACGCCCATCACGACCACCACGCGCGGGCCACCGGCCACTGCGGCCAACAGGCCTCCCTGAGGTGAGAACGGAACGGTGGCACACGTCCACTATCGCCCCGCACCGCGCGCCGCGCCGCCTGTGCGAACCGTGCCCCGCGTCCGGTGGCACGCGCCCGGCCGGGACGCCCGGACAGCCTCCTGCCGGCCATCGAGCGACACGTCGGCCCCCCGCGGCCGCGGGCCGCCTCCGCCCTCCGGCACCGTGCGGACCTGCTCGCCGAGCGGTTCCGGCGGATCGGGCGGACACTGTCCGTACGGCATTCCGGCAGCTCACCGCCCGTCACAGGAGGCCTGATGCCCGCGTCACGGTTCATGGCCGCCCTCGGCGGCACTGCCCTGCTGGGCATCGCGCTCACCGCCTGCCAGGACCAGGCATCCGGTCAGATCGTGATGCGGAACGGCGCCCGGCACGTGGAGACCATCTCGAACGTGTCCGTCCACGGGTGTCATCGTCTCCGCGAAGGCGTGACCCACGTCGACAACTACACCCAGAACAGCCTGCTCATGTACGTGACGCCCGACTGCACCGTGCCGCCGGGCGGCCAGAGCATCTACCTGGACGGGGTGTCGTCGGACATCGCCGTCCGGTCCAACGGCCTGTGGCGCAGCTTCTCGTTCGCCCCCGGATGACGCCGGGGACTCACCGGTTCTCCAGGCCGTCGTCGCCGTGCAGCATCTTCCGGATACGGGTGCGGTGCAGCACGTACAGAGCGGCGAAGAGGACACCGGCCTGCACGCCAGGGCGAGCAGCCGGTGTCGGCGGGCACGAGCCGGCCGGAGTGCCACAACTCCCGTGCGAGCCGCTGCCGTTCACCGGCCCCGACGGCTGAGGGAGTGGCCGGGGCGCGGCTCTCAGCGCTTGGTGGTGCTGTTGAACAGCGAACGGCACCAGACGTAGCCGACCAGCGCGATGCCGGCGCACCAGCCGAGCGAGATCCAGCCGTCGGCGCCGATCTCCGAGCCGGAGAGCAGGCCGCGCAGTGTCTCGGTCATCGGCGTGAACGGCTGGTACTCGGCGAACCAGCGCAGGCCCGGTGACATCGAGTCGGCCGGCACGAACGCGGAGCCGAGGAACGGCAGGAACTGGACCAGCAGTGGCTTGTTGCTCGCGGACTCGACGGTCTTGGAGATCAGGCCGAACGCCGCCGCGAGCCAGGTCACCGCGAAGGCGATGGCCGCGAGGAGACCGGCGGCGGCGAGCCACTCCAGCGGACTCGCGTCCGACCGGAAACCGAGGGCGAGCGCCACCGCCACGACCAGGACGACACTCACCATCGTCTGGATGACGCTGCCGATCACATGTCCGGTCATGAACGACGACCGCGTGATGTTCATGGTGCGGAAGCGGTTGATGATGCCCTCGGTCATGTCGGAACAGACCGCGATCGAGGTGGACATCGCCCCGGCCGCCACCCCCATGACGACGATGCCGGGCGTCAGGTACTCCAGGTAGGCGTCCCGGCCGCCGCCCATTCCGGCTCCGATGGAGTCCCCGAAGGCGTAGACGAACAGCAGCAGCATCAGGACCGGGAGCATGGAGGCCCCGAGCGACACGGCCGGATAGCGGAGCGCGTGCCTGAGGTTGCGACGCAGCATCGTCATCGAGTCGTGCACGGCGTAGGTGAGGGCGCTCATCGCAGGGTCTCCTTGAGGTGCGGCGGGGTGCTGGTGCCGGCCCCGGTGGTGCCGTCGCCGGTCAGGGTGAGGAACACGTCGTCGAGGTCGGGGGTGTGCACGGAGAGGTCGGCGGCGCGGACACCGGCGGTGTCGAGCCGGTCGAGCAGGGCGCGCAGCGCGTCGAGGCCGCCGTCGCCCGCCACGCGCACGGCGAGGTTCTCGTCGTCACGGACCGCGCCGGGGAAGGCGGTGGCCGCGCGCTCGTACTCGGCGGGGTCGGTGAACCGCAGCCGTACGTGGCTGCCGGGGATCTGCGCCTTGAGTTCGTCGGCGGTGCCCTCGGCGACGATCCGGCCGCCGTCGAGCACGGCGATCCGGTCGGCCAACTGGTCGGCCTCCTCCAGGTACTGGGTGGTGAGGAAGACGGTGGTGCCGCCCGCGACCAGTGCGCGGACCGTGTCCCACATGGTGCGGCGGCTGCGTGGGTCGAGCCCCGTGGTCGGCTCGTCCAGGAAGATCACCTGAGGGTCGCCGACCAGCGTCATGGCGAGGTCGAGCCGGCGCCGCATACCGCCGGAGAAGGTCGCGGCCCGCTTGTGGGCGACGTCCGCGATGTCGAACCGCCGGAGCAACTCCCGGGCACGGGACCGTCCTTCCCGCTTGCCGAGGCGCAGCAGGTCGGCCATGAGGATCAGGTTCTCCTCGGCGGTGAGCAGGTCGTCGAGCGCGGCGAACTGCCCGGTGACACCGATCGCGGCGCGCACCCCGTCCGGTGACGTGGCGATGTCGTGGCCCGCGACCTGGGCCTGGCCGCCGTCGGCGGCGATGAGCGTGGACAGGATCTGCACAGTGGTGGTCTTGCCGGCGCCGTTGGGCCCGAGCAGCGCGAACACCGACCCGGCCGGGATGCGCAGATCGATGCCGTCGAGCACGGTTCTGCCGCCGTACGACTTGCGCAGACCGACGACGGAGACGGCGGGGGGCGACTGGGGACCGTCGCCCCGCATGGACGTGGGCATGACAGATGAAGGCATGGAGCCCTCCCGTTCGGAGGCTGACGTGACGGTGGGGGAGTGGGCGAGTGCGCGGGGCCCGGTCCTCAGGAGCGGGCGCGGCGCACGTCGATGTTTCCGTAGCGGGTGCGGGCGCGGACCTCGACGGTGTCCTCCGACTTCCCCGGGGTGGCGGACGCGGTGAGCGTGTTGCGGACCTGCCCGTGCCCGGAGCTGACGTCCAGCCAGGCGGCGGTGCCCTCGCGGACACCGACCTCGATGGCGCCGTAGGACGTCTCCAACTGGACTGTCCCGCGCGCGACTTCGACGACACGCAGGGTTCCGTGGGCGGTGGTGGCGACGACCGGGCCCTCGGCGCGCGCGATGTCGATGTCACCGTTGGCGCCGCTCACCCGCAGCTCGCCGCTCGCGGCGCCGACGGTCGTGGTGCCGTGCGAGTTCTTCAGGACGGCGGGGCCGTCGACGGTGCCGACGCGCAGGCTGCCGGAGCTGGTGGCGATCTCGGCCGTGCCCTCGATCCGGTCGACGGTGATCGAGCCGTGGGAGGCGGTCAGGTGGAGCGGCCCGGTCGTGTCGAGGCGGACGTCACCGGACGAGGTCTTGACGCGCACCTCGCCGAGCCGGCCCTCACCGAGCACCTGCACCCAGGAGCCGGTCATGTCGACGTGCGAGCCCGTGGGCAGTTCGACCGTCACGTCGACGGTGCCGGCGCGCCCGACGAGACTGCGGTGCTTGGGCGTCCTGACCGTCAGGACGCCGCTCGCGTACGTGACCTCGGTCTGGGCCGCCGCCCGCACGTCCTGGTCCCGCTTCGGGTCGCGGGGGAGCACCTCGACGACCGTGTCGAGGCGGTCGCCCGCGGCGAACCGGATGGAACCCGCGTACACGTGGGCGGTGGCCGAAACCGGTTCGGGAGTGTCGAAAGAAGGCATGACTGTACCGTCCTCATGGGTCGTCGGATCGTTCCCGCTGGTGGGGCGTGGCGCGGGTGAAGTGGTGCCGGTGGAGCGGTGCGGGTGCGGTCAGCGCACCCAGCCCGTGAAGCTCTGGCCGATGGTGTGGGTCTTCTCCGGCGTCCGCGGTCGCGTGCCGCTGTCGACCGCGGCCGACACGGCCCGGACCAGCCACGCGTTGACCGACAGGCCCTCGCGGCTCGCGGCCTCCTCGGCGCGCGCCTTCAGCGGGGCCGGCAGACGCAGGTTGACGCGGGCGGTGCCGCCCTCCTCGGCGTCGGCGGGCGCCTGTGCCCTCGGCGCTTCGACGGGCCCGGCGACCGCTTCCGTGGCTCCGCCGTCGGTGGGCGGCGGTGTCACCACGAAGTCGGGGTCCAGCCCGCGCAGCCGTACGTCCACCGAACCGGGAGCGAGGTCGCGGGTGACTTCGTCCATCGCGGCGGACAGTACGTGGAGCATGGTCAGCCGGGTCGCCGACTCCAGGGGAGCGGTGAGCCGCTCGGCCAGCTCGCGGGCTTCTTCCCCGCCGGCCTCGGCGGCCACCGCGAGTTCCCGGTGCAGGGCTTCGACATACGGGGTGAGGTCCATGACGCCATCATGGCGCCATAGTGGTGCCATGCGCAAGTCCCGGTGGTGCCTCGCTTGACATGAATGTGGGAGCAGGGCGGTGCAGCGCCTGGTGGCGCCGGTTGGCGCCCAGGCAGTGCCAGGTGGCACCAATCTGGGCCGGGGGGAGCTTTCGGCCGTAGGTGTGACAGAAGTGTGAGCATGACACTGGGAGAAAAATCTGTCACGACGGAAGTAGACATTGCCCTGTCGCAGGGTTACTGTTGTCGACGAAGCCAAGAAGTCCACGTGGGCACGGCAGAGACGAACTGCCGTGCATGCAGGTCGAGCAGGACGCGACCCGAGAGGTCGCGGGCAGTACCCGCGGTATCCAGCAGTGATGAACCGAGTAAGAGTAAGGAGCAGACGCCATCAGGATCGCCCGGGCGAGGAAAGAGTCCGCCCGGGTACCGCAGGCCCCGGATTGGAAGGTGGTCCCCGGTCACGCATCCGCGATCCCCGCAGCCCCGCCCTCCCAGGCGGAGCCTGTGGACAGAGAACGCCGGCGAAGTCAGCCGGTAGATGGTGTTGAAAGCTCGGGGCCCGGGTGCCGTACGGCGCCCGGGCCCCCCGATGCGTCCCCGGGAAGAAGAGGTCTATGCCCCCTCGCAGTACCCGCGCCGTCGACACTCTCGACGATGACGACTACCCCGCCTACACGATGGGCCGGGCCGCCGACATGCTCGGCACCACTCCCGCCTTCCTCCGCGCACTGGGCGAACGCCGCCTGATCACCCCCCTGCGCTCCGAGGGCGGCCACCGCCGCTACTCCCGCTACCAACTGCGCGTCGCCGCCCGCGCGCGCGAACTCGTCGACCAGGGCACCCCCATCGAGGCCGCCTGCCGCATCGTCATCCTCGAGGACCAGCTCGAGGAGGCTCAGCGCATCAACGAGCAGTTGCGTGCCCGGGCCGGCGGGGCGCAGTCGAAGACCCTGGTCTGACCCGGACCTGCGAACCCCGGGCCCCGGCCGCCGGCAGGCAGACGCCACCCCCCGTCGGCAGCCGGGTCCGGTCCCGGCGCTCCTTCCCGTTCCACTCACTCATCGCCCGCTTGCCGCCTTCCGCCCGGGACCGTTCACAGGGGTGGCCGCACGGCCAGCAAGGCGACGTCGTCCAGGCCGGGCGGGTGGACGCGGCGCAGCAGCTCGTCGGTGAAGGACTCCAGCGAACGGTGGGCGAGGGCGGCGGCGTGCTGGCGCAACCGGTCCAGGCCGTCGTCCAGGGTCTGCCCGGGCGCTTCGATCATGCCGTCGGTGTACAGCAACAGGGTCGACCCGGGCGGCAGCATGACCGTTGCGTCGGGGCGGGGAGCGTTGACCCCCGTTCCCAGGAGGAGCCCGTGGCCGTCGGTGAGGTAGGACGCCAGGCCGTCGCGGGTGACGAGCAGGGGCGGCGGATGGCCGGCGTTGGTCCAGGACAGCACCCAGTCGCCGCCGCCGTCCCGCACCACGCGGGCCATGACGAGGGTGGCCATGGTGACGTCGGTGATGGGCATCATCGCCTCATCCAGCCGTTCGACGATGCGGCTGGGGGGCTCCTTCTGCGACCAGGCGTAGGCACGCAGCATGTTGCGGAGCTGGGCCATGCCGGCCGCGGCCTCCAGATCGTGTCCCACGACGTCCCCGATGACCAGGCCGGTGGCCCCGTCGGACAGGGTGAAGGCGTCGTACCAGTCACCGCCGACGTGTGAGCCGTCGGGAGCGGGCAGGTAGCGGACGGTCATCTGGAGCCCGGGCACACGTGGCATCTGCGGCAGCAGGTGGTTCTGCATGGTCTCGGCGACCTTGCGCTGACGCTGGTAGAGGCGGGCGTTGTCCAGGGCCAGGCCGGCCCGGCGGGCGATGTCCTCGACCAGGGGAAGGTCGCTGCCGGCGAAGTTCCCGGGCTTCTCGGCCCGGCCCAGGGTGAGCGCGCCCAGGACTTCGCGGGCCGTGCGTATCGGGGCGATCGCCGCGGAGTGGATGCCGGTGGCGTCGAACAGCCGGCGCTGTTCCACCGCGATGCCGGAGTCCGGCGGCCCGTGGTAGGTCTCGGGCCCGGCCAGGGTGGAGGCGACGCCGCGCAGGGCCCGCGACAGGGGCATCGGGGACTGCTCCGGCACGGGCGGCATCGGCCCCTGGAGGTCCTCGTGGTGCGTCAGGCGGTCGCCGTCGGCCTGGACCACGGCGGTGCGCCACACCTCGTCGCGTTCGGTGATCAGGTCGATGACGACCCAGTCCGCCAGCCGGGGCACGACCAGCGTCACCAGCCTGCGCAGGGTCTCGTCGACCTCCAGGGTGGAGGTGAGCTGGGTGGTGGTCTCGGCCAGCAGAGCCAGCCGCTCGAGTTCGGTCAGCGACTCGGCGGCATGCTGCGGGCGCGTGCCGAGGTCCGGCAGCGGCTCGGGGGCGTGGAAGATGACGATCGTGCCGTTCACCCCCGGGCCGAGCGTGTAGGGGCTGATCAGCCAGGAGACGGTCATTACAGAGCCGTCGGCGTGGGCGAAGTAGTCCTCGTCGGCCTGCGCCGCGCGTCCCGCGTGGAAGGCCTGCCGCATGCTGCACCGAGTGGCGGGCAGAGGATGTCCCTCCGGCCCGCGGTGCAGGAGGTCGTGGGCGTCGCGGCCGACGAGTTCCGCGGCGGAGCGGCCCAGCACGCGTTCGGCGCTGCTGTTGGCGACGAGGATGCGGCCCTGCTCGTCCACGACGTACGCGGGCGCCCCGATGGCCTCCAGCGCGGAGGCCGATCCGGCGGGAGGCGCTGCCCAGGTCTCCCGCCGACCGGTCTCCGTCTTCTCCGGTTCCGCCATCTCCTCGCCTTCCGGATCATCGAGGTGCCACCCCGCTCGTTGCTTCGCACATTGTGACGCGCCGGGCCCTTCGCACGCCTGGTTGCCGTATGCCCCGTCGCGGCGGGACCTCTCACATCATCCCGTGCCCGGCGGTGTCGGCATCGCCACAGCCGGGACCGGCGCAGGCGCCGTCGCGCACGCACGCCCAGCAGTACCGAGTCTCACACCCACCGGCCGGACCCGCGCGCGTGAGCGGCTCCGCCGCACCGGGCCCGCCGAGAACCCGGGTGCCGGCCGGTCACCGCAACCACCCCCACCGCGGCGGCGGTCCCGGCCCACCCGCCCCCGCCCGGGGCGGTCGGTGCCGGTCCACCCGCCTCCGCCCGGTGCGGACGGTGCCGGTCCACCCGCCTACGCCTGGTGCGGTCGGTGCCGGTCCACCCGCCTACGCCTGGTGCGGTCGGTGCCGGCCCCCCGCCTCGCCCGGAGCGGACGGTCCCGGCCCCCCACCCACCCCGCCCGGAGCGGACGGTCCCGGCCTCCCACCCACCCCGCCCGGTGTGGACGGTCCCGGCCCACCCCGCCTCCGCCCGGTGCGGACGGTGCCTTGCACACCCGCCCCCGCCTGGTGCGGTCGGTGCCGGCTCCCGCCTCCGCCCGGTGCGGACGGCGCCGCCCCCCGCCTCCGCCCGGCACGGACGGCCCCGCCCACTCGCCCCGCCCGGTGCGGACAGTGTCGGTCCACTCGCCCCGCCCGGTGCGGACGGGCCGGCCTCGGTGTGCCACTGTCCGGTGGTCGTCCCCGGCGCCGTACGATGTGGCCGATGTCCCCGACGACCGGTGCCCGCCCGCACGCCTCGCCACCGCCCCGGCGGCACTGGCGTGCGCTGCTCGTGCTGGCGGTGCTGGCCGGGCTGCTCGGTATGCACGCTCTGGCGCCCGGCGGGGGCATGGGACACGCGGGACACGTCCGGGCCGCACACGGCACGGTCGCCGTCACCGCGCCGGACGACTGCCCGGACGGCGACGGACACTGCGGCGGCCACCGGCCGCACCACGCCGACCCCGCCTGCGCCTCCGGCGCGGTGGACGGCGGCCCGCAGCTTCCCCCGCCGGTCCCCGGCCCGGCGCACGCCGCCGCGCCGGCGCCCTGCCCGCCTCCCGGTCCGGCCACCGCGCCCGAGGGCGCCCGCGCCCCGCCCGACCTGGCCGAACTCCAACTCCTGCGCATATAGAGGCCGCCCCGGCCGCACACCCTGCCAGACGCGGGTGCCGCGGCCGCGTCCACGTGTACCCGAAATCCCTCCGGAACAGCAGGAGTTCCCGTATGACCCGCCGTACGCAGACCCCCCGCGCCCTGACGCGCCGTGCCGCCGTCACCGTGGCCGCCGCGACCGCAGCCCTCCTCCTCGCCGCCTGCGGCGGGAACGGTGGCACCGAGGGCGCCGGCGGCAGCACCGCCTCGGCCGCACCGAGCGCCTCCACCACCGCGCACAACGCCCAGGACGTCGCCTTCGCGCAGGGCATGATCCCGCACCACCGGCAGGCCCTGGAGATGGCGGAACTGGCCGACGACCGGGCCTCCTCGACGCGAGTCAAGGACCTCGCCGCTCGGATCGAGAAGGCTCAGGGACCGGAGATCCGCACCATGACCGGCTGGCTGACGTCCTGGGGCAAGCAGGTGCCCAGGACCGGCATGGACCACTCCGGTCACTCCGCCATGTCCGGGATGAGTGGGATGTCGTCGATGCAGGGAATGATGGATGACGACGACATGACCGCGCTGAGGAAGGCCACCGGCAAGGAGTTCGACAGCCGGTTCCTGGCGCTGATGGTCGCGCACCACCAGGGCGCCGTCGAGATGGCCACGACCGAGCGGGACAAGGGCCGGTACGGCCCCGCCCTGACCATGGCGGACGCCGTCGTCACCGCCCAGACCGCCGAGATCAAGGAGATGAGGCAGCTCCTCGGCACCGGCTGAGCGCCCGGCGGGCGGGCGCCGGCACCGGCGCCCGCCCGTCCCTCAGGCCAGCACCTTCGCCAGGGCGGCCAGCGCGGAACGCAGCTCCTCCGCGGTGATCGTCAGCGGCGGCGCCAGCCGGATCGTGGACCCGTGGGTGTCCTTGACCAGGATCCCCTCACGCATGAGGCGCTCACTGATCTCGCGGCCGGTGCCCAGGGCCGGATCCACGTCCACGCCCGCCCACAGCCCGCGCGCCCGGAACCCGGCCACACCGTTGCCGGCCAGCCCGGCCAGCCCGTCCCGCAGGATCACGCCCAGCTCAGCCGCCCGGCGCTGGAACTCGCCGGTCGCCAGCAGTTCGACCACGGCCTCGCCGACCGCCGCCGCGAGCGGGTTCCCGCCGAACGTCGAGCCGTGCTCGCCCGGGTGCAGGACGCTCAGCACCTCGCGCCGGGCGACCACCGCCGACACCGGCACGATGCCGCCGCCCAGCGCCTTGCCGAGCAGCAGCACGTCAGGGACGACGTCCTCGTGCTCGACGGCGAGGGTGCGGCCCGTGCGGCCGAGGCCGGACTGGATCTCGTCGGCGATGAACAGGCAGCCCTTGCGGCGGGTCAGCTCCCGCACCCCGGCGAGGTAGCCGTCGTCCGGGATGACCACACCCGCCTCGCCCTGGATGGGCTCGATCAGCACCGCCGCCGTGGTGTCGTCGACGGCGGCCTCCAGCGCGGCCAGGTCGTTGTACGGCACGATCCGGAAGCCGGGCGTGAAGGGGCCGAAGCCCGCGCGGGCCGTCTCGTCGGTGGAGAAGCTGACGATGGTCGTCGTCCGGCCGTGGAAGTTGTCCGCGGCGACCACGATCGTCGCCTGCCCGTCCGGGACGCCCTTCACGTCGTACGCCCACTTGCGTGCCACCTTGACGCCGCTCTCCACCGCCTCCGCGCCGGTGTTCATCGGCAGCACCATGTCCAGGCCGGTCAGCTCGGCGAGCCGCTCGGCGAACCCGGCCAGCCGGTCGTTGTGGAAGGCGCGGGAGGTGAGGGTGAGCCGGTCGAGCTGGCGGTGGGCGGCCTCGATCAGCGCCGGGTGCCGATGGCCGAAGTTGAGGGCGGAGTAGCCGGCCAGCATGTCGAGGTAGCGGTTGCCCTCCACGTCCTCCACCCAGGTGCCCTCGGCGCGGGCCACCACCACGGGCAGGGGGTGGTAGTTGTGCGCGAGAACCGGCGCCTCGGCGCGGATCAGGTCGTCGGTCGTACGGGTGCGCGCGGGTGCGGTCATCAGCGGATCTCCTGGGTGCAGCACTTGATGCCCCCGCCGGCCTTGTGGAACTCCGACAGGTCGACGGGGACGGGGACGTAACCGTGGCCGGACAGACGCTCGGCCAGCGCCTCGGCCCGGGGTGCGATGAAGACGTGGCGGCCGTCGGAGACGGAGTTCAGCCCGAACGCCATCGCGTCCTCGCGGGTGGCGAGCACCGCGTCCGGGTACAGGCGCCGCAGGACCTCCCGGCTGCCCGGCGAGAACGCCTCGGGGTAGTAGCAGATGTTGTCGTCGTCCAGGACGAACAGCGCCGTGTCCAGGTGGTAGAAGTACGGGTCCACCAGGGTCAGGCCGATCACCGGGTGGCCGAGGAACTCCTGCACCTCCCGGTGCGCCTCCCGGGTGGTGCGGAACCCGGTGCCGGCGAGCACGTACCGGCCGGTCCACACCAGGTCGCCCTCGCCCTCGGCCACCGACCCGGGGCGGTGCACGTCGTAGCCCGCCGCCTCGAACCAGGTGTCGTAGTGCACCGACTCCGGGCGCCGCTCCGGGGCGTGGAACAGGGAGCCGAAGACCCGGCCGCCGACGACGAACGCGGCGTTCGCCGCGAACACCATGTCGGGCAGGCCCGGGACCGGCGGGACGGCGTCGACCGTGTGGCCGTGGGTGCGGTAGGCGCGGATCAGTGCCTGCCACTGCTCCCGGGCGAGATCCACGTCGACGGGCCTGTCGGGAGACATCCAGGGGTTGATGGCGTACTGGACGGCGAAGTGCCTGGGTTCGCAGACCAGGAACCGCCGTGAGCGCCGCACACGCACGTCGGACACAGAGGGTTTCCTCCGTTCTCCTGTGTGTCACTGGGGTGACACCACGGTAGGAAGGGAGGGAGACGGACGACAAGTGACATGAGCTGCGCGGACGCGCAGGAACGCTGCGTTGCACACGGCGCGTGCGCACGATCGCTGCGCGCCTCGTCGGGTCACTCGGGTGCCGCGTGGGTGGCGCCCGCCTCCGGGCTCTCCGGGAGAAGGTGGGACAGCACCATCACGCTGATCGTCTTCCGGATGAACGGCTCCGCGCGGATCCGTTCCAGCACCTCCTCGAAGTGGTCGACGTCCCGGGCGCGCACGTGCAGCAGCGCGTCGGCGCCCCCGGTGACCGTCATGGCCGCCGCGATCTCCGGATGGTTGCGGACGACCTCCGCCAGACGCCGGGGCGGGGCGGCGCCCTCGCAGTAGACCTCGACGTACGCCTCCGTGCGCCAGCCCAGCGCCGAGGGCTTCACCGTCGCGGTGAACCCGGTGATCACCCCGGTCTCGCGCAGCCGGTCCACCCGCCGCTTGACCGCCGTGGCCGAGAGTCCGATCACCGCGCCGATCTCGGCGAAGCTGGTCCGGGCGTTGCCCATCAGCGCGGTGACGATCCGGCGATCCAGCTCGTCGAAGGAGGGCGTCCTGCTGTTCATGCGGGCACTGTAGTGAACGGGGGTGCCGGGGACGGACTCATGACCGGGTGACGACCATGGCCAGGGTCAGCAGCCCCAGGACCACCCACCCGAACCACAGCCAGCCGTTGCTGCCGAGCGCGACCGTGTAGGCGGTGACGACGACGAGTCCGCCGATCGTGAGCGCCCCCATCGTCCGGATGGAACCGTTCATGGAACCGTTCGTGGATCCGCGCATCGCGACACCCTCCTCATGGTCCGTCCATGACCATGGTGCCCCGATTCCCGCCCGGAGGGCACACCGCACCGCTGCCGGAAGCGCACCGCACCGCCGCGGGGGCGACGGAGCCGCGCCGAGGAAAACGCGCGGACAGCGCGCGGGTCAGCCCTCGCGGGCGTTCAGGGAGGCCAGATAGGCGTTGTACGCCGCCAGCTCCTTGTCGCCGTCCCGGTCGGCGGCCCGGTCCGTGCGCCTGGCCTGCCGCTGCTCGGAGCGGTACCACTGGAACAGCAGCGCTATCAGCACCAGCACCGACGGGATCTCGCTGAACGCCCAGGCGATGCCGCCCGCCGCGCTCTGGTCGGACAGCGCGTCGACGGCGAGCGAGGCCGGCGGGTTCCGGAAGGTGTCCACCATCGGCGTCGACGCCATCATCAGCGCGATACCGAAGAACGCGTGGAACGGCATGCCGGCGAACAGCTCCAGCATCCGCATCAGATGGCCCGGCCGGTGCGGGCCCGGGTCGACACCGATGATCGGCCAGAAGAACACGACCCCGACCGCGAGGAAGTGCACCATCATCGCTATGTGCCCGGCCCTGGAGCCCATCAGGAAGTCGAACAGCGGGGAGAAGTACAGGGCGTACAGGCTCGCGATGAACAGCGGGATCGTGAACGCCGGATGCGTGACGATCCGCATGTACCGGCTGTGCAGGAGCATCAGCAGCAGCTCGCGCGGGCCCCTGCGGCCCCGTCCGGCGACCGGCAGCGCGCGCAGCGCCAGCGTCACCGGGGCGCCCAGCAGGATGAGGATCGGCGACAGCATGCTGATCACCATGTGCTGCACCATGTGCACGCTGAACATGACCATGCCGTAGTCGTTCAGCCTGGTGCACATCACCAGCACGATGGTGAGCACGCCGACGACGTACGACACGGTCCGCGAGACCGGCCACGCGTCCCCGCGCCGCCGCAGCCGCACGACACCCCAGCCGTACAGAGCCAGCCCGGCCAGACAGGCGACCAGGAAGAAGGGGTCGGCCGACCATCCGAGCCCTCGCCCCAGCGTGAACGGCGGCAGATCCATGGTCATGCCGTGCCCGCTGTGATCCATCCGCCGGCTCCTGATTCGTGGGGGTTGTACGAGTTGTCCGCCCCAAGAGTAGAACCGCCCCCGGTCACGACCGTGACCGGGGGCGGCATGTCAGGGTCCGGGCCGCCGGACTACAGGACGCACTCCGCCTCGACGTACCGCTCCGCCGGCACCGTCTTCAGCGTCGCCACGGCCTCCGCCAGCGACACCATCACGATGTCGGTCCCGCGCAGCGCCGTCATCCGGCCGAACTCGCCCCGGTGCACGGCCTCCACCGCGTGCCAGCCGAACCGCGTCGCCAGCACCCGGTCGTACGCCGTCGGCGTGCCGCCCCGCTGCACATGCCCGAGGATGACCGGCCGGGCCTCCTTGCCGAGCCGCTGCTCCAGCTCCACCGAGAGCTGACGCGCTATCCCCGCGAAGCGCTCGTGGCCGTAGACGTCCTTGCCGCCCTCGTCGAACTCCATGGAGCCCGGCCGCGGCTTGGCGCCCTCGGCGGCGACGACGATCGCGAACCGCTTGCCCGCCTCGAACCGCTCGCCGACCTTCCGCGTCAACTCGTCGATGTCGAAGGGCCGCTCGGGTACGACGATGGCGTGGGCGCCGGCCGCCATGCCCGAGTGCAGCGCGATCCAGCCGGTGTGCCGGCCCATGACCTCCACGATCAGCACGCGCTGGTGGGACTCGGCGGTGGTCTTCAACCGGTCCAGCGCCTCGGTGGCGACACCCACCGCAGTGTCGAACCCGAAGGTGACGTCCGTGACGGCGATGTCGTTGTCGATGGTCTTGGGCACGCCCACGATGGGCAGCCCGTTGTCCGACAGCAGCCGGGCCGCCTTCAGCGTGCCCTCACCGCCGATGGGGATGATCGCGTCCAGGCCCAGCTCCGCGACATGGCCCCGGGCCCGCTCCACCCCGTCCCGCAGATGCTCCGGACGGACCCGGGAGGAGCCGAGGATGGTGCCGCCGCGTGCCAGGATGCCGCCCACGGCGTCCAGGTCGAGCTTCGTGTAGTCGCATTCCAGGAGACCCTTCCAGCCGTCCCGGAAGCCGATGACCTCGTCGCCGTGGTCGGCGACGGCGCGGTGCACGACGGACCGGATGACGGCGTTCAGGCCGGGGCAGTCGCCGCCGGACGTGAGGACACCAATGCGCATAGCCCGAAATACCTTCTCAACGTGGGCCGGGAAACCGGACCACGTTGTCCGGCGGATTCCCGGTCACCCTACCGGCGTGAGGGGGTGGCTCCGTAGCGGGCGTCCGCCTGCTGGACTCGTCCGCACATGTGAGCGGACAGGCCGTCAGGCGGGCCCGTCACAAGCCTGCCCCACCCCGCTGACATCCCGCTGAACACCCGGTTACGCGGGCTGCTGCGCAGCCGTGCTCACGCAGGCTGCTGCGCAGCCGCGATGCGCTCGTCGCGGAGTGCCTCGTACCAGTGGTCGTCGATCGGCGGCAGCGCGTTGACGTCCAGCGCCAGCTTCAGCAGCAGGTCGGCGATCTGCGGGTTACGGGCGAGCACCGGGCCGTGCATGTACGTGCCGAAGACCGTCCCGTTGTACGCGCCCTCCGTGCCGTCCCCGGTGCCGTTGCCCTTGCCGATCCGCGTCCGGGCGAAGGCACGGGCGGTGGGACCGAGGTGGGTGACGCCCTGGTGGTTCTCGAAGCCCGTCAGCGGGGGCAGCCCGAGCTGCGGGTCGATGTCGCCCAGCACGTCGCCGACGCACCGCTCGCCCTCGCCGCGCACGGACACCACGTCGAGCAGGCCGAGGCCCGGCTCGCGCTGACCGAGGTCGTTGATGAACTCGTGGCCGAGGATCTGGTAGCCCGCGCAGACGGAGAACACGATCGCGCCGTTCTCCACCGCCCGGTGCAGATGACCGTCGCGGCGCAGCCGCTCGGCGGCGAGCCGCTGCGGACGGTCCTCACCGCCGCCGATCAGGTAGATGTCGCCGGAGGTCGGGATCGGCTGGTCGCTGCGCACGTCCAGGCGCGCCACGTCCAGGCCGCGCTGCCGGGCCCGGCGCTCCACGACGAGCGCGTTGCCCTGGTCGCCGTAGGTGCTCAGCAGGTCCGGGTAGATCCACACCAGCCGCAGTTGGTTGTCACTCATGAGGTGATCGCCCTTCGAAGATCAGTTGCCGACGCGGCGGCGCAGGTCCTGGAACGCGGTGTAGTTCGCGATGACCTCGATACGGCCGGGCGGGCACGTCTGCACGGCCTGGTCGAGGTTCTCGCAGACCTGGAAGTGCTGGTTCGCGACCTCCAGGCGGACGGCGAGGTCCAGCTTCCGGTCGCCGATCACGAAGATCGGGTGGCCGGTCAGCCGCGTGTAGTCGACGTCCCACAGCCAGGAGGTGTCGGTGCCGTCGGCGCCGCGCGCGTTCACGGACAGGATCACCGGGGCGGGGGGCGGGTCGATCAGGGAGAACGTCTCCAGCCAGCCGGCCGGGTTCTTGGCCAGCAGCAGCCGCAGGTCACGGTTCTGGAACTGGACGACGTCGTACCGCCCGGCCACCGCCTGCACCTGGTACATCCGCTCCAGGGCGACCTGGGGCGGCACGCCGAACACGGCGGCGACGGCCGCGGAGCTGGCCGCGTTCGCCTTGTTGGCGCGGCCGGGCAACTGGAGGTGGATCGGCCAGGCGGAGCCGTGCGGGTCCAGCACGTGGTCCCCGGACAGCGCCCAGGACGCGGTGGGCCGGCGGAAGCCGCACTCGCCGCAGAACCAGTCGTCGCCGGGGCGCTGCATGACGCCACCGCACGACGGGCAGGACCAGGCGTCGTCCTTCCACATCTGTCCGGCTGCGACCCAGATCACATTCTGCGAGGAGGACGCGGCCCACACCACCAGCGGGTCGTCGCAGTTGGCGACGATGACCGCCTTGGAACCGGCCAGGCCCTCACGCCAGTTCTCGGCGAGCATCCGGGTCTCGGCGGCGCGGTCCAGTTGGTCGCGGGAGAGGTTCAGCAGCGCGATGCACTTGGGGCTGGTGTCCCGGGCCACGCCGGCCAGGTACTTCTCGTCGACCTCGATGACGCCGAACTTCGCGTCCGAACCGCCGGCCAGGGCCGACGTGATGCCGGCCGGCATGTTGGCGCCCAGCGCGTTCGACACGACGGGGCCCGCGGCGCCCAGGGCCTCCGCGATGAGCCGTGTCGTCGTCGTCTTGCCGTTGGTGGCGGACACCAGGACGACGTCCAGGTTCTGGGCGAGCCGCCCGAGCAGGTCGGGGTCGAGTTTCAGCGCGACCCGGCCGCCGATCACCGACCCGCTGCCGCGTCCCGCTGCGCGCGATGCCGCAGCGACCGCCTTGCCCGCGGTCACGGCCAGCTTGGCCCGCGGCGAGAGCGGGTCCGAGTTGCCTGCCATCAGTTCTCGATCCTCCTTGCGTACGCGCCGCGCCTGGGGCCATCCGGCAACGTGGTGTGAACGTCAGCCTATCGAGATCCGTTCGTACACCCGAATCCCGGTCCACGCCTTCCGCGGCGGGGCATGAGCTGAACGAACCGTACCCTTGCCGCCATGCGACACGGTTCCATTCCGGGCGTCCACGGGCGCGTCCGGCCCCTCACCCTGCTCGGCGACGCGCCCCTGCGCGAGCCGTGCCGGGACGTCACCGACTTCGGCCCCGGCCTGGCCGCTCTCGTGGAGGACCTCTTCGCCACGATGTACGCGGCGCGGGGGGTGGGCCTGGCCGCGAACCAAGTCGGGGTCGGTCTGCGGGTGTTCGTGTACGACTGTCCCGACGACGAGGACGTCCGTCACCTCGGTCACGTCGTCAATCCGCGCCTGGTGCGGGCCGACGGCGTGGTGCTCCGCGGCCCGGAGGGCTGTCTGTCCCTGCCGGGGCTGGAGGCGGCCACAGAACGGTACGACCACGCGGTGGTCGAGGGGTTCACCGTGACCGGGGAGCCGGTCACGGTCCACGGCACGGGGTTCTTCGCCCGGTGCCTCCAGCACGAGTGCGACCACCTGGAGGGGCGCGTGTACGCGGACCACCTCACGGGCCTGCGCAGGCGCAGGCTGCTGCGACAGATCTCCCGGGCCTCCTGGCACCGGTGAGGTGAGGCGCGCGGGCGGGGGCCGTCAGAACCCGGGGCCGCCCAGCCGGTCCCCGGCCGCCGCGAGCCGCCCCCACAGCAGGTCGGCCAGGGAGCGCACCAACTCGGCCCTGGAGCAGGGCCGTTCACTCAGCCACCAGTCGCCGGCCGCATGCATCATGCCGACGATGCCGTGCCCCCACACCCGGGCCAGCCGCTGGCTCTCCGGTCCGACGTCCACCCGCTCCTCGATGACCCGGGCCAGCTCCTCGCCCATCCGCCGCAGCAGCGGAGCGGAGTGCTTGCCGACGTCGAATCCCTGGTCGTGCCCGGTGCTGCCCTCCGCGGGGTGCATCAGGAACCGGTACACCTGGGGCCGGGCCTCGATCGCGGCGAGGTAGGTGTCGAGGGTGGACTCCACCCGCTCCCGCCGGTCCGCCGGAGCGTCCAGCGCGGCCCGCAGCGAGTCGAGCAGCGCGTCGGTGTGCCGCATGGCGAGAGCGGCGTACAGTCCGCCCTTGTCGCCGAAGTGCCGGTAGAGGATCGGTTTGGTGATGCCGGCCTCCGCCGCGATGGCGTTCATCGACGCCTGCGGGCCGTCGCGCAGCACCACCCGGTCGGCGGCCTCCAGCAGCTCGCGCCGTCGGCGGTCGGCCGACCGCTGCTGATCGGTCCGCTGCGTGGTGTCCATGTGCTCTCCCCACCCGTGCTGATTCGGTGACGCCAGCGCAAACTAACACTGACCGGGCCCCTGACATCGAACGGGATGCCGAAGGTCCCTCACCGGTTGACTTTTCCTACCCGTCAGTAACAGACTCGCGTTACCGCTAGTAACATCGCACTGCCGCCGCTGGAGGGGACATGGCCGAGTTCACCATGGAGCTGAACGACGAACAGAGGGAAGTCCGGGACTGGCTCCATGGCTTCGCCGCGGACGTGATCCGGCCCGCCGCCGCCGAGTGGGACGAGCGCGAGGAGACCCCCTGGCCGGTTATCCAGGAGGCGGCGAAGGTCGGCATCTACTCCCTCGATTTCTACGCCCAGCAGTACTTCGACCCCACCGGTCTCGGCATCCCGATGGCGATGGAGGAGCTGTTCTGGGGCGACGCGGGCATCGCCCTCTCCATTGTGGGCACGGGCCTGGCCGCCGTGGGCGTTCTCGCCAACGGAACCGAGGAGCAGATCGGCACCTGGATCCCGCAGATGTACGGCGACGCCAGTGACGTCAAGGTCGCCGCGTTCTGCTCCTCCGAGCCCGACGCCGGCTCCGACGTCGCCTCGATGCGCACGCGGGCCGTGTACGACGAGGCCAAGGACGAGTGGGTGATCAACGGCACGAAGACCTGGGCGACCAACGGCGGCATCGCCAACGTCCACGTCGTCGTCGCCGTCGTCGACCCGGAGCTGGGGTCCAAGGGCCACGCGTCCTTCATCGTCCCGCCGGGCACGCCGGGCCTCGCGCAGGGCCAGAAGTTCAAGAAGCACGGCATCCGCGCCTCGCACACCGCCGAGGTCGTCCTCGACGACGTCCGCGTCCCCGGCTCCTGCCTGCTGGGTGGCAAGCAGAAGCTGGACGAGCGGCTCGCCCGGGCCCGGGAGCGGGCCAAGGCCTCCGGCGGGGAGAGGGTGAAGAACGCGGCGATGGCCACCTTCGAGGCCTCGCGGCCGGCCGTGGGCGCGATGGCGGTCGGCACCGCCCGGGCCGCGTACGAGGTGGCCCTCGACTACGCCAGGACCCGTGAGCAGTTCGGCCGGCCCATCATCGACAACCAGGGCGTGGCCTTCCAGCTCGCGGACATGCGGACGCAGATCGACGCGGCGCGGCTGCTGGTGTGGCGGGCCTCGTGGATGGCGGTCAACGGCAAGTCGTTCACGGCTGCCGAGGGATCGATGTCCAAGCTGTTCGCCAGCGAGACCGCGAAGCAGGTCACCGCGCAGGCCATTCAGATCCTCGGCGGCAACGGATACACCCGCGAGTACCCGGTGGAGCGCATGCACCGGGACGCGGCCATCTACACGATCTTCGAGGGGACGAGCGAGATCCAGCGCCTCGTCATCGCGCGGACGCTGGCCGGGATGCCGATCAGGTAGCGCCGCGGGCGAGGGTGCGCGGCGGGGGGCCGTGGCTCGCCGCGCGGTTGCCCGCGACCCCCGGGGCGGGGACGCTCACCGGTGTCTCAGCGGGGTGAGCTGCTCGATGTCGTACTTGGCCCGCAGCGCCTCGATGGCCTCCTGATCCGGCGGGCCGCCGTTGCCGAGGATCTCGAGCAGCTCCTCGAAGTAGCGTTCGTGATCCGGTGGCGGGCTCGCCTGGAAGAACATCCTCGCGGGCGTGTCCGTCGGGTTCGCGAACGCGTGCGGGCATCCGGGCGGTACGACGACGACCGTGCCCGGCGTCGCCCGCACCACTCTGCTGCCCGAACCCGACTCCCACTTCCGCCAGTTGTCGGGTGTGCGGACGCGGGGCTCGAAGGCGAGGACGTCCAGTTCACCCTCTAGGACGTAGAACAGCTCCTCGCTGCGGGTGTGCACATGGGCGCCGACGTCGAAGCCCGGCGGGACCTCCACCTCGAAGGTCGAGGCCATCCGCGAGTGGGTTCCGGTGACCTTGAACGTCACCCGCTGGGCCGGCGTCTCCACGACGCGGCCGTGGCCCGGCGGCACGTACAGTCCCTCCGTCTTGGTCATGGGCCGGTCACCAGGCCACCGGCAGGGCCTCGGGGCCCCGGATCAGCGCCCCCTTGCGGAACGGCACCTCGTCCGGCGGCACGGCCAGCCGCAGGCCCGGCACCCGGTCCAGCAGGGCGTCCATCAGCAGTTCCTCCTCCAGCCGGGCCAGCATGCCGCCGGGGCAGTAGTGCGGGCCGAAACCGAACGACACATGCGGGTTCGGGCTGCGGGAGAAGTCGATGGTCTCCGGTTCGGGGAAGACGTCCGGGTCGCGGTTGGCGGCCAGGTAGGAGACGTAGACCGCGTCGCCGGCGCGGATGCGGACGCCGTGGATCTCCACATCCTCCAGGGCGATCCGGGACAGGCCGACCGCGTTGCGGTGCGGGATGTAGCGCAGGAGTTCGTCGATCGCCCGGGGACGTGTCCCGGGCTCCGCGCGCAGCCGGTCCACGAGGTCGGGGCGGGTCAGCAGCAGGTAGAACAACTGCCCGCTGTTGTTGGTGACCGCCTCGCCGCCGATCTGGAGCAGGACGGCGAGGCCGACGGCCTCAGCCGGCGTCACCTCGCCCCGGCCCACCGCGGCACCGAGGAGCGAGGTGACGTCCTCGCCCGTGCTGTTCCCGCGCCCGCCGATCAGGTCCGAGAAGCAGGCGCTCATCTCGCGCTTCGCCTTCTCGCTGACCTCCTTGCCGTGCGCGGAGGACAGGATGAGCTGGGTCCAGTTGTGCATCTCGTGCCGGTCACCTGCCGGGACGCCCATCAGCTCGCAGATCACCGCGATGGGGAACGGGCTGAGCACCGCGCTGGTGAGATCGGCGGGCGGGCCGCCCTGGAGCAGCCGGTCCACCAGGTCGTCCAGCATGCCGCGCGCCTTGTCGCGCAGCCGCTCCACGCCCTTCGCCGTGAAGGCGGCGGCGACCGAGCGGCGCAGCCGGGTGTGGTCGGGCGGGTCGAGGAAGCCGACCGCGCCCCGGTCGGGGATGAAGTGCGGGGCGAGCCGGGTGACGGGCTTGTCCATCACCGCCTCCCGGCCGAAGCGGGGGTCGTTGGCCACCGCGCGCACGTCGTCGTACCGGGTGACCAGCCACGCCCAGCCCTCGCCGTTCGGCAGTCGGACCCGGCTGACCGGGCCCTCCCGCATCAGCTCGGCCAGCACCGGGTCGAAGTCCGTCCCGGTCAGGTCGAGCGCCGGCCAGTGCCGGACCGGGGGCAGGCACGCGGTGAGGGTCTCCTCGGTCATCGCCCGTCCCCGTTCGAGGAGCCCCAGCGGCCCACCGTCATCTCGGCGGTGATGCCGGGGCCGAACCCGGCGAGCAGTCCGCGCGCCCCTTCCTCGGCGCCGCCCTCGTCGAACAGCCGGCGCAGCGCGTCCAGGACGACGGCGCTGGCGATGTTGCCGTACTCGGTGAGCGTGGCCCGGCTGAACCGGAACGCGTGCGGCTCGACCTTGAGGAACTTGCTGAGGTCGTCGAGTATTCGGGGACCGCCCGCGTGGATGATGTAGAAGTCCAGGTCGGAGGCGTCCCAGCCGTGCAGGCCCGCCAGGTCTTTCAGTGCCGGGGCGAGGGGCTCCATGGTCGTGGGGACCCGCTTGTCCAGCAGGAAGTGGAACCCGGTGGCCCGGACGTCGTACGCGATCCAGTCCTCCGTCTTCGGGATCAGGTACGAGCCGTTGCGCTCCAGTCGGACGCCCGTGCCGCCGCGTCCGCGCACCACGGCGGCGGCGATGCCGTCACCGAACAGGCCGTTGGAGAGCAGCGAGCCGATGCCGAGGTCGGTGGGCTGGTAGCACAGCGAGCAGAACTCGCAGGCCACGATCAGCGCGTTGGCGTTCGGGTAGGCCGAGCAGAAGTCGTGGGCCCGGTTGATCGCCGCACCGCCGGCCGCGCAGCCCAACTGGGCGATGGGGAGCTGACGGGTGGTGCTGTCGAAGTCCATCTCGTTGATCAGCCACGCCGTGAGCGAGGGCATCATGAAGCCCGTGCACGATACGTAGATGATCACGTCGATGTCGCTGGTGAGCAGCTCGGCGTCGTCGAGCGCGCGCTGGATCACCTCGGGGACCCGGGCCTTGGCCTCGGCTTCGTAGAGCTTGTTGCGGTCCTCGAAGCCGGGGTGCTTGAGGGTCTCCTCGATGGGCTGCACGATGTGCCGGGTCTTCACGCCCGTGTTCTCGATCAGCCGCAGCGCGAGGGGCAGTTGAGGGTGGTCCTCGTGGCGGGAGCGCGCCAGCTCCAGCGTCTCCTCCATCGTGATCACGTGCTCCGGGACCGATACCGAGGGTCTGCACAAAGTCGCCATGAACCGTCCCTGCTTTCCGCGTGCCGGCGGGCCTTCGCCCACCGGTCCGTAGGTGGTTCACCTCTGTGGGTGCTCCACCCACCGTCACCCGGGAGGCCCACGATCTCTCGTTGGATTACTCCGAATCGGGGACCCCGGATACGGCGACCAGGGCGGATTCCGCCGCCGGACGAGGGAAGACACCGTGCCGGCCGTTACGGCGACCCGACGGCCCGGCGGGGCAGGGCGCCCGGTGCCGCGCAGACGCTCCTACGGCGCTCCGCTGCTGTGCGCGATACAGGCCACGTCGATCCGGTCCGCCAGCTTCGCCAGCTCGATGGTCAGAGCGGCGACCGTGTCCTCGTCCAGCGGCTGCTCCCCGGCGTCGACGAGGTGCAGCCACCGCGCGCCCACGGTCCGCAACAACTTACTCACGTCGGCCGCGGCCACCTGCAAGGTACCGCGGTCGTCGACGATCAGAGGCAGGGTCACTTCGCGGTTCACAGAACGGGATGTTAGCCGCGTGGCGCTCACGCACCCTGCCAAACCGTCGTGATGTTGCAGAACTCCCGGATTCCGTGCCCGGACAGCTCACGCCCGTACCCCGAGCGCTTGACCCCGCCGAACGGGAACGCCGGATGGGAGGCGGTCATCCCGTTGACGTACACGGCACCGGCCTCCAGGTCGCGCGCGAACCGGTCGACCTCGCTCTCGTCCCGCGTCCACACGTTGGAACTCAGGCCGAACGGCGAGTCGTTGGCGATGAGGACCGCCTCGTCCAGGTCACCGGCCCGGTAGAGCGTGGCGACCGGTCCGAAGGTCTCCTCGCGGTGGACGCGCATCCGGCGGGTGATGCCGGCGAGCACGGTCGGCGGGTAGTACCAGCCGGGCCCGTCGGGCCGCCGTCCGCCGCACAGCACCTCGGCGCCGCCCCGCATCGCGTCGTCGACCAGCTCCTCCAGATCGGTCCGCCCCCGCTCGCTGGCGAGCGGCCCGACCTCGGTGTCCTCCTCCAGCGGGTCACCGACCCGCAGGGCCCGCATGCCGGCGACGAACTTCTCGGCGAAGGCGTCGTAGACGTCGGTGTGCACGATGAACCGCTTGGCGGCGATGCACGACTGCCCGTTGTTCTGCACGCGCGCGGTCACCGCGACCTCGGCGGCGCGGTCCAGGTCGGCGGAGGGCATGACGACGAAGGGATCGCTGCCGCCCAGTTCCAGCACCGTCTTCTTGACCATCTCCCCGGCGCTGGAGGCGACCGCCCGGCCCGCCGGTTCGCTGCCGGTCAGGGTGGCGGCCTTCACCCGCTCGTCGCGCAGGATGTCGTCCACCGCGGCGGAGCCGATCAGCAACGTCTGGAAGCAGCCCTCCGGGAAGCCCGCCCGGTGGAAGAGGTCCTCCAGATACAGGGCGGTCCGGGGCACGTTGGAGGCGTGCTTGAGCAGGCCCACGTTGCCGGCCATCAGAGCGGGCGCGGCGAACCGGATCACCTGCCAGAGCGGGAAGTTCCAGGGCATCACGGCGAGGACCGGGCCGAGCGGGCGGTAGCGCACCCGGACCCGGGAGGCGCCGGAGTCCCGCACGTCCTGCCCGGGCGGCTCCTCGTCGGCCAGCAGTCCCTCGGCGCGCTCCGCGTACCAGCGCATGGCCTTGGCGCACTTCTCGGCCTCCGCGCGGGCCTGCTTGACCGGCTTGCCCATCTCGGTCGTCATGATCCGGCCGATCTCCTGCCGGTCCTCGTCCAGCAGGTCGGCGGCCCTGGTGAGCAGGCGGGCGCGGTCGGCGAACGTCGTCGTCCGGTACGTGCGGAACGTGGCCTCGGCGAGCTGGAGCCGGCGTTCCAGCTCCTCCTCGCCCATGGGCTCGTACGTCTTGAGTGTCTCACCGTTCGCCGGGTTCACCGTCGCGATGGGCATGGCTGACCTCCCTGGGAGCGGGCCTGTTCCGACCTTCGCGCGCGGCGCGGCCGATCGCAACGCGTGGTCGCCTGTTCAGCCCTGGTGCTCCGCCAGCCGGTCCAGAAACGCGGCCTGCGCCGTGATGATCACCGCACGGGCCCGGTCCGGGGCGAACCACGCCACCCGGTCCAGCTCCGGGAACTCCTGCCTGCGGCCGGACCTCGGCGGCCACTCCATGGTGAAGGTGCCGGGGACGATCGCCTCCGGGTCGAGGTCCCCCTCCAGCGCCCAGGCGGTGACGATCTTCCCGCTGCGCTGCACGACCTCACCCAGTGCTATGGCCTCCCCGTCGGGCGGTGCGAGCCCCAGCTCCTCCCGGAACTCCCGCCGGGCCGCCTCCCAGGCCGGTTCGTCCGGCTCGTACTCGCCCTTGGGCACGGTCCACGCACCCGCGTCCTTCTTCGCCCAGAGCGGGCCGCCCATATGGCCGAGCAACACCTCCAGCCCGTCCTCGGTGTGCCGGAACAACAGCAGTCCCGCACTGCGCTTCGTCGCGCGCACCGTCACGGTGTGACCTCCGGGTGGGCCGCCAGCAGGGTCTCCACGGTATCGGCCTCCTCCGGGCGCTTGTCCTCCCGGTAGCGGACCACGCGGGCGAAGCGGAGGGTCACACCGGCCGGATAGCGGGAGGAGCGCTGGAGGCCGTCGTAGGCGATCTCCACGACGAGTTCGGGGCGGACCCGGACCACCCAGCCGTCGTCCTCGACCGCCAGTTCCTGGAGCCGTTCGGTCTGCCAGGTGAGCATCGCGTCGGTCATGCCCTTGAAGGTCTTGCCGAGCATCGTGAAGGTGCCGTCCGGGTTGCGGGCGCCCAGATGGAGGTTGGAGAGCCTGCCGGTGCGGCGGCCGTGGCCCCATTCGGCCGCCATGACCACCAGGTCCAGCGTGTGGACGGGCTTGACCTTGAGCCAGGAGGCACCGCGCCGGCCCGCGCTGTACGGCGCGTCCAGTGCCTTCACCACCACGCCCTCGTGGCCGCGGGCCAGGGTGTCGGCGAGGAACCGTTCCGCCTCCGGGGTGTCCCGCGGGTCCGAGGCCGTCGTCCGGCGCACCCGCATGGGTTCGGGCACCAGCCGGGCCAGCTCCGCGTGCCGCTCGGCGAAGGGCAGGTCGAGCAGATCGCGGCCCTCGACGAAGAGGGCGTCGAAGAAGACGGGGGAGACCGGGGTCCGGCCGGCGGCCCTCACCACGTCCGTGCGCGAGCCCACCCGGCCCGCCGTCTCCTGGAAGGACCGGGGCCGCCCACCCGCGTCGAACGAGATCACCTCGCCGTCCAGGACGAAGCGCTCACCGCGCAACTCCAGTGCTGCGGCGACCACTTCGGGCAGCCGGTCGGTGATGTCGTCCAGGGTGCGGGTGTGCACCCGTACCGTGTCGCCGTCCCGGTGGACCTGGACCCGGATGCCGTCCAGCTTCTCCTCCACCGCGCACGCGCCCAGCTTCTCCACCGCCTCCGCGACCGAGGAGGCACTGTGCGCCAGCATGGGCAGCACCGGGCGGCCGACGGTGAGCCGGAACCCCTCCAGCGCCTGCGGGCCCTCGCCGAGCAGTGCCCGGGCCACCGTCCGCAGCGAACCCGCGAGCATCACGGCCCGCCGTACGTCGGCCGGGTCCGCGCCGGTCGCCCGGGCCAGCCCCTCCACCGCGACCGCGTCCAGCGCGCCCTGCCGGACCTCGCCGCTGAGCAGGCCGAGCAGGAAGCGTTGTTCCGCCTCCGTGGCCGCGCCCATCAGCTCGCCGACGATCCGGGCCCGCTCCGCCTGGGAGCCGGGCCCGGAGACCTTGCCCAGCTCGGTGAGGCGGGCGTCGACCTCCCGGACGGTGAGCGTGGGCTCGGCCGCCGGCGGGACCGGGCGGCCCAGCACCTTCCAGCCGACCCCGAGCCGGCCCTGCGGCAGCCGTCCGGCCAGGTAGGGAATGACGATGGGCACGTCGTCCGCCTCCGCGTCGCGGAACAGCTCCGCGAGCAGCGCCGTCTTGCGGGACCGGGCCGCCGTCGCGGCGACCTCCCGGGACACCTCGGCCAACCGGGTCAGCAGCATGCAGTTATGGTGCACCGCGGGTGCGCCGCCCACACCCGGACGGCCGCGGCAGGCGAGGAGCGGTACCGACCCACCCGCCGGCCGGTCGACGCCCACCCCGCTCCCGGCCGCCGCCGGGGATGTGCCGTATTGACAAACGTCCTTGCCGAACCTGCAATACGGGCATGAGTACCGACGAAGTCCTCGCCGAGGTGGGGCCGCGGCTGCGGCGGATCCGGAAGGAGCGGGAGGTGACCCTGGCGGCCCTGTCCCAGGCCACCGGCATCTCCGTCAGCACCCTGTCCCGGCTGGAGTCCGGCCTGCGCAGGCCCAGCCTGGAGCTGCTCCTGCCCATCGCCGAGGCCCACCAGGTCCCGCTGGACGAGCTGGTCGGAGCCCCGCCGGCCGGCGACCCCCGGGTGCGGGCGAAGCCCGTCCAGCGCAACGGCCGCACGTTCTGGCCGCTGACCCGTCAGCCCGGCGGCCTCCAGGCGTACAAGGTGCGCGAACCCGAACGCAGCCGGCCGCCGGAGCCGCGCACCCACGAGGGCTACGAGTGGCTGTACGTGCTGTCCGGGCGGTTGCGGCTGGTGCTCGGCGAGCACGACGTGGTGCTGACGGCGGGGGAGGCGGCGGAGTTCGACACGCGGGTGCCGCACTGGTTCGGGTCGGCGGGGGAGGGGCCCGTGGAGTTCCTCAGCCTCTTCGGGCCGCAGGGCGAGCGGATGCACGTACGGGCGCGGCCGGCTCGTACGTGACGCACCCGACTGTTCCCTGATTGGCAAGCGACCGCTTAGTATGCCGTCGGACCCGGTCAGACGAAGCAGTCCCGTGGAGGCCCCCCATGCAGGCATGGCAAGTGCACGAGAACGGCGAGCCCGGCGAGGTGATGCGCATCGCCGACGTGGAGCCGCCCACGCCGGGCGACGGCCAGGTGCTGCTGCGGGTGCGCGCCGCCAACATCAACTTCCCGGACGCGCTGCTGTGCCGGGGCCAGTACCAGATGCGCCCGCCCCTGCCCTTCACCCCGGGCGTGGAGATCTGCGGCGAGACCGAGGACGGCCGGCGCGTGCTCGCCACCCCCGCCCTGCCCCACGGCGGCTTCGCCGAGTACGCCCTCGCCGATGCCCGGGCCCTGCTCCCCGCGCCCGGTTCGCTGGACGACGCCGAGGCCGCCGCGCTGCACATCGGCTACCAGACGGGCTGGTTCGGCCTGCACCGCCGCGCCCGCCTGGAGGCGGGGGAGACCCTGCTGGTGCACGCCGCCGCCGGCGGTGTGGGCAGCGCCGCCGTACAGCTCGGCAAGGCCGCCGGCGCCACCGTGATCGGTGTCGTGGGCGGCGCGGACAAGGCCGCCGTCGCCCGCGACCTGGGCTGTGACGTGGTGGTCGACCGGCGTGCCCAGGACGTCGTCGCCGCCGTCAAGGAGGCGACCGGCGGCCGGGGCGCCGACGTGATCTACGACCCGGTCGGCGGCGAGGCCTACACACAGTCCGCGAAGCTGGCCGCCTTCGAGGGCCGGATCGTCGTCGTCGGCTTCGCCAGCGGCACCATTCCGAGCCCGGCCCTCAACCACGCCCTGGTGAAGAACTACACCATCCTCGGCCTGCACTGGGGCCTGTACAACACCAAGAACCCCGAGCTGATCCGGCGCTGCCACGAGGAACTGACCGAACTGGCCGCCCGCGGCGCGATCAAGCCGCTGGTGAGCGAGCGCGTGCCGCTCACCGAGGCGGCGCACGCCGTGCAGCGGGTCGCCGACGGAGTGACCACCGGCCGGGTGGCCGTCGTCCTGGAGAAGGGAGCCGCCGCATGACCGACACCGAGGAACTGCGCCGCCGTACACAGGAGTTGCTGGCGCAGCATCCGCCCGCGAGCACCGACCGCCTGGACTTCCTCCGGGCCCGTTTCGACGCCGGGCTGGCCTGGGTGCACTACCCGGAGGGCCTCGGCGGGCTCGGCGCCCCGCGCTCCCTCCAGGGCGTCGTCAACGCCGAACTGGAGGCCGCCGGCGCCCCCGACAACGACCCCCGGCGCATCGGCATCGGCCTGGGCATGGCCGCGCCGACGATCCTCGCGTACGGCACCGAGGAACAGAAGCGGCGCTACCTGCGGCCCCTGTGGACCGGCGAGGAGGTCTGGTGCCAGCTCTTCAGCGAGCCCGGCGCCGGTTCCGACCTGGCCGCGCTCGGCACCCGCGCGGTGCGCGAGGGCGACGAGTGGATCGTCAACGGGCAGAAGGTGTGGACGTCGAGCGCGCACGTGGCCCGCTGGGCCATCCTCATCGCCCGCACCGCCCCCGACGTGCCCAAGCACCAGGGCATCACCTACTTCGTCTGCGACATGACCGATCCGGGCGTCGAGGTCCGGCCCCTGCGCCAGATCACCGGCGAGGCCGAGTTCAACGAGGTCTTCCTCGCCGACGTCCGCATCCCCGACACCCGCCGCCTCGGCGAGGCCGGTGACGGGTGGCGGGTCGCGCAGACCACCCTGATGAACGAACGTGTCTCCATCGGCGGCATGGCCGTGCCCCGCGAGGGCGGCATGATCGGCCCCGTCGCCCGGACCTGGCGCGAACGTCCCGGACTGCGCACCCACGACCTGCACCAGCGCCTGCTGCGGCTGTGGGTCGAGGCCGAGGTCACCCGGTTCACCGGCGAACGCCTGCGTCAGCAGCTCGTCGCCGGCCAGCCCGGCTACGAGGGCTCCGGCATGAAGCTCGCCTTCGCCCGCCTCAACCAGGAGATCAGCGGCCTCGAAGTCGAACTCCGAGGCGAGGAGGGCCTGTTGTACGACGACTGGACCATGCGCCGCCCCGAACTCGTCGACTTCACCGGCCGGGACGCCGGATACCGCTACCTGCGTTCCAAGGGCAACAGCATCGAGGGCGGGACCAGCGAGGTCCTGCTGAACATCGTCGCCGAGCGCGTCCTGGGCCTGCCCGCCGAGCCGCGCACCGACAAGGACGTCGCCTGGAAGGACCTGGCCCGATGAGTACACAGCCCGATCTCCTCTACTCCGAGGAGGAAGAGGCGCTGCGTGCCGCCGTCTGCGACCTGCTCACGGACCACTGCGCCCCGGCCGACGTGATCAGCCGCACCGAGTCGGACGCCCCGCACGACCTCGCCCTGTGGAAGCTGCTCGCCGACGGCATGGGCCTGGCCGGCCTCCTGGTGCCCGAGGCGCAGGGCGGCCAGGGCGCCTCCGCCCGCGAGGCCGCGGTCGTGCTCGAGGAGCTGGGGCGGGCGGTCGCCCCCGTGCCGTACCTCACGAGCGCCGTCGTGGCCACCGAGGCCCTGCTCGCCTGCGCCGACGAGGAGTTGCTCGGCCGGCTGGCCTCCGGGCGCACCATCGGCGTCCTCGCCGTCGGACTGCACCACGCCCCGGACGCCGCCTTCGCCACCGTACGCGTCGAGAACGGCACCCTGCACGGCGAGTTGACCGGCATCGCGGACGCGGCCGTCGCCGACGTGCTGCTCGTCCCGGCCGATGACGACGGTCTGTACGCCGTGACCGCCGACGCCGTGACGGTCACCCCGCAGGTCTCCCTGGACCTCACCCGCCCCCTCGCCACCGTCACCCTGGCCGGCGCGGCCGGCCGCCGCGTCGGCGACGCCGGACCCGCCGTACGCCGGGCCCTGCGCGCCGCCGCCGGACTGCTCGCCTCGGAGCAACTCGGCGTGGCCGACTGGGCGCTGACCGAAACGGTCCGCTACCTGAAGGAGCGCAAGCAGTTCAACCGGCCGGTCGGCGGGTTCCAGGCGCTCAAGCACCGGCTCGCCCAGCTATGGCTGGAGGTCGTCCACCTCCGGGCCACCGCCCGCGCCGCGGCGGACGCCCTCGCCACCGGTCAGGACACCGACGTCACCGTGGCCGTCGCCCAGGCCTACGCCGCCCCCGTCGCCGTCCGCGCCACCGAGGAGGCGGTACAACTCCACGGCGGCATCGGCATGACCTGGGAACACCCGGCCCACCTGCACCTGAAGCGGGCCAAGGCCGACTCCATCGCCTACGGCACCGCGGGCGCACACCGCTCGGCGCTGGCGGAACTGGTCGGTCTCCAGGGACCCTGACCGCCGGGCGCGGGCCGGGCGCGGGGTCCCCGGCGGAACACACAGAGCGCGGACTTCCCGCCGGATGGGGCCTGTTGTGAGATGCCGAACGCATACTCCCTTCGGTCCCATCCGGCATCCCCCGGGAGGCGGCACCGCCCACTCCCGCCGTGGCACGCCCACGCCCACAACGGGATGGCGCAGGGCCGGCGGTCCGCTTCCGGGGGCCACCCCCGACACGGCCGGCCCCGCCCGGGACGCGCTGTGGACGGAACTGCTCGCCGCGGGCGTCGACCACCTCACCACCGACGACCCCGTCGGCCTGAAAGCCTTCCTGGACGCCCACCCCTCCGTGTGACACCACACGAACGGCGGACACGTCAGCGACCCGGACAGACCCTCCGCTACGCCACACTTGCGGCCGAACGCCGCACATGGGGCGTGGCGGAGGAGGTTCTGATGGCCATTTCCATCTCTGTGGTGCTGCTGCTCCTGATCCTGGCCGTGATCTTCATGCGCAACGGCGCGCTGAAGGTGTCCCACGCCCTGGTCTGCATGATGCTCGGCTTCTACCTGGCCAGCACCAGCATGGCGCCCACCATCCACAGCGGGCTCACCGCGACCGCCGACCTGGTGAGCAGCCTGCGGCCCTGAGTCACCCGGTGGAGAAGACGCCGATGCCGTTCGGCACCGGACGCTCGGCGCCGCCGCTCGGGTGGTTGCGGACCGACACGGCGTCGGCGCCCATGGCGCGGGTGACCAGCTCCGTCGAGCCGCCGCCGTCGAGGTTGAAGGCGTCGGAGGCGCCCAGCGACCGCATGGTGTCCGCCTCCTCCGCGACGGTCAGGCCGCCGCGGTAGTCCGCGGAGCCGTCCAGCGCCAAGAGCAGCAACTGCTGTCCAGCGCCCTTGTAGCCCACGACCGTGCGCACCGCCGAGGTGACGTCGTCCAGCCCGGCCGGCGGCGCACCGCCGCGCAGCACCGGGAAGCCGCCGATCGCGAACGTGTACGGCACCCCGGACGCGGCCGCCACCAGGCGGTGCGTGACCTCCACCGGGTCCCCGACCGACAGCGTGCGCAGCTTCCGCGCGCCCTCCTCCCGGCCCACCAGGACCGTGGTGTCCGCCGGGATCGCGCCGCTGCCCGGCGCGCCGGAGACGGAGGCCACCCGGCCGGCGCGCACCTGCACCTCGTAGGTGTCGTCGCTGCACGGCGCGGACCGCTGGGTGTCGGTGCCGCAGACGGCCCGCGCCCGGGAGGCGCTGCCCCACTTCGCGGTGAAGGCGCCGACGGAGTTCACCGGCAGGGCGTACTGGTTGAGACCTTTGAGGGCCAGCCGGCCGTCCGGCGTGCCGACGGTGCCCGCCAGGGAGAGCCGGTCCAGGCGGGCCCGCCGGTCCATGCCCACGCCGAAGACGTCCTGCGTGGTCGTCCCGGAGGGCAGCGCCGGACCGAACCGCTGGCCCTCGGGCACGGCCGCCTTGAGTGCCTGCCCGGCCGCGACGGCCGGTCCGACGGACGCGCCGGTGGCCTGCACGCCCGGATGCTGTGTCTCGGTGACGTGGAAGAAGTCACCGTTGACGCCCCCGACCGCCCCGGCCGAGTCCGCCAGCCGGGAGACGGTGGCCCGGGCCGCCACCGCGCCCGGATAGAGCAGGTCGACCCGGACGTGCGGGTTGGCCAGGTCGACCGTGAGCAGATGAGCGCGGGCCGTCCCCGCGCGGGCGTCGATGTCGAACTGCCGGTAGGTCACGCCCGGCGCGATCCGCCGGCCCGCCGGGTCCGCGGCCGCCACCGCCGACGCCGTACCGGCCAGCATGCCGAACGCCGTGACCGTCGTGAGAACCGCTCTGCTCGCTGCCGAACGCCTGCGACGTCTCGTCACCGTGCCCCCTGATGTCTCGTCAACCGTCCCTCGGGCAGAGCCAGTGCACCAGACTCCGGCGGCCGACAGGCCGACCAGGCGTCTACTACGCGAGAACGGGTGAGAAAACGCACGCTCTCGGGCGCCTCCAGCGAGAAGCCGCTGCCCCGCCCCGGTACGACGTCCACGATCAGCCGGGTGCGGCTCCACACCTCGTACCGGCCGCGCGAGATCCAGAACGTGACCGGCTCCTCGACACCCTCCACGGACAGGAGTGCCTGTGGCCGGCGTGGCCCCCTCCATGGGCTCGGGGTGCACCTGGCCGGGCACGCCGGACGCCCGTCCCGGTGGTGCGGCGGGACCGGCGGACCGGACGGCCCCGGGCACGCGCGCGCGGCCGGGGGGAGACGAACACGGTCCACCGCCCGCGCCGCCCGGACCGCCCGCGCCCCGAGGGACGCACGCCGCGCGAGCCCCGCTGACACCGGCCCCGCCGGCCGCGTGCCGTGCCTGGGCGGGGTCAGCGTGTGGGCGGGGTCAGGGTGTGGGCGGGGTCAGGGTGTGGGGCCGCGTCGTTCGCGGCGGGCGCGGCGGGTTTCGGCCAGCAGGGGCAGCAGTGACAGCACCACCACCAGGGCGACCAGCGGCAGCAGGTAGTCGTCGACGTGCGGCACGGACGCGCCGAGGAGGTAGCCGGCCAGGACCAGCGTCTGCGACCACAGGACACCGCCCACGGTCTGCCACAGGGTGAAGGCCCGCACGGGCACGCCCAGGGCACCCGCCACCGGGTGCACGACAGTGCGCAGCACCGGTACGAACCGGCCGATCACCAGCGCCTTGCCGTGGCCGTAGCGTGCCAGCAGCTCCTCCGCCCGCGCCGCCGCGTCCTTCACCCGTCGGCTGGAGGTGCGCGCCAGCAGCGCCCGCCCGCCGTGCCGCCCGATCACGTACCCCACCTGGCCGCCCGCCACCGCCCCGACCGCCGCGCACACCAGCACCTGCCACAGCTCCAGGCGCGGCGGCTGCCCGGCACTGCCCGCGCACAGCACCCCGGCCGGGAACAGCAGCGTGTCACCGGGCAGGAAGAAGCCGACGACGAGCAGACCGGACTCGGCGAAGATCACCGCCAGGACGCCCAGCGCGCCGAAGGCGGCCAGTACCGAGGCGCTGTTCGTCGGGTTGACGGCGATCACCGGCCGAGCCTCCTGGCCTCGCACGGACCTGTTCCGTCCACCAGCATCGCGTGCCCGGCACGGCCGTGCGCGTCAGCGGGGCGGCGCGCCGGTGCGGTCCGGACCGGCGAAGGCTGCTCGGCCGGTCGCATAGAACGCAGATCCGAAAGCAGGACAATGTGTCAAACGCCTCGACGGAAGGGACATCGGCAGGGAAAATGTCCTCAACGGACGTTGCCCGCGCTCCGTTGCCCGACTGACGCCGGCGTGGAGGACGGCCGTGTCGCGTGCCCCGGGGAGGGGGAGACCCCGACAGGGCGACTGACGCGCGAGATCCCACAGCAGGCCACGGCCGGTCGACAGCGACCGGCCGGTGCTGCCTGCCGACCCCAGACCTGACTGTTCATGACAGACGGAGGACGTCTTGAGAAAAGCTGTCCGTCAATGGCTGGCGCGTTCCACCGGTGCGACGGCCGCAGCACTGCTGCTGGCCGGGTACACGGCCGGTGCCACGCACGCAGCCGACCAGCACGGTCACGACATGAACATCACCGCGCACTTCGCGGCGACCGTCTCCGCGGACCCGGACACCGTGACCTGCGGGGGTTTCGACGTGACCGCGCAGGGGCGCGCCGCCGGCACGCCCATCGGCGGCAACGGCACCTGGCAGGACCAGGAGAAGGCCTGCACGCTGAGCCTTCCCGGGCAGTACGACATCAACGGGACGGCGGTCATCGGCGCCGGTGCCGGAAACACGATCACCCTTACCTATCACCTCACCGCGCCGCTCACGGAGAACCCCGTCGTCCACCCGTCCGGCACGTATCTGGTCATCGGCGGCACCGGTGCCTACGCGTCCGCCACCGGTGGCGGACGAATGAACTCCGTGGTCAACCTCAAGGACACGTCCCACGTCACCGCGAGCCTGCACGGCACCCTCTACTAGCACCGGGCGGCGGGCAGTGGGCCGGCCTGCCGCCCGCCGTCAGGGCTCCCTGTGCGGCCCCCGCCTGTCGTCCGGGTCTCCCGGACGACAGGCGGGGTACGACGCCGGAGCACCTTCTGACCGCGCACCTCCAAGGGGCCGCCATGAAGAGCACGATGCAGGACCGTCCACTGCTCGTCCGCGACATCCTCCGCCACGGGCAGCGCGTCTACGCGGACAGCCGGGTCGTGCGCTGCGCCGACGGGCCGGCCGCACGCTCCTCACAGTCCTTCGCCGGCATCGCCACCCAGGCCGAGCGGCTCGCCGCGGCGCTGAACCGGCTGGGGGTGCGGCCCGGAGAACGGGTGGCCACGCTGGCCTGGAACATCCCCGAACACCTCGTGGCGTACTTCGCCGTACCGAGCATGGGCGCGGTGCTGCACACTCTCAACCTCCGCCTGCATCCGGACCAGTTGGGCTACATCGTCGAACACGCCGAGGACGCCGTCCTCCTGGTCGACGCGACCCTGCTGGAGACACTCGCCCCGCTGCGGGACCGGCTGGGCAGCGTGCGCCACGTCGTCGTCATCGGCGACACCCCGAAGCCGGACCTCCCCGGGCACATCGCCGTACACCGCTGGGACGAGCTGCTGGCCGCCGAGCGGCCCGGCTTCGCCTGGCCCGACCTGGACGAACGGGAGGCGGCGGCGCTCTGCTACACGACCGGCACCACCGGCCACCCCAAGGGCGTGGCCTACAGCCACCGGTCGATCTTCCTGCACACGCTCGGGGTGTCGGCCGGCGCCGGTTTCGCGATGCGCGACGGCGACCGGATCCTGCCGATCGTGCCCATGTTCCACGCCAACGCCTGGGGCTGGCCGTACGCGGCCTGGCTGGCGGGCGCCGACCTGATCATGAACGGGCGGCTGCTGCACCCCCCGGAGCTGGCCCGGATCATCAACGAGGAGCGGCCCACCGGGGTGGCGGCGATCTGCACGATCTGGAACAGCCTGGTGCACCACGGCGAACACCACCCGCTGGACCTGAGCGGCGTACGGCTGGCCGGCTGCGGCGGTGCCACCCCGCCGCGCGCCCTGCTCCAGCAGCTCAAGGACCGCTACGGCATCCGGCTGAAGCAGGGCTGGGGCCTGACCGAGACCAGTCCGCTGGCCACCTTCGCGGTCCCGCCGCACGGCACCCCCGACGAGGAGGAGGTCGACTGGCTCGCCAAGAGCGGCCGGCTGATGCCCTGCGTCGAGGTGCGGCTGATCGCGGAGGACGGCACCGAACAACCGTGGGACGGCACCTCGGTCGGCGAACTGGAGCTGCGCGGGCCGTGGGTGACCGGCTCCTACTACAACACCCCCGATTCCGCCGAGAAGTTCCACGACGGCTGGCTGCGCACCGGCGACCTGGGAGTGATCGAGCCGGGCGGCTGGGTGGTGGTCAGCGACCGGCTCAAGGACGGCATCAAGAGCGGCGGCGAGTGGATCTCCACCATCGAGCTGGAGAACGCGATCATCGAGCACCCCGCGGTGCTGGAGGCCGTCGTGGTCGGTGTGCCCGACCCACGCTGGGAGGAACGCCCGCTGGCCTGCGTGTCGTTGGTGCCGGGCGCCGAGGTCGGCGCCGACGAGCTGCGGGAGTTCCTGGCCGGGCGGGTGGCCCGCTGGTGGGTCCCGGAGCGGTGGTCGTTCGTGGACGCGGTCCCGAAGACCAGTGTCGGCAAGTACGACAAGCGGTCGGTGCGGGCGATGTACGCGGAGGGCGCCCTGCACGTCTCGTCCGCCGCGCAGGGCTCCGCCACGAAGACGCCCACGGCATCCGGGGACGGCACCACGGCGCAGGCACCGGGGGACGGCGGCGCGGCGTAGGCGGTTGAGAACCGAGGCAGGGCGCGGGCGTGCGGGGAGCGCGGCGCAACGCGGGCGTCCGGGAGGCGTGGCACGGCCCAGGCGGCCCGGGGTCAGGCCGCACCGCGGCTTCCCGGGTTTGCGTCCGTGCCGTGAGCGGGCTGTGGTGTTCGCGCCGCCCGGGTCACCAGCGGCCACCACAGGAGGCGCCCCGGCCGTCCGGGGCGCCACCGCGACACGCCTCAGGTGGGCACTCGGTCACCCGGTGCCCGCCCCGGTACCTTTCAGACGGACACCCGTCGGGCCGCCTCGGTCAGCAACTCCCGCTGCGCGTCCGCGTCGAGACCCAGCTCCCGTACCAATCGGAAGGTCAGCAGCAGCCGGGCCTGGAGCACCGTCTCGGGGTCCGCGTGCCCTCCGTCGGACGCCTCCCGACCGTACAGCCCCTCGGTGACCAGGCCTTCGAGGAACGCCGGGGGGAAGTCCTCCGCGCCGGCCTCCAGCGAGCCGAGTACGCCGGTGACGTAGCCGCTGATCTCCTCCGGTGCCGCGCCGCGCGGGAACCGGCGGCGGACCGCCAGTGCGAACGCGGCGCCGACCGCCTGCCCGTAGTGGGGGTCGGCGGGATCCAGGGTGGTGGACTTCTGCGCGAACCCGATGAAGTCGAACGCCAACAGTGCTTCCAGCACGTCGAGTTCGGTGACGAGGATCGTGGTCATGCCGGTTCGCCTTTCGCAGCGGGGGAAGCGGTCGGAGTGCCTCGGGCTGTGGTGACGGCCGCGGCCGCGATGCGTTCGGCGTCCCGGCCGACGAAGCCGAGCAGCGCCGAACCGCGGGTGCGCATCCGGTACAGGCCCAGGTAGTAGCTGCCGGGCAGCACCCCCACGCCCTCGGTGTGCCGGGGCTGCCCGGACTCGTCGAGCATCGCCGGGTCGAGCCAGCTCCAGTCGGTGCGGTAGCCGGTCGCCCAGATCACCGCGGACGGCCTGAGGCGCTCGCCGTCCGGGACCAGCAGCTCGGCGCCCCGGGCCGCGGTGATCCGGCCCACCGTCCGGATACGGCCGTCCGCGACCAGCGCGGGCACCCGGTCGCCGACGACCGGGTCCGGTGCCTGCATGTTCACCGGCATGCTCATCACGCCGAGGACGCTCATCCACCAGAACATGTCCCGCCCGACGACGGTCTGCGGCAGCCGCGGTGAGACGGTGTCCCCGCAGCTCAGCACCACCCGGTGGGTGCCGGCCAGCTCCACGGCTATCTGCCGCCCGGAGTTGCCGTCACCGACGATCACCACCGTGCCCGGCGGGATCTGCGCGGGGCCGTGGTAGTCACCGGTGTGCAGGGAGGGGATCTCCGGGCTGAGCGCGGCGGCGAACTCCGGGATCCGCGGGGTACCGAACGCGCCGGTCGCGATGACGACCTGGCCGGCCCGGCAGTCGCCGTGCGGGGTGGTCAGGAGATAGCCGTCGCCGTCACCGCGCAGGGCCAGCACGCGGTGGCCGGGCAGCACGGGGAGGTCGAACCGCCGCGCGTACTCACGCAGGTACGCCACGACCTCCTCCTTGCCGGGGTAGCGCGCGCCGGGGCCGGGGAAGGGCAGGCCCGGCAGCGCGGAGAACCGCGCGGACGTGAACAGTCTCAGCGAGTCCCAGCGCCGCCGCCATGTCTCCCCGACCGCGCTCCCGGCGTCGAGCAGCACGCAGGGCACGCCGGCCTGCCGCAGGTAGTACCCGACGGCGAGTCCGGACTGGCCCGCTCCTACGACGGCGACCGGCACGGTGGCCGGCAGGGCGCTCATCGGGTCTCTCCGGCGACCGCGCGCGGTCGCCGGCCGGTGACCGGGCGGGCCGGGGCGGGGCCGCCGCGCAGGCCGGCCAGGACGACGGCGGAGGCGGCGGCGCACACCACGGCCGCGACCCACATCGCGGCGTGCAGCCCGGTCAGGAACGCGCTGTCGGCGTCGGCCGCCACGGCTCCGCGCAGGCCCGGCGGAGCGTGTACGACCGCCCGCAGGGTGCCGCCGAGGGAGGTCCGCGCCCCGGCCGGCAGTGCCCCGGCCGCGCCGCCCAGGGAGTGCCGGTACACCGACCCCAGGACGGAGCCGAGCACCGCGACACCGAAGGCCGTACCCAGATGCCGCACCGTGTTGGCCACGGCGGACCCGGCGCCGGCCTTCGCGGGCCGCACCGCGGACATCGTCGCCGCCATGCCCACCGCGAACGTCGCCCCGAAGCCCAGCCCGAACAGCGCGTGCACGACCTCGAAGAGCCAGACCGGTGTCGTGGCGTCCAGCACCGCGTAGAAGACACAGCCGGCGGCCATCAGCACTCCGCTGCCGCCGAGCGCGACCGCGGGTCTCCAGCGGGCGATCAGCCGGGTGGCGGCGGCACCGGACACCGTCGAGCCGACGGCGAGCGGCAGCGTCAGCAGCCCGGCCTGCACGGGCGTGAAGTCGCGCAACTGCTGGAGGTAGAAGGAGAGGACGTATGTCGCCCCCGTCGCGACGAAGAACGACGCGGCCAGCGCCGCCGCGCCGATCGCGAACCGCCGGTCGGTGAACAGCGACGGGTCGAACGCGGGCTGGTCCCTGCGGCGGGCGGCCAGCACCATCACGGTGAGCAGGGCAAGACCCAGCAGGATCGGACCGAGCACGACCCCCTCCAGCCAGTTGCTCTCCTCACCGCCCTCGATCACCCCGTAGACGAGGGCGCCGACACCGCCGACCGACAGCAGCACCCCGGCGACGTCCACCCGGGGAGCCCCGATGCCACGGTTCGCCGGCACCAGCACGCCGACCATCGCCAGCGCGACGACCGCGAAGGGCACGTTGACCAGCAGCAGCGTCCCCCACCAGAAGGTGGACAGCAGCGCGCCGCCGACGACCGGCCCGGCCGCGATGCCGATACCGGCCGACATCGACCAGTATCCGATGGCCCTGGCCCGCTCCCCGGCGGGGAACACGCTCGCGATGACGGCCATCGTGCAGCCCGGCACGACGGAGGCGCCGACGCCCATCACGGCTCGCCAGCCGATGAGTTCGGCCGGGCTGGAGGACCACGCACCGGCGAGGGACGCGCCGAGGAAGACCACGAGACCGGCCAGCAGCACCCGCCGCCGCCCGAACCGGTCACCGAGGATGCCCGCGGTGAACAGCAGCGCCGCGAAGGTGAGCGTGTAGGCGTCCATCGACCACTGCAACTGGGCGTTGGACTCGCCCAGTCCGCTCTGGATCGACGCGAGGCCCACGGTCATCACCGTGTTGTCGATGGTCGCGATGAACATCATCAACGCCATCGCGCCCAGTATCAGCCACCGCTTCGGGTCGGCGGCCTGATCAGTTCGCATACCGATTGTCCTCACTCCTTGGACTGGACCCGCCGGACCCACCGCGCCCGCCGGCCCCGCAGGACCTGTCCGGGGCGGACCGGCCGGGCCGCCGGTGTGACGGCCCGGCCGGCCGGTCAGCCGGCGTCGAGTGCCCGGCGCAGCTCGCCGGCCAGAACGCGCAGCCCCTCGCCGCGCATCACCGTGTAGTGGTCGCCCGGAACGTCGACGAGGTCGGCGTCACCGGGGAAGTACGCCATCCAGCGCGACGCGGTCTCGGCCGTCGCACCGCCGTCCGCGGCCCGCAGGGCCAGCACCCGGCCCGCGAACCCGCGGGGCGAATGGCTCAACAGGGCCCGGTAGTTGTTCCGGAACCGGGTGAGGATGCGGCTCAGCGTGTCGAGGTCGACGTCGTCCGACAACGCCCCGGCCGCGCACGCCTCGCTGTGCAGCACCCGCACCGGCGGGCGGCCGTCGAACGCCTCGGGCGGCAGCTCCCAGTCCACGCCGGCCAGACCCGCCAGGTCCCGGGCGAACCAGGACAGCAGCACCTCGTCGGTGACGGGCGCGTCGGCCGGCCCGGGCGGCTCCAGCAGGTCCACCACGGCCAGCAGGTCCACCTCGGCACCCGCCGCGGTGAGCTGGACCGCCGTCTCCAGGGCGATCACCCCGCCCATCGACCAGCCTCCCAGCCGGTACGGGCCCTCGGGCAGCGCCTCACGGACCGCCGCCGCGTAGTGCGCGGCCATGGCCTCGACACTGAGCAGCTCGGCGTCCGGCGACTGGAGCGCGTAGAACGGCTGCTCCTCGCCGAGGAGTTCGGCGAGTTCCGCGTAGCAGAGCACGTCACCGCCGACCGGGTGCACGAAGACCAGCGGGGGCTTCGAACCGGTGGTGCGCACCGGCACCAGCGCCGTGCGACCGGCCTCCCCGCTGCCGGCCTCCCGGACCGCCTGGGCGAGCAGTTCGATGGTCGGCCGGGCGAAGAGCGTGGACAGCGGCAGGCTGCGGCCCAGACCGCGGGCGATCCTGGCCATCAGCCGCACCGCGAGCAGCGAGTCACCGCCGAGTTCGAAGAAGCCGGCGGTCACCCCGACCTCGGCCAGACCGAAGAACTCCGCCCAGATCTCGGCCAGACGGCGCTCCACGTCGTCGCGGGGCGCGACGAAACCGGTGCCTTCGCGGGCCATCTCGTCCGGCGCGGGCAGCGCCGCCCGCAGGACCTTCCCGTTGTCGCTCAGCGGCAGTTCGTCCAGGACGAGGATCCGCTGCGGCACCAGATACCGTGGCACCGCACGGCGCAGCGCCTCGGTGATCCCGGCCTCGGTGTCCTCCCGCCCGTCGTCGAGGACGACGTAGGCGATCAGCCGCTTGGGGCCGTGCTGTTCGCCCGCCGCGACGACCGCGGCGGCCCGCACCCCCTCGCACTGGGTGAGGGCGGCCTCCACCTCGCCCAGCTCGATCCGGTACCCCTGGATCTTCACCTGGCAGTCCTGTCGGCCGAGGAACTCGATGGTGCCGTCCGGCAGGAAACGCCCCAGGTCGCCGGTGCGGTACAGCCGCTCACCGGTGACCGGGTGGTGCACGAAGGCGGCCCGGGTCTTCGCCTCGTCGTTCAGATACCCGCGGGCCAGACCGACACCGGCGATGTAGAGATCACCCGGCACCCACACCGGGCAGGGCCGCATCGCGCCGTCGAGGACGTGGAAGCGCTGGTTACGCATCGCCCTGCCGTAGGGAATGCTCACCCAGTCGTCCCCGACCTGCCCGATCGGCTGGCAGATCGACCAGATCGACGCCTCGGTGGCACCGCCGAGGCTCCACTGCTCGACGTCCGGCAGCAGCAGCCGGATCCGGCCGGGCAGCGTCACCGGGATCCAGTCCCCGCTCATCATCACCAGCCGCACCGGCAGCCCGGTCAGCCCGCCCGCGAGGGCGTGTTCGGTGAACATCTCCATCAGCGCCGGCACGCTGTTCCAGACGGTCACCCGGTGCTCGGCGACGAGTTCCGCCCAGCGGGCCGGCTCGCGGTGCGCTGACGGCTCGGGCAGGACGAGCGCGCCGCCCACCGACAGCATGCCGAAGACGTCGTAGACCGACAGGTCGAAGTTGAGCGCGGACAGCCCCAGCGCCCGGTCCGCCGCGGTGACGCGGTAACGCTCGTTGACGTCGACCACCGTGTTCAGGGCCGCCCCGTGCTCGATCATCACGCCCTTCGGCAACCCGGTGGAGCCCGAGGTGAAGATCACGTAGGCGAGGTCGGCGGGCCCGGCGCCGCACGGGCCGAGCGGCCGGTCGTCACCGGCGTCGCCGGCCCGCACCACGGTCCTGGCCACGCCCCGCGGCCACACGGCGGTGTCCTCCACCCACGGCTGGGTGACGACGTGGCTGATCCCGCCGCTGTCCAGCAGCACTCGCAGCCGCTCGGCGGGCACGGCGGCGTCGATCGGGACGTACGCCGCCCCGGCCCGCAGGATGCCGAGCGCCGCGACGACCTGCTCCCAGCCCTTGTCCATCACGATGGCCACCAGATCGCCGGGACCGGCCCCCTGAGCGCGCAGCCGGTGCCCCACCTCGTTGGACCGGCGGTCGAGACCGGCGTACGTCAGTGTCAGCGCCGGCGTGATCACCGCGGGCTCGTCCGGGCGCGACGCGGCCTGGGCGAGGACCCCCTCGTGCAGCAGCCCGGCCGGGACGGGCCCGTCGGTGGCGTTCGCCTCGGCCCGCACGTCCAGGTCGGCCGCCGGGACGAGAACGGGCACGGGCCGCTGCCAGGCCGCCGGGTCGCGCGACAGGTCGTGCAGCAACCTCAGATAGGCGGCGAACATCGCGTCGACACAGCCCGCCGGGAACAGCTCCTCGATCACGTCCCAGTTCAGGACCAGCTCACCGGCCTCCTCGACCGCCTGGTGGTCCAGCCACACCTGCGGGGTGCGGACCGAACTGCTGACCTGGCGGCCGTTCTCACCGATCCCCGCCAGGTACTGCACGACCCCCCGCTGCTCGGTGTCCTGCTGACCGGTGAAGTTCACCAGGCTGGTGAAGACGACCGGCGCGGCGGCCCGCACCGAACCGCCCCGGGCCCGGTTCAGCTCCCTGAGCACCTGCACCCCGCTGACCTGACTGTGCTCCATGTCGCTCCACAGCCGGCGCTGCACCTCTTCGGCACGGCGGGCGAACGCCTCGGTGGCCGCGTCGCGGATCTCCAGCAGCAGGGTGGTGGAGAAGTTGCCGACGACGTCACCGACCTGCGGGTGAAGCGGCAGCCGGTTGAAGAACAGCAGGTTCAGCGAGAAGTCCGGGGTGGCACTCCACGCCCCGATCACCTGCGAGTACGCGGTGCACAGGGCCGCGGACGCGCTGACCCCGGCCGCCGCCGCGTGCCGTTTGAACCGGGACCAGTCCCGGCTCGACAGGGTCGCGCCCCGGTGGTTGAACACCGGCCGGTCCAGGGTCGACGGGTCGACCGCCAGCGGCAGTTGTGGCGCGGGCGGCAGCGTCTCGAGCCGGTCCCGCCAGTAGGCCAGCGCCCGGTCGTGCTCGGGCCCGCTCTCCAGGGCACGCGCCTGCCGGACGTAATCCCGGTAGCGCAGCCGCAGTTCGGGCAGCTCCTCACCGCGGTAGTGCGCGGCCCACTCCTTGAACAGGATCGACGTGCTGAAACCGTCGATGATCAGCGCGTCGAAGCCGGCGTGCAGCCGGATCACCCGGTCGTCGACCCGGGTCACCCGCACGTCGAACAGCGGCCAGCGGGCGGTGTCGAACACCTGCCGCCGCATCTCCTCGTACACGCCGGTCAGTGCGGCCTCACGCCCGGCCGGGTCCAGCGCACGGACGTCGCTCTCCCGGATCACGTAGGCCGGAACGTCCCGCAGCACATGCTGCTCACCCTCGGCCGTGAAGACCGCCCGCAGCATGTCGTGCCGTTCGATCATCGCCCGGAAGGAGGCGGCGAGACGGCCGGTGTCCACGTTCTCCAGATCGATCTCGATCTGGAAGTAGGTGGAGGTGCCGCCGAGTTCGAAGACGTCACCGCGACCGACGAGGTACGCCTGCTGGAGGTCGGTGAGGCCGAACGGCTCGTAGCGCTCCGCTTCTTCGCCTCCGGGCGCGGTGCCGGCCTCCTCGGTGACCTGCCCGGCGTCCGCGTCGGCGCCGGCTTCGTGGTCCTGCTGCGCGGGCTCCGCCTCGGGCGCGGCGCCGAGAGCGCGGAGGACCTCGTCGGTGAGGTCGTCGCTGCTGCGGCCGTTGAGGAAAGCCGTCATCGGCAGCAGGACGTCGAACCGCCGGCTCAGGGTCAGCCGGATCTTCATCGCGATCAGGGAATCGAGACCGAGCGCCTGCAACGGCTGGCGCCCGTCGAACCCGGCCGCCGCCATACCCAGCGCCTGGGCCACGGTCCGCACCACGAACGCCCGCACCGCCTCGGGCGTCACGGCGGGCACTTCTCCGGCCACGTCCACCGGTGCCGGGGCAGGGGCGGCGACGGGGGCCGTCGAAGTCGCGGCTCGCTCGCGCGGCCCTGGCACCACCACAGACGGGGGTACGGCCGCGGGTTCCGCCCCGGGCCGGGTCGCGACCGGAGCGAACCGCACGCCGTCGGCCTCGGCCACCAGCCGCCCGTCTCCCGCGACGAGCCGGATCCGCGCCCGGGCGCCACCGTCGAACAGTTCGGCGTGACATCGCAGCCCGTCCCCGGGACCACCACGGCGGTAGTGGACGAAGCGGTCCAGCCCGACCGGCACGAGGGCCGGTCCGCCCGTGGGGAAGCAGGCCAGGGCGGTATGGAACATCGCGTCGACCAGCCCCGGATGCAGCAGATAGGGTTCCGCCTCACCCGACACGGCGGCCCGGATCACCGCCGTGGCCTCGTCCCGGCCGAGCCTGATCCGTTCCACCCAGCGGACGGCCGAACCCAGATACAACGCGCGCTGCCACAGCACCCGGTACAGCTCGTCCCCGGTCAGCTCCCGGCCCGACTCCACCACCGCGAGCGCCACCGTCGGCGCGGCCGGCGCACCCGAGTGGGCCCGGCCCTGCGCGTGTAGCTGCCAACCACCGGCCGCATCCTGCGCGTAGTAACGGAACGCCCCGTCGTCCACGACGAGTTGGACGGCGCGTTCGCTGATCGCGGACGGATCGGCGCCGGCCGGGGCGAGCACCAGATCGAGCGGCAGCTCCAGATCCTCGACGGACACCGACCCCGGCCCGGCCAGCTCGGTGACCGCCTCGATCGCCGACGCCAGGAACACCCCCGCACCGACCACCGGCCGTCCACCGACCACGATGTCACCGAGGCAGGGATGCGCCGCCGGGTCGAGTCGGGCGGCGAACTGCGCCTGCGCGAGCGGCGACGGCAGCCGCACACCCAACAGACGCGCCGGTTCCACGGGTTGTCCTTGCGGACCCGGTCCACCCACCGTGACGGCTACAGGCTCCGGGGTGAGCCAGTAGTGGTGGCGTTGGAAGGGGTAGGGGGGTAGTTCGGTGGGGTGGGTGTTGTAGGGGGTGAGGAGGGTGGGCCAGTTGATGGTGATGCCGTGTGTCCATGCTTGGGCGGCGGCTTGGGTGAAGTGGGTGAGGGTTGCTTGGTTGCGGTGGAGGGTGGGGAGTGCGGTGCCGGTGGTGTCGAGTGTTTCGGTGAGGGCGGGGGTGAGGACGGGGTGGGCGCTGATTTCGATGAAGACGGTGTCGGGTGTGGTGAGTTGGGTGATGGTGGGGGCGAGTTGTACGGGGTTGCGTAGGTTGCGGTACCAGTAGGTGGCGTCGAGTTGGTGGGTGTCGAGGGGGCCGGCGGTGACGGTGGAGTGGAAGGGGGTGTGTCCGGTGCGGGGGGTGATGCCGTCCAGGTCGTGGGCGAGGGTTTGGCGGATTGTTTCGACGTGGGGGGAGTGGGAGGCGTAGTCGACGGGGATTTTGCGGGCCCAGATGCCGGTGGTTTCGCAGTGGGTGAGGAGTTCGTCGAGTGCGTGGGGGTGGCCGGTGACGACGGTGGAGGTGGGGCCGTTGGCCGCGGCGATGAATATCTGGCCGGTCCAGGGCGTGATGATGTCCTGGGTCTGTGTTTCGGCCAGTGCGAGGGAGGCCATGGCGCCGGTGCCGGAGAGTGCGCGGAGGGCTTTGGAGCGGAGGGCGATGATGCGTGCGCCGTCTTGGAGGGTGAGTCCGCCTGCGGTGACGGCTGCGGCGATCTCGCCTTGGGAGTGGCCGATGACGGCGTGGGGGGTGACGCCGCTGGCCTGCCAGAGTGCGGCGAGGGCGAGCATCATGGCCCAGGAGACGGGTTGGACGACGTCGACGCGGTCGAGGCCGGGTGCGTCTTGGTGGCCGTGGAGTACGGCGGTCAGGGACCAGTCGACGTAGGGGGCGAGGGCTGTCTCGCATGCGGTGATGGTGTCGCGGAACACGGGTGAGGTGTCGAGGAGTTCGACGGCCATGCCGGGCCACTGCGACCCCTGCCCCGGGAACACGAACACGACAGGCGCTTCGGGTGCCCGGCCCGGCTTCGCACCGGACACGGGCGCCGTCACGACCTCGGCCTCGCCGGAGGCGAGTGCGTCGAGGCCGGCGAGGAGCCCGTCGCGTCCGTCGGTGCCCGGGACGACGGCCCGGGACTCGAACGCGGAGCGCCCGGTGGCGAGGGAGAAGGCCACGTCGCCCGGGACCAGTTCGGGCTTCGCCCGCACGTGATCGGCGAGTTGTCGCGCCGCCTGGGCGAGTGCGTCCGCCGACCGCGCCGACAGCACCCACGGTAGCTGACCACCGTCCAGGAGGTCCTGCGATTCCGGTGCCCTGACGTCGGCGGGTGCCTCTTCGAGGATGGTGTGGGCGTTGGTGCCGCTGATCCCGAACGAGGACACGCCGGCCCGCCGGGTCCTGGCGTCGGCCATGGGCCACGGGTGGGGCTTGGTGAGCAGCTCGACACTGCCCGCGTTCCAGTCGACCAGGGTGCTGGGCTTGTTCACGTGGAGTGAGGCGGGCAGTTCTCCGTGGCGCAGTGCCATCACCATTTTGATGACGCCGCCGACTCCTGCGGCGGCCTGGGCGTGTCCCAGGTTGGATTTGAGGGAGCCCACCAGCAGGGGCTGGCCGTCGCGTTCGCTGCCGTAGGTGGCGAGGAGGGCTTGTGCTTCGATGGGGTCGCCGAGGGTGGTGCCGGTGCCGTGGGCTTCGACGGCGTCGACGGCTGAGGGGGTGAGGCCGGCGTCTGCGAGGGCGGCTCGGATGACGCGTTCCTGGGCGGGGCCGCTGGGTGCGGTGAGGCCGTTGGAGGCGCCGTCCTGGTTGACGGCCGTCCCGGCGACGACGGCGAGTACGTGGTGGCCCAGTCGTCGGGCGTCCGAGAGTCGTTCGACGACGAGGATTCCGACGCCTTCGGCCCAGGCGGTGCCGTCGGCGTCGGCCGAGAACGACTTGCACCGGCCGTCGGCCGCGAGCCCTCGCTGACGCGAGAACTCGATGAAGGTGTTCGGAGTCGACATCACGGCTACGCCGCCGGCGAGGGCGAGGGAGCACTCTCCGGAGCGCAGGGCACGCACGGCCAGGTGCAGGGCGACCAGGGACGACGAACACGCGGTGTCCACCGTCATCGCGGGGCCCTGCAAGCCCAGGGTGTAAGCCACCCGGCCGGTGGCCACGCTGCCGGTCGTGCCGGTCAGGAAGTGGCCCTCGGCCTCCTTGGGCATCCGGCCGCCACCGCCGTAGTCGTGGTACATCACCCCGGCGAACACACCGGTGTCGCTGCCGTGCAGTGACCCGGGCGCGATACCGGCCCGCTCCAGGGCCTCCCAGGAGACCTCCAGCAGCAGGCGCTGCTGCGGGTCCATCGCCAGCGCCTCGCGCGGCGAGATCCCGAAGAAGGCGGGATCGAAGTCGGCGGCCTCGTGCAGGAACCCGCCGTGCCGGACGTAGGAGGTGCCGGAGTGGTCCGGGTCGGGGTGGTAGAGGCCGTCGAGGTCCCAGCCCCGGTCCACCGGGAAGCCGGAGATCACGTCGCGCTGCTGGGCGACGACCTGCCACAGCCCTTCCGGCGAGTCCACCCCGCCCGGGAAACGGCACCCCATACCGACGATCACGATCGGGTCGTCGTCCGTACGCGGTACGACGGCGGTGGCGGCAGCGGCGGGCGGGGTGGACCGCCCGGCGCGCTCGTGGGCGAGCGCGAGCGCGAAGTCGGCGACGGCGGCCGGTGTGGGGTGGTCGAAGACGAGGGTGGCCGGAAGACGCAGGCCCGTGACGGACTGGAGGCGGTTGCGCAGTTGCACCGCGAGCAGCGAGTCGACGCCGAAGCCCTTGAACGGCTGGTCCGGGGCGATCCCGTCCGCGGAGTCGCGGCCGATGACCGCGGCGAGCTGCGCGCGTACGAGGTCGAGCAGCAGTCGGCGGCCCTCCTCCTGGGACATCCGGCCGAGCCTGCTGCGCAGTCCGGACTCGCCGGGGCGCCGCTGCGGCACCCGCACCAGCGAGCGCAGCACCGGGGACAGGGTCCCGGCGAGCGCGTCGGCGCGCAGCGCGGCCGGTTCGAGGCGGGCCGGCACGAGCACCGCGCTGTCGTCGGCGAGAGCCCGGTCGAGGAGCCCGAGCCCCTGCTCGGTGGAGAGCGGGGAGACACCGCGGGTCGAGAGGGCCTCACCGTCCAAGTGCCCCGTGAGCCCCGTACGTTCGTCCCACAGGCCCCAGGCGAGCGACAGCGCCGGGTGCCCGGCGGCGCGCCGGCGGGCGGCGAGCGTGTCGAGGAAGACGTTCGCCGCGGCGTAGTTGGCCTGCCCCGGATTGCCGAGCACGCCCGCCACCGAGGAGAACAGGACGAAGGCCGCCAGGTCCTGTCCGGCCGTCAGCTCGTCGAGGTGCGCGGCGGTGTCCACTTTCGGCCGTAGAACGGCGGCCAGCCGGTCCGCGGTCAGCGACCCGATCATGCCGTCGTCCAGCACCCCCGCGGTGTGTACGACGGCGGTGAGCCGTACGCCGCTCAGCAGGTGCGCGAGCGCGTCACGGTCGGCGGTGTCACAGGCGGCGAGGGTGACCTCGGCGCCCAACCCGGTGATTTCCGTCGCGAGTTCCGTCGCGCCGGGGGCGTCCGGGCCGCGGCGGCTGACCAGCAGCAGGCGGCGGGCGCCGTGCTCGGTGACCAGGCGCCGCGCCACCAGCGCGCCGAGCACTCCGGTGCCACCGGTGACGAGTACGGTGCCGTCCGGGTCGAGCCGGGCGCCACCGGTCGGGCCGGCGGCGACGGTGTGCCGCACCAGCCGGGGAGCGAGCGCCGTACCGTCACGCAGAGCGAGTTGCGGCTCGGTGAGTACGGCCGCGGGCACCGTGCCGACCGGATGCTCCGGGTCCGTGTCCAACAGGGAGAAACGGTCGGGGTGTTCGGACTGCGCGGTCCTGACCAGACCCCACACCGTGGCCTGCGCGGGATGCTCCGCACCGGGGCCGACGGCGCCGTCGGTCACCACCAGCAGTCGGGAACCGGTGAAACGGGCATCGGCCAGCCACCCCTGGACCAGACCCAGCGCCCAGTCTGCGGCCCGGTGCGCGTCCCCGGCGAGGCCGGCCCCCGTGCCACCCGAGTCCTGCGCCCCGACCGGACATCGCACGGCGACCACCTGTGGGACGGGTTCCGGCACCTCGGCCAGGTCCGCCACCGGACACGCGTCGACATCGGCCGCGGCGGCCCGGACCGGCTGCCACTCCAGCCGGAACAACGAGTCCGTGCCGCGGCCGGCGGCGGGGTCGGCGGCGTACGGCCGCATCGTGACCGCCTCCGCGGACAGCACCGGCTTCCCCGTGCCGTCGGCGGCCCGCAGGCTCACCCCGTCCTCGCCGGCCGCGCTCAGCCACACCCGCAGGGTGTCCGCGCCCTCGGTACAGCGGGTGACGCCGGACCACGAGAAGGGCAGAACGGTGCCGCCGTCCTCGCGGAGCAGGCCGACCGCGTGCAGAGCCGCGTCCAGCACCGCGGGATGCAGACCGAAGGCGGTGCCGTCCAGGTCGGCCGGCAGGCTCACCTCGGCATAGACGTCGCGGTCGGTGCGCCAGGCGGCCCGCAGGCCCTGGAAGGCGGGGCCGTAGTCGTAGCCCGACTCCGCGAGGGTGTCGTAGCGTGTGTCGACGTCGATCTCGCGGGCACCGGACGGCGGCCACTCGGTCAGGTCGAAGCCGGGGGCGTCGTCCCCCACGTCGAGCAGCGCCGAGGCGTGCCGCGTCCACGCGCTGCCCGGGCCGGCGTCCTGCGGCCGGGAGTGCACGGCCAGCTCCCGCTGTCCGTTCGCGGCCGGCGGTTCGACGGTCACCCGGAGCTGTACGGCCGCATCCGGTTCGAGCACCAACGGCGTCTGGAGGGTGAGTTCGGCCAGCCGCTCCCAGCCCAGCCTGCTGCCCACAGCCATCGCCAGTTCCAGGAACGCGGTGCCCGGCAGCAGCACGGTGCCCTGCACCGCGTGGTCCGCCAGCCACGGCTGCGTGTCGAGGGCGAGCCGCCCCGTGTACACCAGCCGGTCGTCCTCAGCCAGTTCGACCACCGCACCCAGCAGGGGGTGCCCGGCCGACGCCAGACCCAGCCCACGGGCGTCGGCCCCACCACGTTCAGGGGTGAGCCAGTAGTGGTGGCGTTGGAAGGGGTAGGGGGGTAGTTCGGTGGGGTGGGTGTTGTAGGGGGTGAGGAGGGTGGGCCAGTTGATGGTGATGCCGTGTGTCCATGCTTGGGCGGCGGCTTGGGTGAAGTGGGTGAGGGTTGCTTGGTTGCGGTGGAGGGTGGGGAGTGCGGTGCCGGTGGTGTCGAGTGTTTCGGTGGGCGGGGTGAGGACGGGGTGGGCGCTGATTTCGATGAAGACGGTGTCGGGTGTGGTGAGTTGGGTGATGGTGGGGGCGAGTTGTACGGGGTTGCGTAGGTTGCGGTACCAGTAGGTGGCGTCGAGTTGGTGGGTGTCGAGGGGCCGGCGGTGACGGTGGAGTGGAAGGGGGTGTGTCCGGTGCGGGGGGTGATGCCGTCCAGGTCGTGGGCGAGGGTTTGGCGGATTGTTTCGACGTGGGGGGAGTGGGAGGCGTAGTCGACGGGGATTTTGCGGGCCCAGATGCCGGTGGTTTCGCAGTGGGTGAGGAGTTCGTCGAGTGCGTGGGGGTGGCCGGTGACGACGGTGGAGGTGGGGCCGTTGGCCGCGGCGATGAATATCTGGCCGGTCCAGGGCGTGATGATGTCCTGGGTCTGTGTTTCGGCCAGTGCGAGGGAGGCCATGGCGCCGGTGCCGGAGAGTGCGCGGAGGGCTTTGGAGCGGAGGGCGATGATGCGTGCGCCGTCTTGGAGGGTGAGTCCGCCTGCGGTGACGGCTGCGGCGATCTCGCCTTGGGAGTGGCCGATGACGGCGTGGGGGGTGACGCCGCTGGCCTGCCAGAGTGCGGCGAGGGCGAGCATCATGGCCCAGGAGACGGGTTGGACGACGTCGACGCGGTCGAGGCCGGGTGCGTCTTGGTGGCCGTGGAGTACGGCGGTCAGGGACCAGTCGACGTAGGGGGCGAGGGCTGTCTCGCATGCGGTGATGGTGTCGCGGAACACGGGTGAGGTGTCGAGGAGTTCGACGGCCATGCCGGGCCACTGCGACCCCTGCCCCGGGAACACGAACACGGCTCGGGAAGGAGACACGCCCTGCTCGCCACCGGCCTCGCCGGAGGCGAGTGCGTCGAGGCCGGCGAGGAGCCCGTCGCGTCCGTCGGTGCCCGGGACGACGGCCCGGGACTCGAACGCGGAGCGCCCGGTGGCGAGGGAGAAGGCCACGTCGCCCGGGACCAGTTCGGGCTTCGCCCGCACGTGATCGGCGAGTTGTCGCGCCGCCTGGGCGAGTGCGTCCGCCGACCGCGCCGACAGCACCCACGGTAGCTGACCACCGTCCAGGAGGTCCTGCGATTCCGGTGCCCTGACGTCGGCGGGTGCCTCTTCGAGGATGGTGTGGGCGTTGGTGCCGCTGATCCCGAAGGACGAGACGCCCGCCCGTCGGATCTTGCTCTCGTCGGCGGGCCATGGGCGTGGCTGGGTGAGCAGGCGGATGCCGCCGGTGTTCCAGTCGACCAGGGTGCTGGGTTTGTTCACGTGGAGTGAGGCGGGCAGTTCTCCGTGGCGCAGTGCCATCACCATTTTGATGACGCCGCCGACTCCTGCGGCGGCCTGGGCGTGTCCCAGGTTGGATTTGAGGGAGCCCACCAGCAGGGGCTGGCCGTCGCGTTCGCTGCCGTAGGTGGCGAGGAGGGCTTGTGCTTCGATGGGGTCGCCGAGGGTGGTGCCGGTGCCGTGGGCTTCGACGGCGTCGACGGCCGAGGGGGTGAGGCCGGCGTCTGCGAGGGCGGCTCGGATGACGCGTTCCTGGGCGGGGCCGCTGGGTGCGGTGAGGCCGTTGGAGGCGCCGTCCTGGTTGACGGCGGTGCCGGCGACGACGGCGAGTACGTGGTGGCCCAGTCGTCGGGCGTCCGAGAGTCGTTCGACGACGAGGATTCCGACGCCTTCGGCCCAGGCGGTGCCGTCGGCGTCGGCCGAGAACGACTTGCACCGGCCGTCGGCCGCCAGGCCTCGCTGGCGGGAGAACTCGATGAAGATGCCGGGTGTGGACATGACGGTGACGCCGCCGGCGAGGGCGAGGGAGCATTCGCCGGAGCGCAGGGCGCGCACGGCCAGGTGCAGGGCGACGAGGGATGATGAGCATGCGGTGTCCACCGTGAGGGCGGGGCCCTGTAGCCCGAGGGTGTAGGCGACCCGGCCGGAGGCGACGCTGGAGGTGGTTCCCGTGAGGCCGAATCCGGCGGCACCGGCCGCCGCCTCACCGAGCCGAGGACCGTACTCCTGGGCGATGGCCCCCAGGAACACACCCGTTGACGTGCCGTGCAGTGACCCGGGCGCGATACCGGCCCGCTCCAGGGCCTCCCACGAGACCTCCAGCAGCAGGCGCTGCTGCGGGTCCATCGCCAGCGCCTCGCGCGGCGAGATCCCGAACAACTCGGCGTCGAACTCCGCGGCGCGGTCCACGAAGCCGCCGTGCCGGACGTAGGAGGTGCCGGAGTGGTCCGGGTCGGGGTGGTAGAGGCCGTCGAGGTCCCAGCCCCGGTCCACCGGGAAACCGGAGATCACGTCGCGCTGCTGGGCGACGACCTGCCACAGCCCTTCCGGCGAGTCCACCCCACCCGGGAAACGGCACCCCATACCGACGATGGCAATCGGATCGTTGGTGCCGTCCTCCAGTTCGCGGACCCGCTGACGGGACTCGTGGAGATCGACGGTGAGGCGCTTGAGGTAGTCGACCAGCTTGTCGTAGTCCTTCGTGCTCATGATGGTGGTGCCCCCGTAGACGTCGTGACGCTGTGCCTTGTGTGCGTGGACCCTGCGTCGCTGGTGTCGAGCTGTGCCCGGGCGGGCCGGGCGGAGCGAACCGAGTGAGCAGGGTGAGGGGCGGCGGGACGCCAAGGAACGCGGCGAGCCGCCCGGCTGCGATGCGGTGCGGTGCGTTCGGCGGTGCTGTGCGTGCGGTGTGGCTCGGTGTGGCGTCAGAGTTCGGAGTCGATGAACGCGAGGAGTTCGTCGACCGACGCTGACTGGACCCGTGTGGTCAGATCGTTGTGGTTGGTCTGGGACCGCTGGACCGGTACGCGGACGAGCAGCGCCTGGAGTCGTTGGATGATCTCGGCCCGGGTGCCGTCGTCGGAGCCGTCCGCGAGTTCGGCGAGTGCCGCTTCGAGCCGGTCGAGTTCGGCCAGGCCGGGCGTGGCCGGCGAGGCGGTGGGGCCGGTGGTTCCGGCCTCGGCCGGTGCCAGTTCGGCGTGCAGATGGGTGACGACCGCCCTGGGCGTCGGGCAGTTGAAGAGGAAGGTGGCGGGCAGCCGGAGTCCGGAGCCGGTCTGAAGCCTGTTGCGCAGCTCCACGAGGGTGAGCGAGTCGCAGCCCAGGTCCTTGAAGGGCCGGTGGGCCGGGATGCCGGTCGCTTCGGCCCGGCCGAGTACGGCGGCGGTCTGCACCCGGACGAGGTCCAGCAGCATCTCGTCCTGCTCGGCCCGGCTCAGTGCGGCAAGCCTGTCACGGAGCGAAGCGGACTTCACCGCGGTGACGGTGACCGGCGCGTCGGCAGGGCGCGGCGCGGCCGGAGCCAGGTCCCGCAGCACGGGCGGCAGTTGCGCGCCGAGCGTGCCGAGCGCGGCCCGGTCGATGCGTGCGGGCACGAGTGCGGCGCTGTCCATGCGGAGGGCCGCGTCGAACAGGGCCAGACCTTCCGCCGGGGCGATGGGGGAGAGGCCGGTCCTGGCGAGCCGCCCCCGGTCGGCCTCGGTCAGGCCGCCCGCCATCCCGGCAGCCCCGGCCATCCCGGCACCGCCGGCCACCCCGCCGACCCCGGCCCCTTCCCCGGTGCCCGGCCCTCCCGCCGGGTCCGACCACAGTCCCCAGGCCAGGGACAGAGCCGGGAGCCGACGGGCTCTGCGGTGCTGGGCGAGGGCGTCCAGACAGGCGTTGGCAGCCGCGTAGTTGCCCTGCCCCGCGCCCCCGATGACGCCCATGACGGAGGAGAACAGGACGAAGGCCGCGAGGTCCTGGTCGGCGGTCAGTTCGTGCAGGTTCCACGCCGCCGTGGCCTTGGCCGCGAGCACGGTGTCGAGGCGTTCGGGGGTGAGCGCGGTGATCACACCGTCGTCGAGCACCCCCGCCGCGTGTACGACGGCGGTGAGCCGTACGCCGGTCAGCAGGTGTGCGAGCGCCTCGTGGTCTGCCGCGTCGCAGGCCGCGAGGCTGACCTCGGCGCCCAACCCCGTGAGTTCCGTGACCAGTTCCGGCGCTCCGGGTGCGTCGGGACCACGGCGGCTGACCAGCAGCAGACGGCGGGCCCCGTGCTCGGTGACCAGGTGCCGGGCGACGAGTCCGCCGAGGGCGCCGGTGGCCCCGGTGACCAGGACCGTGCCGGCCGGATCGAGGGCCGTCGGCAGGGTGAGGACGACCTTGCCGACGTGCCGGGCCTGGCTGACGTGGCGGAACGCCTCCGGTGCCCGTCGCACGTCCCACTCACTGACCGGCAACGGAGACAACGCCCCCGACGACAGCAACCGCAGTACTTCGCTGAGCAGTTCGGTGATCCGCCCGGGATGCGCCTGGAGCAGGTCGAAGGACTGGTAGGCGACCCCGGGGTACTCGGCCGCGACCTCCCGCGGGTCTCGCACATCTGTCTTGCCCATCTCGACGAAGCGGCCACCGCGCGGCAGCAGCCTCAGTGAGGCGTCCACGAACTCACCGGCGAGGGAGTCCAGTACGACGTCCATGCCGTGCCCCTCGGTGGCCGCGGCGAACGCGGTCTCGAAGTCCAGGGTGCGCGACGACGCGAGATGCCCGTCGTCCAGGCCGAGGGCACGCAGCGCGCCCCACTTGCCGGGGCTCGCCGTGCCGTAGACCTCCGCTCCCAGATGCCGGGCCAGTTGGACGGCGGCCATGCCGACACCACCCGCCGCCGCGTGGATCAGCACACGCTCGCCCGCACTCAGGCCGGCGAGATCGACCAGGCCGTGGTAGGCGGTGAGGAACACGATGGGCGCGGACGCCGCCTGGGCGTACGTCCAGGTCGCGGGCATGGCGGCGACCCGCCGGTGGTCGGCCACGGCCACCGGGCCGAACGCCCCGGAGAACAGGCCCATCACCCGGTCACCGACCTCGAAACCGGTGACGTCCGCCCCCACCTCGGTGACCACACCGGCCCCTTCCAGGCCGAGCAGCCCGGGATCGCCGGGGTAGAGACCGAGGGTGTTCAGTACGTCACGGAAATTGACGCCCGCGGCGCGCACCGCGATGCGCAGCTCACCGTCGCCGAGCGGGGCCAGGGATTCCGGGCAGGGTTCGAGCGCCAGATGGTCCAGCGTCCCACGTTCGCGGACCGCCAGCCGCCAGGCCGCCACCCCGGCGGGAGGGACGAGGGTGCCGTCGGCCGTCGCGGGACCGAGCCTGGGCACCAGCAATGCCCCTTTACGCACCGCGAGTTGTGACTCCGAGCCGGCCAGCGGCAGCGCGGCGCGGCAGTCGGCCGCCCACTCCACGTCCAGAAGCCCGAAGTGCCCCGGGTGCTCGGTCTGCGCTGACCGCGCCAGACCCCATACGGCCGCGTCGGCGGGGTCCGCCACGTCCGCGTCCGGTGCCGTGGCCACGGCACCCCGGGTGACCAGCACGAGCCGCGAATCCGCGAGCCGGTCGTCGGCCAGCCATGCCTGAAGCAGGGCGAGCGCGCGATGCACCGTGGGCCGGGCGTCACCCACCGTGCCGTCCGCGGCGGGCGACAGCTCCACGAGCGGTGCGAGGACCACCGAGGGGGCGGGCAACCCCGCGTCGAGGGCTTCGCCCAGTGCCGCGAGGTCGGCGTAGCGCGGGCCGACGCCCAGGTCGGTGATGCCCAGTACGGCGGCGTCCGGTGGTGGCTGCCGGTCCGCCGCGGCCGGCTTCCAGGCCAGGCGGTGGAGCGACCGTGGTACGACGGGGTCGTCACCGGCGGGGCGAAGGAGCAGCTCCTCGATCTCGGCGATCACCGCGCCGGACTCGTCCAGCAGGGTCAGCGCCACCGCGTCCGGCCCACTGGCGGTGATCAGGACGCGGGCGGTGCGCGCCCCGGGCTGGTGGACGGACACACCGCGCCAGGAGAAGGGCAGCAGCCGACGGCCGCCCTCGCCCAGCGCGGTCGTGACGACCGGGTGCAGGGCCGCGTCGAGCAGAGCCGGGTGCAGTCCGTAGGAGGCCGCGTCGGTGACGGACGCCGGCAGGGCCACCTCGACGAGCAGGTCCGCGCCGTGCCGCCACGCGGCGCGCAGGCCGCGGAAGACCGGGCCGTAGGTGTAACCGGCGGCGGCCAGTTCGTCGTAGCAGCCGTCGAGGGGCAGCGGTTCGGAGGCGGCGGCGGGCCGGCCGACGGTAGCCGTGGGCGCCCCTGTGTGCGGGGCGAGGAGGCCGGTGGCGTGCAGGGTCCACGGCGCGCTGGTGCCGTCCGGCGTCGCGGCGCGGGCGTGCACGGTCAGGGCGCGCTGCCCCTCGTCGTCGGGCGCGGCGACGGCGAACTGCACCTCGGTGCTGCCGTCTTCGGGGAGCACCAGCGGTGCCGTCAGGGTGAGTTCGGCGACCCTCGGAGCGCCGGTCTGCGCTCCCGCCCGGACGGCGAGTTCCAGGAAGGCGGTGCCGGGCAGCAGGACCGAGCCGAGGACGGTGTGGTCGGTGAGCCACGGATGCGTGCGGCGGCCGAGCCGCGCGGTCAGCACGGCCTGCCCGGACGCGGCCAGCTCCACGACGGGCCCGAGCAACGGGTGGCCGGCCGGTCCTCCACCGCCGTTCGCGGTCAGCCAGTAGCGCTCCCGCTGGAAGGCGTAGGTGGGCAGGTCCGGCCTCCGCCCCGGGCCGAACACGGCGTTCCAGTCCGGGCTTCGGCCGCGGACGTGCAGGGCGCCGAGTGCGGCGGCCAGGCCACGGCGGTCGGACCGGCCACGGCGCAGCACCGGCACGAACGCCGTCGTGTCGTCGTCGAGGCAGTCCTGGCCGAGTGCCGACAGCACACCGTCCGGGCCGAGTTCGAGGAACGTCCGCATCCCCAGATCGCGCAGCGCGGTCAGACCGTCGGACAGCCGTACCTCCCGACGCACCTGCCGGACCCAGTAGTCGGCGGTGACCTCGACGGGCCGCCCGGTCACGGTGGACACCATGGTGATGCGCGGCGAGGCGTACGGGATCCCCGCCGTGACGGCGCCGAACGCGTCGAGCATCCCCTCCATGCGGTGCGAATGGAAGGCGTGGCTCACCACGAGCCGGCGTGTCTTACGGCCGTCGGCGGCGAATACGGCGGCGATCTGCTCGACGGCCTCGACGTCACCGGAGATGACGACGGCGGCGGGTCCGTTGACGGCCGCGACGCTCACCTCGTGCTCGCGGCCTTCCAGCAGTGCGCGGACCTCGTCCGCTGAAGCCTGGACGGCCATCATCGTGCCGCCGGCCGGCAGAGCCTGCATGAGCCGGCCGCGCGCCGCGACCAGGGCGCACGCGTCGGGCAGAGTCAGGATCCCGGCGACGTGCGCGGCGGCGAACTCGCCGATGGAGTGGCCCAGTACGGCGTCCGGCACCAGCCCCCGGTGCTCCAGCAGCCGGAACAGCGCGACCTGGAGGGCGAACAGGGCGCACTGGGTGTTCTCGGTCCGATCGAGCGCCTCGGCGTCGTGGAACATCACCTCGCGGATCGGCGAGGTGGCGGACACGGACTCACGGCAGGCGTCGAGTTCCCCGCACACCTCGTCCAGGGCGGCGGCGAAGACCGGCTCTGTCTCGTACAACTCGTGTCCCATGCCGACACGTTGGCTGCCCTGACCGGTGAAGAGGTAGGCGAGCCCGTCGTCGGGGCGGGCGGCGCCGACGGTCAGCGCGGAGTGCGGTTCGCCGCTGCCGAGCGCGGCCAGCGCCGCCCGGGCCTCGGCACGGGTATCGGCGGTGACGACCGCACGGTGGTCGAGGGCGCCGCGGGTGGTGGCCAGGGCGCGGCCGAGGTCCCGGGCGGGTACCTCGTCCAAGGTGTCCAGGGCGTCGAGGAGCACGGTGGCCTGTGCGCGCAGAGCCGGTTCCGTACGGCCGGACAGCACCCACAGGGCAGCCGCGTCGTCCTGCCCGGCGCCGACCTCGGGCACGTGCGTCTCGGCGGGTGGCTCCGCGAGTACGACGTGGGCGTTGGTGCCGCTGATCCCGAAGGACGAGACGCCCGCCCGTCGGATCTTGCTCTCGTCGGCGGGCCATGGGCGTGGCTGGGTGAGCAGTCGGATGCCGCCGGTGTTCCAGTCGACCAGGGTGCTGGGTTTGTTCACGTGGAGTGAGGCGGGCAGTTCTCCGTGGCGCAGTGCCATCACCATTTTGATGACGCCGCCGACTCCTGCGGCGGCCTGGGCGTGTCCCAGGTTGGATTTGAGGGAGCCCACCAGCAGGGGCTGGCCGTCGCGTTCGCTGCCGTAGGTGGCGAGGAGGGCTTGTGCTTCGATGGGGTCGCCGAGGGTGGTGCCGGTGCCGTGGGCTTCGACGGCGTCGACGGCCGAGGGGGTGAGGCCGGCGTCTGCGAGGGCGGCTCGGATGACGCGTTCCTGGGCGGGGCCGCTGGGTGCGGTGAGGCCGTTGGAGGCGCCGTCCTGGTTGACGGCCGTCCCGGCGACGACGGCGAGTACGTGGTGGCCCAGTCGTCGGGCGTCCGAGAGTCGCTCGACGACGAGGATTCCGACGCCTTCGGCCCAGGCGGTGCCGTCGGCGTCGGCCGAGAACGACTTGCACCGGCCGTCGGCCGCCAGGCCTCGCTGGCGGGAGAACTCGATGAAGATGCCGGGTGTGGACATGACGGTGACGCCGCCGGCGAGGGCGAGGGAGCATTCGCCGGAGCGCAGGGCGCGCACGGCCAGGTGCAGGGCGACGAGGGATGATGAGCATGCGGTGTCCACCGTGAGGGCGGGGCCCTGTAGCCCGAGGGTGTAGGCGACCCGGCCGGAGGCGACGCTGGAGGTGGTTCCCGTGAGGCCGAATCCGGCGGCACCGGCCGCCGCCTCACCGAGCCGAGGACCGTACTCCTGGGGCATGACGCCGGCGAACACGCCGGTCTGGGTGCCGCGCAGGGAGTCCGGGGCGATGCCGGCGCGTTCCAGGCTTTGCCAGCACACCTCGAGGAAGGCCCGCTGCTGCGGGTCCATCGCCAGCGCCTCGCGCGGCGAGATCCCGAACAGCTCGGCGTCGAACTCCGCGGCGCCCTCCAGGAAGCCGCCGTGCCGGACGTAGGTCGTGCCGACCTGTGCGGGGTCGGGGTGGTAGAGGCCGTCGAGGTCCCAGCCCCGGTCCACCGGGAAGCCGGAGATCACGTCGCGTTGCTGGGCGACGACCTGCCACAGCCCTTCCGGCGAGTCCACTCCGCCCGGGAAACGGCACCCCATACCGACGATCACGATCGGGTCGTCATGGCCCGGACGAGCCCTGGAGTCAACCGCGTTGCGGATCGGCTCGGTGAGCATCGGGGCCTGCGGGTCGCTGAGAGTCGCGGCCAGTTCGGCTGGGCTGGGGTGCTCGTAGACCACGGTGGTGGGCAGGGTGCGTCCGGTGGCGGTGACGAGTCGGTTGCGCAACTCGACGACCATCGAGGAGTCGAAGCCCAACTCCTTGAACCTGAGTCGTGGTTCGACGTCTTCGGCCCGGTGGTGGCCGAGGACGGCGGCGGCGTGCGCCCGCACCAGCTCCAGGGCGGCCGGGCCGGACAGCGACCGGGCCGGCGCGGCCTCCACCGCCTCCGTGGTGTCCTCCGCGAGCGCCGAAGCCCCCGACGCGAGCGCCGAAGCCTTCGAAGGCGACCCGGTGCGCGCCGCCGACGCGGCGACAGCGTCCGTGCGCTGCCCGGAGATCCAGTGCCGACGCCGTTGGAAGGCGTACGTCGGCAGTTCGGCGCGGGCGGTGCCGGCCGGCAGGACGGCGGACCAGTCCACCTCCGCGCCGTGGCAGAAGGCCTCGCCGAACGCGAGCAGCAACCGTTGCCGGCCGCCTTCCGTACGGCGCAACGTGCCCAGCGCGGTGACCGGCAGGTCCGCGGCTTCCGCGGTCTGCTGGACGGCGAGCGTCAGCACGGGGTGCGGGCTCATCTCGATGAAAAGACCGTGCCCCGCGTCGAGCAGCCCCCGTACGGTCGGCTGGAACCGCACCGGTTCGCGCAGGTTGCGGAACCAGTAGTCGGCGTCGAGGCCGGGACCGTCCAGGGCTGCCGCGGTCACGGTGGAGTGCAGTGGTACCCGCCCGGCGCGCGGCGCGATCCCGGCCAGCTCCGCGTGCAACGTCCCCCGTACGGCGTCGACGTGCGGGCTGTGCGAGGCGTAGGCGACCGGGACGCGCCGAGTGCGGACGTCCTCGCCGTAGTACGCGGCCAGCGCGTCCAGGGCTTCCCCGTCACCGGCCACCACGGTCATGCCGGGGGAGTTGACGGCGGCCACGCCGAGCTGCGGGTGGCCGGCGATGTCCTCCCGCACCCGGTCGGCGGAGAGCGACACGGTGAGCATGCCGCCGCCGTGGCCGGCCAGTGCGCCGAGGGCCGCGCTGCGTACGGCGATCAGCCGGGCCGCGTCGTCGAGGCCGAGGGCGCCGCTGACGGTGGCGGCGGCGATCTCGCCCTGCGAGTGACCGACGACCGCGGCGGGCTCGACACCCGCCGCCCGCCACAGGGCGGCCAGGGCCACCATCACGGCCCACAGGGCGGGCTGTACGACGTCATCGCGTTCCAGAGCGGGCGCGCCGGGGCGGGCGCGCAGTACGTCAAGCAGAGACCAGTCACGGTACGGGCGCAGCGCGCGCTCGCAGTCCTCGATGACACCGGCGAACACCGGTGCGGTGTCGAGGAGTTCCGCGGCCATGCCGGCCCACTGAGAGCCCTGTCCGGGGAAGACGAACACCGCCGTACGGCGGGTACGGAGGCTGCTGCCCTCGACCACGGCCGGGCTGACCCGGCCGTCGGCGACCGCGTCCAGGGCGGTGAGCAGGTCGTCCCGGCCGGCACCGACGAGAACGGCCCGATGGGTGAACGCGGTGCGGTCGTGGGCGAGGGCCCGGGCGACCTCGGTGGCACCGAAGTCCGAGTGTGCGGCGAGGTGTTCGCGCAGCCGGGCGGCCTGCGCGCGCAGCGCCGCGTCACCGCGTCCGGACAGCACCCACGGGACGGGACCGGCCTCCCGCCGCGAACGCTGTCCTCCCTGCGGTGCGCTCGTGTCGGTCTTCGCACCTGCCTCCGGCCACTCGCTGAGCACCAGATGACAGTTGGTGCCGCCCATCCCGACGGAGGTGACGCCCGCGACGAGCGGGCGGTCGGGGCGCGGCCACGGACCGGTGGCGGTGGTGGCGGCGAGGCGCAGCTCGGCGAACGGTATGCCGGGATTCGGGGTGCGGTAGTTCAGGGTCGGGACGAGCCGGCGCTCCTTGAGGCACAGGATGGTCTTGACGAGTCCGGCGATGCCGGCGGCCCCTTCCAGGTGGCCGATGTTCGTCTTGACGGAGCCGAGCCTGAGCGGGTTCTCTGGTGTGCGGGACGGGGCGAAAACGGCGCCCAGAGCAGATGCTTCGACGGGGTCCCCGACCCGGGTGCCCGATCCGTGGATTTCGACGTACTGCGCTTGGTCCAGCGGGATTCCCGCGTGCTTCCAGGCGTCGCGCAGCACACGTTCCTGGGCTTGTCCGTTCGGGGTGGGGAGGGTTTCGCTGGCGCCGTCGTTGCCGACGGCTCCGCCGCGTATCAGGCAGTGCACGCGGTCGCCGTCGGCCATGGCGCGGCTGAGGAGTTTGAGTGCCACCAGGCCGCCGCCCTCACCGCGGACGTAGCCGTTCGCGCGGGCGTCGAGAGCGTAACATCGGCCGTCCGGCGAGAGGCTGCCGAAGGCCGCCAGGGCCTGGCTGCTCTCCGGTGCGAGGTTGAGGTTGACGCCGCCGGCCAGCGCCGCGGTGGACTCGCCGCGGCGCAGGCTCTCGCAGGCCAGGTGCACCGCGACCAGTGATGACGACTGCGCGGTGTCGATGACGATACTCGGGCCCCGCAGGCCGAGGACGTAGGAGACCCGGTTGGCGATGATGCCCCGGTGCAGTCCGGTCACCGTGTGCGCCGAGGTCGCGCCGGGTCCGGCCGCACGGGTGAGCGCCGCGTAGTCGTCGGCGATCGCGCCGACGAAGACGGCGGTGTCGCTGCCGGCGAGTGTGGCCGGGACGATGCCGGCGTCCTCGAGCGCTTCCCAGGCGAGTTCCAGCACGAGCCGTTGCTGCGGGTCCATCGCGGCGGCTTCACGTGGGGATATGCCGAAGAACCCGGCGTCGAAAGTGTCGACGGAGGGCAGAAAACCACCGCGGCGCGGCGACCCGTCCGATAAGGCGGCGAGGTGGGCGCGGTCCGGGGGCGGATCCGCTATGGCGTCCCGGCCGTTGCGCAGAAGGTCCCAGAATTCGGCGGGCCCTGACCCGCCGGGAAAGCGGCAGGAAAATCCGACGACGGCAATGGTCCGGTCGTCCACGTGATCGAATGCCGGCTGCTGTTCCCGGCCCCGGACCGGCTGTTCCGCATTTTCTTCCGCACCGCCCGACGTGTTTCGAGTCGTGTCAGCCTGTGGCGGTCCTGCATATATCTGGGCGTGACGGATCATTGCTCGGTTGCTCCCCCCGTGAAGCGCGATCATCGTGCTGCCGACTTGAGGTCTGGCCGGACTTCGAGTCGGCTTCGGACGGTAGCACCGAGCCGCGGGCTCCGTAAACCAAAACCACCCAGAACCTCTCAACGGTTTTCCGGTATCCACCGGGTAACACCGCTCGTGTCAGAGCGGGTGGACGGGCTTCCGAATATCCGGAACTCGATATACCGCATAATCACGGGAGATGAGTGTGTCTCGCACCTGCGATGTTAACTACGTGTAAACAACTCGATCGTGTCGGGGCGCGGGACCTCTTTTTCGCGCCGTGGAGAACGCCTCGACGTACGCCGTCACGAGCGGCGACCGGTCGTCGCGCCGCCAGGCGAGAACCAGGCGTGTGGGCGGGAGGTCGGCTACCAGCCGGTAGGCGATGCCCTCCACCGCGTGCCGTCGCAGAGCCGATTCGGGTACCAGTGCGATCGAGTGCTGCCACAGCACCGCGTGCAGGCACTCGTCGAGGGAGTGCACCTCGGGACCGCCGCCCGACAGGGACGGCTGCCAATGCGCCCGCCAGATCGCGTCCACCCCGGCAGGTAACCGGATGGAGTCGCTGTGGTCGATGTCGCCCCTCGTCAGGGCGCGCCTCCCGGCGAGCGGACTGTCCGCGGAGACGGCCGCGAAGCAGCGGTCCTCCTGGATGGCGCGCACCGCCAGGCCGGTCACGTCGAAGGGCGTCCACGTGATCGCCACATCGATCGCACCGGCCGCTAGACCCATCGTCGGGTCGGTCAGATCGCCCTGCCGCAGGCTCACCACGGCCTCCGGCCGGCTGCGTGCGAAGGCTTGTGCGACGGGTCTCGACAGGGTGGCCTCACCGGGGCCGAGCACCCCGACCCGCAGCAGCCGCGCGCCGGTGACCTGCCGCACCACCCGCTCCTTGGCCCGGTCGGCTCCCGCGAGCAGCATCTTGGCCTCTTCCAGCAGCACGTCGCCGGCCGGGGTCAGGCGCATTCCTTTGGGGCCCCGGACGAACAGCTCGCAGCCCAACTCGGTCTCCAGCTCACGGATTCGCTGGCTGAGCGGCGGCTGGGACATGTGCAACCGCCGGGCCGCCCGACTGACATTGCCTTCCTCTGCCACCGTCACGAAGTAACGCAACCCCCGTAAGTCCATGGCCGACACGATACCGAATCCTTTGCCGCCGGTAGCGAAAAGATATTGGATCGCCGCGCAAAGACGTGCTGAGATCAAGACATGAAGAAGCTCTTCGATCGCCTGTTCCGGTCATGCGCCCGCTGTGTCGATCACTGCACGCCGCGCCGCTGGAAACGGAACGCCTAAGTCCCGTAAATTATCTGACCGACATGGTGTTATAGGCATACGTGTTCGACGTGTGTGTGTGTACGCCTATGCGCACGCCGTGGGAAGCGGCGGGTGGCGGGTCACGTGACTTTCTCGCGCCGACGCCAGGGCGCTACCCCCACCGAGTCCGCTTCAGTGGTATCCGCCATATGTGATGCCCGGCACCCAGAAAGACACCTCCCGGATGCTGTCGACGCCGGGAGGGCTTTCGCGTATGGCGGCCTTGGTTCCCTGGCCGGATTTCTCTCGTGCGGTAGGTCAGAGGTTCGAACGCTCGCTGTGCGCGGAGATCGGAGTCGACACGGTCAGGTGTGCCGGGACGGTGATGCCGGCCGATGGCTCGTCCGTGGACTTCTTCGCCGGGTCCGCCTTGGTGAGCGTGCAGACGCCGTCCACGCAGTTCCGCTCCAGCCGACCGCGGGAGATGGTCTGCGCCAGGCCGACCATCCAGCAGGTGGGGCAGCCCCGGAAGGCGACCAGACCCAGGGGGGCCGCCACCAGGCTGACCGGGCCGACGACGGGCACCAGGGCGATCGACCCGATGACCAGCCCGAAGCCGATGGCGCCGCGCACCAGATGGCGTGTGACGGACTTGCTCGCGTAGTTCAGCTCGGGCGCCGCGGGCTTCCCGGCGGCCGAGGCCTTCGTGCTCTTCGTGAGCTTCACGGTGTTCAAGGTCGTAACTCTCCTCCGGCTGGACGATCGACTGCTTGATCGGGTGTGTGATCGGGACCCTGATCGGATCCCTGGTCGGTCAGGGCCAACGAGTGACGCAGGGTCGCGCGGGCTCTGTGCAGGCGCGACTTCATCGCGGGGGTGCTCAGACCGAGCGACCGGGCGACGACGCCACCGGGCAGGCCCTGCACATCCCGCATGATCAGGACCTGCCGCTGGTCGCGGGGGAGCGCACTGATCGCGGCTGCGACCCGCTCCGCCTCCATCCGGCGCAGCACGGCGTCCTCGGCGGACGGCTCCGCGCAGGCCTCCGGTTCGGCCCTCATCTCGTCGCTCCGCGAGACGAGCAGCCGTACCTGCCGGAGGCACTCGTTGCGCACGATCCGGAACATCCATGCGGCGAGCGCACCGGAGGCCCGTAGGGTGCCGATCTTCCGGTAGAGGATGATCAGCGCCTCCTGTGCCGCGTCCTCCGCGTCCTGCGGTGAGGCGCACAGCGATATGGCGAACTTGCGCACATGAGGCTGCGATTCCATGACGACGGTGGTGAGCGAGGTGACGTCGCCGTCCTGGGCAGCCTTGATCAGCCGCTCGTCCGGCCAGGAGAAGCTACGGTTCATGCGTCCTACTCATACCCGCAAAGCGCCGCGCCCGCAGGCACTGGTCAGCTCCGGCTCCTCATGCGCTTCGTCAGGTGCCAGCTGCACGCGCCGACGAGCACTGCGCCGATCACTACGATGCCGATGATCATGGTGTGTCCTCCTGGTCTCCGCCGGCCCTCGCGGCCGGTACACGGATAAGAGAGGGGGACACCCGAAAAGGATTCAGCTCCGGCCGAAGAAAGTTCGCGGGCCGGCTCACCACCGGCCGCGGCGGGGTTCCGAGGCCCCTGGCCGACGGGCCTGGCTGCGGCACGGCGGCCGGGTCCTGGCGGCACGGCCGGCGGCCGGGGCCCGGACGATCCCGGTGGTGTCCGGCCAGGCCGGTCGGGCGCCCCGTGAGACGGGTCCTGGCCGAGGACGGCCTCCGGACAGTCCGGGCCCGGTCGGGACGTCGTCCCGATCGCGTCCGGCAGTGGGGGCATGGCCGAATCGGCCGTTGTCCCTCGCACCGTGGTCGCAGCAGGATGACGTGCGTGGGGAACCCGGGGGAGATTTCACCGTACGAAGCCCGAGACGCCGCCCAGTTCGTCGAGTTGATGCAACAGCTCAAGGAGCGGTCAGGGCTGACGTACCGGGAGTTGGAGGAGCAGGCGGCCCGACAGGGCGACGTGCCGGCGCGCAGCACGCCGGCCGACGTCCTGCGACGGACGACCTGCCGCGCCCCGACGTGCTGGCCGCGTTCGTCCGTGCCGGCGGTGACGACCAGCGGGTCGACACCTGGCTGGAGGCCAGGGACCGGATCGCCGCGGCTGACTCCGCCGTGTCCGCCGCGGCGTCGAGCCCCGGATCCGGACCCGGGGCCGAGCCCGAGCCCGAGGACGGAGCCACGGCGCGACCGCGAACCGAAGAATTCACGACCCCACGGTCCCGCCGGACCAAGCGCCCGGCGGTCGCACTCGCGACCGCACTCGTGATCCCCCCGCTCGCCCTGGCCGCCTGGGCGTTACTCCCGGACGACTCCACTGATACGGGTGCACCGACTCCTCCGGCCGTCGCTTCCCGGGCTCCCGCCGACGGATGGGTCACCATCCACCCCGCCGCCGCGCCCCACCTCTGTCTGACCGACGGACGCGACCGCGACGGCGCCTACGCCAGCGCCGTAGCCGTCCAACTCCCCTGCGCCCGGGCCACGATGCCGCGACAGGCGTACGCCTGCTGCGACGGCCGATTCCGGCGGCGTAGGACAGCGGCGTAAGCCAGGAACCGCACCGACCGACTGACTCGGATGCTAGAATGATGACGTTGGCCTTCGGCGCCCCAACGGGTGCGCGCGGAGGCTTTTTTCATGCCTTCTGACACCTCAGCATCCGTTACGCCGCCCCCCACCAGCTACCACGCCCTGCTCCGCAACCGTGAGTTCGCCGGCCTGTACGCCGGCTTCACCCTGACGGCCGCCGCGAGCACCCTGTCGGGTTTCGCACTCGGTACGCTGGTCAACCACCAGACCCGGTCCCCGTTCCTGACAGCCGTGAGCATGTACGGCGCGACGTTCGCCACGGTGTTCGGTGCGCTGACGCTGATGTCGGTCGCGGACGGCAACCGTCCTCGCCGGACCCTCGTCGTGCTCCAGTCCGTCTCGCTGCTGGGCGTCGCCGCGCAGGCGGTCCCGGGGCTACCGCTGGCTGTCCGCTTCGGTCTCCTCCTGGTGCTGGGCTTCTTCCAGTCCCTCGGCACAGGAACACGGATGGGCCTGCTCGCCGAGATAGTGCCGGCCTCCACGTACGCGCTCGCGCGGTCGCTGATGAACATCACGTCGGGCGGCATGGCGATCCTCGGGTACGCCATCGGCGCCGTACTGCTGCGCCACCTCAGCCCGCAGGAGGTCTTCGTCGTCGCCGCCGGCCTGACCGCACTCGCACTGGGCGTCGTGGCGGCGACCGTCCGGGAACGCTCGATCCGGCTGACCCGGCGCCCCGGACTGCGCCAGACCTGGACGACCAACATCGCGCTCTTCGCCCACTCCGGGCAGCGGGCGCTGCTGCTGAACCTGTGGATCCCCAACGGCTTGATCGTCGGCTGCGAGGCCCTGTTCATCTCCTACGCCCCGGACGACGCGGGGACCCTTCTGGCAGCCGGATCGGCCGGCATGCTCCTCGGGGACCTGACGGTCGGGCGCCTGCTGGACGCCGAGCAGCGCCGCCGCTACGCATTCGCCCTGCGACTGCTGCTCGCCGTGCCGTACCTGCTGTTCGCCCTCAACCCTTCCACGCCGGTGGCGGCTGCCGCGGTGTTCGTGGCCAGCGCCGGGTTCGCCGCCACCCTGCCGCTCCAGGAACAGCTTCTCGCACTGACCCCGGACCCGGTCCGTGGCCAGGTCCAGGGCGTCGAGTCCGCCGGCCGGATGACGTGGCAGGGCATCGGGGCGGCGATCGCCGGCGGCATCGCCCAGCATCTCGCCCCGGGGGCGACGATCACTGCTGTGGCCGCGCTCTCCGTCACCGTCACCGTCTTCTCCCGGCCCTTCGTCGTCCGCGCCCGCGCGGTCCGGGCCGACACGATCGAGGCGTGAGCCGTAGCGGGTCGGCAGTCGGGCACACGGCACCGCCTCGACCAGTGACTGTCCCGCGCGTGTACTGAATAGGTCCCCGGCCGGGGCGGTGGCCGGGGGCCTCACGGCGTCGCCGGGAGGCTCGACAGCCCCCCTTGCACGGGCGTTGACAAGACGTCGCACCCCTCCCATCATGGGAGCGCTCCCACAGCGGGATCGGCCGCCGCCCCCGCACGTGCACGATCGCCACCGCGCCCCGCCCCGCTCTCCGTGCCACCTGCGCCGAACGTCCGGCTGACGCGGGGCACTTCGCCCGTCCGGCGGCATGATCCGACACCTGCTGCCCCACCCGCACCGCCGGACCACCTAGGGAGGACCCCGCATGTCCCCACTGCGCAGACCCGGCCGGCCGGCCGGTGCCGGCTTTCGCCCCCTCGCACGCGGCGCCACCGTCCTCGCCGCCGCGCTCGCCCTGCTGTCCCCGCTGGCCGGCGTCGCACCCGCCGCACCGCGGGCGGCCGGCGCTGCGGATGTCGGCGTCCAGGTCAACGCCCAGGCGGCGCTGGGCCGGCTGTCCGGCACCGCCCGCGGCGTCAACACCGCCGTCTGGGACTCGCACATGAACGATCCCGAGGTCGCCCGCCTGATGAAGGCGGCCGACGTCGGGGCGATGCGCTACCCCGGCGGTTCGTACGCGGACATCTACCACTGGGAGACGCACACGGCACCCGGGGGTTACGTCGCCCCGGGCACCGGTTTCGACTCCTTCATGGGCACCGTCCGCGCCACGGGGGCGCAGCCGATCCTGATCGCCGACTACGGCTCGGGCACGCCCGAGGAGGCGGCCGGCTGGGTCCGGTACGCGAACGTCACCAAGAACTACGGCGCGAAGTACTGGGAGATCGGCAACGAGATCTACGGCAACGGCCATTACGGCAGCGGCTGGGAGAACGACGAGCACGACGACAAGAGCCCCCGGGAGTACGCCCGGCAAGTGCGCGCCTACGCCGCCGCCATGAAGGCCGCCGACCCGACGGTGAAGATCGGCGCGGTCCTCACCGCTCCCGGCGAGTGGCCGGACGGCGTGGTCGGCGAGGGCGATCCCGGCGACTGGAACCACACCGTGCTCTCCGAAGTGACCGACGCCATCGACTTCGTGAGCGTCCACTGGTACGCGGGCGGGTCCGACACCACGGCCCAGGACGCCACGGCGAGGCTGGCCAGGCTGCCGGGTGAACTGCGTGAGGTACGCGGCCAGATCGACCGGTACGCGGGCGCCGACTCGCCGCGCATCGGCATCGCCCTCACCGAGATCAACGCCAACACCGGCGGCGCCCGGCTCACCGCCCGCCCCAACGGCCTGTTCGCCGCCGACGCGTTCATGACGGCCATGGAGAACGGCGTGTTCAGCGTCGACTGGTGGAACACCCACAACGGCGCGGGCCAGATCACCACCGTCGACGGCGAGACCGACTACGGCGACATGGGGATGCTCTCCAGCGGCGCCTGCACCGGTGACGTGTGCGAACCGGCGCCGAACACGCCGTTCCACCCCTACTACGGCATGAAGATGACCAGCGAACTGGGCACCGCGGGCGACACCATGGTCGCTGCCACGTCCTCCGCGCAGGACGTCTCGGCACACGCCGTGCTCCGTCGCGACGGGCGCCTGAGCGTCCTGCTCGTCAACAAGAACCCGGACGTCGCACGGACCGTGGATCTCGGCTACGCGGGCTTCACCCCGTCCACCACCGCACCCGCGGTCAGCCGCTACGCGCGCGGCGACAGCGACATCACCGAGGTCACCGGCGGGGAGGCGTCCGCGTCCCAGGTCACCGTGCCGCCGTACGCATTGCTCACCGTCACCCTCGAACCGCGAGCCGGCACCGGCCCCGGGGCCTCGGCCGCCGGAACGCCCGGCACCCCGAAGCCGGAGGCGGTGACCGACACCACCGCGCGCCTGTCCTGGGAGGGCGCTGCGGGCGCCGCCCGCTACCTGGTCCAGGAGCGCGACGGCGTACACACGCGCCTGGTCGGCGAGACCACCGGCACATCCGTGACCCTGCGAAACCTGCCGCCGGGCAGCACCCACACGGTCGACGTGCTGGCGGCCGACGCCTCGGGACGGCTCTCCGCCCCGTCCTCTCCGCTGACCTTCACCACCGGCACCCCACCGGACGCCACCTGCGCGGTGACCTACCACCGCGACTCCGGCTGGGGCAACGGTTTCGTGGCCACGGTCACCGTCCGCAACCTCTCGAACACGCCGATCACCGGCTGGACCGTGGACTGGGACTGGCCGACCGACCATCAGTCCGTCTCCTCCGGCTGGGGGGCCACCTTCCACCAGACCGGCTCGCACGTGCGGGTGACCGCCCCCGAAGGCGCGGGACCGCTGGCCCAGGACGGCGGATCGACGGCCTCCTTCGGATTCGTCGGCGCCAACGACGGACCCAACCCGGACCCCACGGTCCTCCGCCTCAACGGCACCGTCTGCTCGGGCGGCTGACCGACCAGGGCAGGGGGACGCGGCCCGCCCCGGGCCGACCCGCGGCGCGGCGGGAGGCGGACGCCCGCGGCGGCCCGCCCGCCCCCGGTCCGACGGGTTGATCTCCGAGCAGGACAGGGGGGATGCCAAGTCACGCCGAGGGCGGGTACCCGCAGCCGCATGGGATCTTTCACTTCACCAGTGTTGCTCGTGTTGTTCGTGGCCAGTGCGGCCGTCATCTGGTACGCGGGCATCAAGTTGTCCGACACCACCGACGTCCTGGCCGAACGGCTCCATATGGGCAGCGCCCTGGGCGGGCTGGTCCTGCTGGCGATCGCGACCAACCTTCCGGAGATCGCCATCACCGTCTCGGCCGCCCTGGCCGGCCAACTGGACATCGCCGTCGGCAACATCCTCGGCGGTATCGCCATCCAGACCGTCGTCCTGGCCATCCTGGACGCCGCCGGGGTGCGTCCGCGCGCGCCGCTGACCCGGCTGGCCGCCAGCCTCCAGCTGGTACTGGAGGGCGCGCTCGTGGTGGTGATCCTGGCCGTGGTGGTCATGGGCACCCAGCTCTCCCCGGATCTGCATGCCGCGCGGCTGGCCCCGGCGTCGGTGGCGATCGCCGTGTTGTGGGTGATCGGGCTGGTGCTGCTGAACCGGGCGGGCCGGGGGCTGCCGTGGCGGGAGGGCGGTGACGCTCCGGACAGCCAGCCCGAGCCGCGCGGCCACTCCCGCGGGAAGAAGGAGAAGGCCGCGACCGACCGGGGTGTCGGCTCCCGCCGCGCCGTGCTCGTCTTCGCCGCGGCGGCGCTGGCGACCCTGGTGGCGGGCGTGGTCATCGAGCGCAGCGGTGAGCAGCTCTTCGCCCGCCAGGGGCTGAGCGGGGTGCTGTTCGGGGCGACCGTCCTGGCCGCGGCCACCTCCCTGCCCGAGGTCAGCACGGGCCTGACGTCCACCCGGCTCGGTGACTACCAGCTCGCCGTCAGCGACATCTTCGGCGGTAACGCGTTCCTGCCCGTCCTCTTCCTCCTGGCCACCCTCATCTCCGGCAAGCCCGTCCTGCCGGCCGCGCACGACACGGACATCTACCTCACCGCGCTCGGCATCATCCTCACCGTCATCTACATGACCGGACTCGTCTTCCGTCCCCGCCGCCAGTACGCGCGGATGGGCATCGACAGCATCACCGCCGTCGTCGTCTATCTCGTCGGCATCGCCGGACTGGCCACCATCGCCACCTGAACCACCGGACGACCACACCGCAGGTCGGGGCGCAGGGCGCGGACCGGTCAGGCATCGTCCAGCCGGCGCAGGTCCTGCTCGTCCCACTTGCGGGTGTCACGCGGTTCGGCGTACGGCTCGGCCCGCGGCGGGTGCCCGCCGGCGATCGCCCGCTGCCGTGCCGTCTCGGCGTCGAACTCCAGGCCCAGAAGGACGGCCAGGTTGCTGATCCACAGCCACACCAGGAAGACGATGACGCCGGCCATGGTGCCGTACGTCTTGTTGTAGGAGGCGAAGTTGGCCACGTAGAACGCGAAGCCCGTGGAGGCGATCAGCCAGATGACCAGGGCCAGGAAGCTGCCCGGCGTCACCCAGCGAAAGCCCCTCACCTTCGCGTTCGGCGTCGCCCAGTACAGGGTCGCGATCATCACGGTGACCAGGACCACCAGCACCGGCCACTTCGCGATCGACCACACCGTCAGCGCACTGTCCCCGATCCCGAGCGCGTCCCCCGCCTGGCGGGCCAGGCCACCGGTGAACACCACGATCAGGGCGCTGACCACCGCCAGCACCATGAGGACGACCGTCACACCGAGACGCACGGGGAGGATCTTCCACACGGGGCGGCCCTCGGGCATGTCGTAGACGGCGTTGGCCGCGCGGATGAAGGCGGCGACGTAGCCCGAAGCGGACCAGACAGCGATCGCCACACCGACGATCGCCATGACCGAACCGGTGCCGGCGCGGTTCTGTAGCTGTTCCACGGCCCGGGTGAGGATGTCCCGGGCCGAGCCCGGGGCGAGCTGCTTGAGGTGGGACAGTACCGTGTCGGTGGCCGCCTTACCGGTGATGCCCAGCAGCGAGATCAGCACCAGGAGAGCCGGGAACAGGGACAGCACCCCGTAGTACGTCAGCGCGGCGGCCCGGTCGCTCAGCTCGTCGTCCTGGAACTCCTTCAGCGAGCCCTTCAGCACCCGGACCCACGCCCCCTTGGGCAGCTTCGTCGGCGTGTCCGGCGCCCGCCGCTCGACCTCCGGGCCGGGCCCCGCCTGCTCGGGGTCCGGCACCTCACGCTCTCGGTCCTCGCCGTGATCGTGGTGGTCACGGCCGGGAAGATGCAGATTCGCCATGCGCACCGGATTACCCCGGCCCGTGGGCTTACGCCGGCTCGGCGGCAGTCCGTTCCCGGCTCTGTCCACGAGGAACAGCAGGGCCGCCGGTCACGCCGGCCGGTGTGGGATCGCCCGGGAGGGGCACGGGAATGCTGCGGCGTCCGCGGAGGCGCGGACACCGCCGACGGTGTGGGAGGGCACATGAACGTGCTGGCCCGGTTGGACCGATATCAGCGACGGCACCGGTGGGCGGGTATGCCGCTCGCGGTGGTGTACAAGTTCTTCGACGACCAGGCGGCCTATCTCGCCGCTCTGCTGGCCTACTACGGCTTCGTCTCCCTCTTCCCGCTCCTGCTGTTCCTCGTGGCCATCCTCAGCGCCGCCCTGCACGGCAACCCGCAGTTGCAGCAGTCGGTACTCCACTCGGCGCTCGGCGAGATCCCGGTGATCGGGGACCAGCTCGGGCACAACATCCACTCCTTCCACGGCAACGGCGCCGCCCTCGCGGTAGGTGTCATCGGCAGCCTCTACGGCGCCCTCGGGGTCGCCCAGGCGGTCCAGCACGCCCTCAACAAGATCTTCGCCGTACCGCGGCACGCCCGGCCCGATCCGCTGCGCTCCCGGGCCAGGGGCCTGTCCTTCCTGGTGCTGCTCGCGGTCGGCCTCGTTCTGACGACAGCGCTGTCCACGGCGGAGTCCGCCGCCGACATCTTCGGCACGCGCCTGGCCGTCGGGGTCCGCGTCGCCATCGGCGTGGCGGGAGTGGTGGTCAACGCCGCGCTGCTGCTCCTGAGCTACCGGCTCATGACCCGGCGCCGACTGCCGCTGCGCGTGATGTACGGCCCCGCGCTGGGAGCCGCGTCCGCCTGGCAGGCACTGCAGTGGGGCGGCTCGTACTACGTCGGGCACGTGCTGCGAGGCGCCACCGCGACCTACGGCATGTTCGGCATCGTGCTCGGCCTGCTCGCCTGGATCTACCTCGCCGCCGTGGTGTATCTCGCCACCGCCGAGATCATCGCCGTACGCAGCCTGCGGCTGTGGCCGCGCAGCCTGCTCACGCCGTTCACCGACCACGTCCACCTCGCCACCGGTGACCTGCGCGCCTACCGCTCCTACGCGGCCACCGAGTCCTTCAAGGGCTTCGAAAAAGTCTCCGTCCGCTTCGGCGAACCCCCACCGCCGGCCGTCGGCGACAAGGGACCGCCGTGACCTCGTGCGAGATGCCCGCCGGTGCGATGCGCGGCCGGCGTCCGCGTGTGCGCCGGTCGGTGGGACAGCGTCCGTCGGCGCGGCAGGACGCGAGGAAGGACAGTCGCCGGGTGTCGGTGGGGGTGAAGTACCGGGGCAGGAGGCCGGCGTTCACGCGGAGTCCCGTACGACCAGTTCGGGGTCGAAGATGACGGACGTGGGTTCGGCCGTCCGACATGGCCATCGGGCGCAGCGGGACGGCCGGCTCCGCCGCCGTGCGGCAGGTGTCGGCACCGGTGAGCAGCCGGACCTTGGCCCGCAGCGTGAGTTTGTCGATCAGCCGATCCAGCTCGTCCTCGTCGTACATCCCCGCCCCCCTCGTCCTGCCGTGATGTCAGTTGTAGACGCCGAACTCGTACAGTGAGTAGCCGTAACCGGTGCCGCGTGCCGTGCCGTTGACACGGACGTAGCGGCCGGTTCCGCTGGCGTCGAGGTCGTCCACGCCGCCGTTGCCGTCGCTCACGGTGCGCAGCGTCTGCCAGTTCCGTCCGTCGTCGGAGGTCCGGACGGTGTACGCCTTGGCGTAGGAGGACTCCCACACCAACTGCACGTGCTTGAACGAGATGCGTGCGCCCAGGGCGACCTGGATCCACTGCGGGTCGCTCCAGTCGCTGGCCCAGCGGGTGGTGAGCTTGCCGTCGACCGCGTTCGCGGCGGTGCACGGGCAGTCGCCGTAACCGGCCTGGAAGGAGGACGCGGTGGCCGGCTTGCCGAGTGCGATGTCCGTGCCGTTCACCGCCGGCGGCACGACTCGGATCGAGCGGGTCTCCACACCGACGTTGCCGTGGCCGTCCGTGGCCTTGACGTAGACCTTCCACACGCCGGGCCGGTCGGGGGCCGTGAACCTCAGCCGGCCGCCGCCCAGGTCGGTGAACGGGAGGGAGACCAACTGCTTGCTGCCGTCGAGATAGTTGCTGTTGTCGAGGACCCCGTGGCCGACCCGGTCGCCGTCGGGATCGCTCGCCTTGACCGACAGCGTCAGGTCGCGGCCGGCCTGTACGCTGCCCGCCCCGCCCTCGACGGTGAGGTCGGAGATGACGGGAGGGGTGTTGTCGTGCGAGGTGTCCCCTCCGTAGGCCCGTTTCACCGCGTAGCAGGAGAGCCGCTTCTGGCCGGCCGGCAGCAGGTTGAACCAGATGCCGCCGAAGTCGTACTCCGTTCCGTAGTGGAACATCGTCGCGCCCAGCGCGACACCCTTGTGCCCCGTGACACAGCCCCACGCCCTGGTCGATGCCGTGGATCTTCTCGGTGATGTCGTTGACGAGTGTGGTGTACGCGGTGCGCTGCCGTTCCAGTTCGTCGCCGCTGTAGCAGTTCTGGAGGCCGAGCACGGACTCGTTGCCGACGTCCCACATCAGGACGCCCGGGTTGTCCTTGTACGTCTGCACCCACTTCGGGAACTCGTCGAGCACCTGGTGCTTGTACGTCGTGTCCGTCAGGTAGTTGACGCAGCCGCCGGCGCCGGGGCCGCCGCCGGGCTGGAGCCAGAAGCCGGCGACGACCTTGATGCCGTGGGCCGCGGCGGAGTCGAACAGCGGCTTGCTGGAGGCGTCGGTGCCCCAGGTACGCATGGTGTTGACGCCCATGGACCGGAGGTCGGGCAGATACCGGTCGGCGTCGGCGACGGCCGGTCCCCAGGTCAGGCCCTTGATCTGGTAGGGCTTCCCGTCCACGGTCAGTCTGCCAGTTGCCCTGGGTGCCGGCCACCTTGACGACGCTGCCCGCGGCGTGCGCGGTGGTGGCGGGCAGTGCTGCCAGGGCGCCGACGGTCAGCACTCCGGCGGTCAGGGGAGCCAGGAGACGGCGCGTGCGGGCGCGGGGTGGGGTCATGGGGTCCTCTTCGCGGGTGGGGACGGGGCGGCCCGGCCGCGGCGGGGCGGGCGAGCGGGCCGCCCCGGATCAGGGTTCATGGCGGCGGCACGGTCACGGAAGCCGGTAGTTCTGGTCGAGTGCCGCGCCCGCCTCGGGATGCGTCTGGTCGGAGCCACGCGCGTCGCACTGGAGTCCGCCCACGATGCAGTGGCCGACCAGCGCCCTGAGTGTGGCGTCGCAACTACACGGCTGATCCGGGCATCGTGCAGCACCACGGCTTCGCCGCCCCGAACACCTCCGGCGTGAGGTTCCACGACCTGCTCGTGGTCTCCCTCGGCGGCCAGGGCCAGTACGAGCACGTCATCAACGAGACCGGGGCACCGACGTCCGGCACGTCGACCACGCCTTCCACGGTGCTGTCGTACCCCTGACCCGGAACCGCACGGCGACGGGCCCGGCCTCCGTCCGGGTCAGGTCCGTCGCCGTCCCCGGCACGGCCGCCGGGTCAGCCGCAGTTGGTGCCGCTCTCGCCGAACGACACGCCGTCCAGCCGTCCGTACCGGTCGACGAACTGCCCCTTGGCGCTGAGGTACAGCGGGCCGCGTACGACCGGTACGTGCCGTTGTCGTAGTTGTCGTGGATCTCGTCCCCGGCTGCACGTCGGGTAGGCGATGGCTTCGTCCCCCACCGGTGCGGAGTTGACCACGGTGTAGCCGGAACCGCAGGCGCCGTCGTAGGCGGCCCGGGCGACGGCGGAGGCGCCGGGAGCGGCGGCCAGGAGTGCGGCGGTGGCCGTTCCCGCCACCGCCACGGCGGCCAGGACGCGCCGGGCGCGGGTCAGGTGTGACATCGGTTCTTCCCCCATATGTCGGTCGTCGCGGCGAACGGCCTGACGGTCGCGTCCGCGGGGACCGGCGGCACGGCCGCCGTCCTCCTTGTTCATGACGACCGGTACGATCTGCCGCCGTCACCGATGGTTGCGCGCTGCCACCGTGACGAGTTCGTGCCGGTTGTCACCCCTGGGCGACATGCGCGTCAGGCCGGCACCGGCGCCGGTGCCGTGCTTGCCGGGTCGGCGAACGCACTGGTCTGCCGCCGACCGCGACTGCGAGGACCTCACCGCCTTCGACGGTGCCCCCATCGTCCAGCCCTCGGTGTTCATCGGCGGCGGCCTGACGCCTCCACGACCTGGCCGCCTGACGCACCCGCCCGCTCCGCCCGGTGGTGTCAGAACACATCCGCGCCGGCGAAAGGGCGCGACCGCTGCCCGAGGCGCCGCGCTCCTTCGGGGCGGCTTCCGCGTCCCGACCGGGGCCGGCTCCAGGCCGCCCGGCGTCCGGGGCCCGCCGGAATTGGTAGCGTCAGAATGTGGATCAGGGGCCCGGTTCGGACGGCAGCGGCTACTTCTCTCCGTCCGCGCGAGCTGTCAGGGCGCTGCGGATCGGTTCGGCGGTGCTCGTGCTCGGCGTGGTGGTGCCCGCGGCCGTCGTCGCGGGCACCGAGGAACACGGCCCGTGGCGGTCCGCCGCCGCGCTCCTGCTCGCGGCGCTCCAGGTCGCGGCGCTGTGGTGGGTGGTCCGCCGTCCACGGACCGTCCTCGCCGTCACCGCGCTGACCGGCGTCGGGCTCTGGCTGGCGCTTCCCGCGGTGAGCCTGACCGGCGCGCTGCTGGCGGCCCAGATCGCGCTGAGCGTCCTGTCGTCGCAGTCGCCCCCACGGGTCTCGCGGTGGTGGCTGCTCGGCCTGCTGGCGCTCGCGCCGGGCGCGTTCGCCGGCGGCGGAGCGCTGGGCCTGGCGGCGTACCTGCTGGCCGTCACGCTGGCCTGGACCGGTGGCCAGTGGCGCCGGGCCCAGCACGAGCGTCTCGTCGCGCAGACCCATCGGGCCGCGGCGGAGGAACGCGCCAGGATCGCCCGCGAGGTCCACGATGTGGTGGCGCACACCGTGTCCGTCATGGTGATCCAGGCGAGCGCCGCCGAGGATGTCTTCGAGCGGGACCCGGAGCGGGCACGCCAGGCGCTGCGCGCCATCGACGGCGCGGGCCGGTCCGCGCTGAGCGAGCTGCGCCTGCTTCTGCGCGCCGAGCCCCCACCTGACGGCGACGACGGGCGCAGGCCCCCGCGCGGGCTCACGGACCTGGAGGAACTGGCGGCGAACACCCGCGCCTCCGGTCTCGTCGTCGACCTGACGTCGGGGGAGCGCACGCGCGCCCCGGCCGCCGCGGTGGACCTCGCGGGGTACCGCATCGTGCAGGAGGCGCTGACGAACACCCTGCGTCACGCCCGGGCCACCCGCGTGAGCATCCGCGTGCGCTACGACGCCTCGACCGTGCACCTCACCGTGACGGACGACGGGCGGCCCCCGGCCCGAGCGGTCCGGTCCCCCGGAGCCGGGCGCGGCCTCCTCGGCATGCGCGAGAGGGTGGCCCTGCTCGGCGGCACCCTCGAGGCGGGGCCCGGGACGGACGGCGGTTTCGAGGTGCGTGCCAAGCTGCCGATAGGCTGCGGACCGTGACGATCCGGGTGGTGGTGGCCGACGACCAGACGCTGGTCCGGGGCGGATTCCGCATGATCATCGACGCGCGTGACGACCTGGAGGTCGTCGGCGAGGCGGCCGACGGACGACACGCGGTGCGGCTGGTCCGGCAGCTCCGCCCGGACGTCGTCCTGATGGATGTCCGGATGCCCGTGATGGACGGCATCGACGCCACGCGCGAGATCATCGCGTCGGGCAGTACGACCCGGGTCCTCGTCGTCACCACGTTCGACCTGGACGAGCACGTACTGACAGCGCTGCGCGCGGGTGCCAGCGGCTTCCTGCTCAAGGACATCCGGCCCGTGGAACTCGCCGATGCCATCCGGGTCGTCGCCCGCGGTGACGCGCTGCTCGCCCCCAGCGTGACGCGGCGCATGCTCGACCGCTTCGCGTCCACCGGTCCGGCCCAACTGCCGACACCCGCCGCGCTGTCCGAACTCTCGGCACGCGAGCTGGAGGTCCTCGCCCTGATCGGGCAGGCACTGTCGAACGCGGAGATCGCCCGACATCTGAGCCTGTCGGAGGCGACCGTCAAGAGCCATGTCTCGGCGGTGCTGCGCAAACTGGGGCTGCGGGACCGGGTACAGGCCGCGGTCGCCGCGTACGACCACCGGATCGTACGACCACGCGACCTCTGACACCCGGCACCGCACAGGTCCGCCCGGCTCATCCTTCAGGATGAGTGTCCGGCCCGCTCATCCCTTGTACCCAGGGGAGTTCCACCCGCTGGACGGATCACGCCCGGTCGTGATCACCGTAGCGTCGCCGTCATGACGCAGCCTCTGTACTGCCGGATGTACCTCACGGCCTACGACACCTCCGCCGACGACCTCTACGACCGCACCCGAACCGGATTCCTGCTCCGGGCCGCCGTCCTGGCCGAGCTGGCGATCCGGGGGAACCTCGTCGACTCCGACGGCGATGCGCTGGTCGCGTCGCCGGGGCCGGCCGGAGACCCGGTCCTCGACCTGACGCTCGACCGCGTCGCGAGCGACCGGCGCGACTGGATCTCCTGGATCAGGCACGACCGCAAGGAGACGCTGCACGCGGTAGAGGACCGGCTCGTCGCCCAGGGCGTGCTGACCGTCGAGGAGAAGAGGTCCCTCGGCCGGTCCCGGCGCGCGGTCACGGTCACGGACATCTCGGCCGTCACCGCGCTCCGGGCCACGGTGACCGGGCTGCTGCACGGCACCGGGGCCACCGCGCGGATCGCGCCCGCCGACGCCGCGCTGGTGGCCCTGGCCGCGGCCGGCGGCATCCGGTCCGTCGTCTCCCGCTCGGACGCCCGCGTCCGCAAGGACCGCATCGAGGAGCTGACGGGACGCCTCGGTGCCGTGGCCCCCGGTCTCGGCAAGGCGGTCGGCGGCCTCGGTATGACGCTGGTGGCCGCGCGGGGCGGGATGGGCGGAGGCTGACATGCGCTCTCTGGCGGTGGTCCTCACGAGCGCGCTGGCCGTGTTCGCCCCCCTGCCCGTGACGGCGGCACCGACCGCGCCGGCGGTGGTGCACACCCGGGACGGCGCCGTACGCGGCAGCGTCCGCGACGGCTACCGGACCTTCGAAGGCATCCCGTACGCGGCGCCGCCGGTGGGCGCGCTGCGCTGGACCGCGCCCCGGCCGCCGTCGCCCTGGACGGGAGTACGGGACGCACGGCACCCGGCGCCCGCGTGCGCCCAGCCCGACGGCGAGGTCCGCGGCGGCAGCACGGCCGAGGACTGTCTGTACCTCGACGTGACCGTACCGGACACCGCCACCGTCGCCCGTCCCCAGCCGGTCGTCGTGTGGCTGCACGGCGGCGGCTTCACCACCGGGGCCGGCAGCTCCTACGACGCCCACCGGATGGCCGTACGCGGCCACGTCGTGGTCGTCACCGTCGACTACCGCCTCGGAGCACTGGGGTTCCTCGCCCGGCCGGGCCTCGCCGGTTCCGGCACGTTCGGCCTCGCCGACCAGCAGGCGGCGCTCCGCTACGTCCGGGCCGGGATCGCGGCCTTCGGCGGCGATCCCGGCAACGTCACCCTGGCGGGCCAGTCCGCAGGGGCCTACAGCGTCTGCGCCCAGCTCGCCTCTCCGTCGGCGGCGGGGCTCTTCCACCGGGCGGTCATCGAGAGCGGACCGTGTTCCGGGCGGCCCGAGCAGCCCTTCGCGCCCTCCGCGTACCCGCGCGCCACGGCCGAGGAAGCCGGTGCCGAACTCACCGCGGACGTGGGCTGCGCCGAGGTGGCGCATCCGCTCGCCTGCCTGCGCGAGGTGTCGCCCTCGCAGTTGCTCGCGCACCAGGGGATCGACCAGCACCCCGCCCATGGCACGCCCTTGCTGCCGCGTGATCCCGCCGCCGCGCTCGCCACGGGGGACATGCGGCGGATGCCGGTCCTGCTCGGCAGCAACCACGACGAGGGGAACATCTGGGCCGCGGGCATCATGCGGGCGGGCACCGTCATCACTCCTACGACCTGGCCGGACGTCGTCGGCAGCTACCTCCCCGACCCGGCACGCACCCCGGAGGTCGTCCACGCCTACCCCGTCACGGCCGACAGCGCGGGTCCGGTGTTCGGCGCCGTCATCGGCGACTCGAACTACGCCTGCCCGACCGCGAGCACGGCCCGGCGCCTCGCCGGCCGGATGCCCGTGTGGCGCTACGAGTTCTCCGATCCGGACGCGCCGCGCCCCACGACGACCGAGCCGCCGTTCCCGCTCGCCGCCACCCACACCACCGAACTCCCGTACCTGTTCGACCTGGGCGGCAGACCCCGCGCCCTGACGGAACCCCAAAGACGTCTGTCCGACACGATGACCGGCTACTGGACGCGCTTCGCCCGCTCGGGCGACCCCAACGGCGACGGTGCGCCCCGCTGGCCACGGACCGGCGTACAGACCCTGCTGCCGGACCACACCGGCCCGACCCGGCCGGACACGGGCCACCACTGCGACATCTGGTCCGAACGGCCCTGACGGCACCGAGGAACGCCACCCCACGCCGCCGCGCGGGGCTCCGCCGTCGGCGTCAGGACCCGAACGGTGGGTCCGTGCGCCATGCGATCCGTGGTGCAGCCCCGTCGTAGGCGTGATCCGCACCGGTAGGGCCGGGGAGGTCAGCTCTGGGCCGTGGGCCGTACGACGATCTCGCTGACGTCGACCTCGGCGGGTTGCTCGATCGCGAAGGCGATGGCCCGGGCGATCGCGTCGGGCCGGATCGCGATGTGGTCCCGCATCCTTGTGATCTCGGCTCTGACCTGGCTGTTGGTCGACGCCTCGGCGAAATCGGTCACCGTCGGCCCGGGGGAGACGGTGGTCACCCGCAGCGAGCGGCCGGCTTCCTGGCGCAGCCCCTCGCAGATCGCCCGGACCGCGAACTTGGTGCCGGCGTAGACCGCCATCGCCGGCACGATGCGAAACGCGGCCGTGGAGGCGATGGTGATGAACTGCCCGGCGCCCTGTGCCCGGAAGACCGGCAGCGCCGCGCCGATCGCGTGCAGCAGACCCTTCACGTTGACGTCGACCATGTGATCCCACTCTTCGACGCGCAGATCGTCGAGCGGCGAGATCGTGCCGACTCCCGCGTTGCTGACGAGCACGTCCAGCCGGCCGAACCGCTCACCGGCCAGCGCGACCAGAGCGTGCAGGTCGTCCCGCCGGGTCACGTCGGTACGGATCTGTACGGCTGTGCCACCCGCCCTCTCGATCCGGGTCACCAGTTCCGCCAGCCGCTCGGACCGGCGCGCGCCCAGGACGAGCCGCGCGCCGCGTTCGGCGAGCAGCAACGCGGTCGCCTCACCGATGCCGCTGCCGGCTCCCGTGACAGCCACCACTTTGCCCTTGATCCCGGACATGAAGTCGTCCTCTTTCCTCCTCGGCACCGGGCCTGGGGTAGGGGGCGGCAGCGGCTCCGAGTGGAGCGTGCGCAAGTCGCCGCGCACTGGACGGCCGGGTGCCGGTGCGACCCTGAGAGGCCGTCGGCGGCGCCGTGGCCTTGTGCTCGCTCGCCAGTCTTCAGGAGCCGTAGCCTGGTATCCAGACCGTACTTATCCTGGAACCAGGGGTGCTATCCGACATGCCCACGCAGCCGGGCCGAAGCGACCGACACCGTCAGCTCGGTGCGTTTCTGCGCAGCCGGAGAGAGCGCCTGACCCCGGACGAGGTGGGCCTGCCCCGGACCGGCCGCCGCCGGACCCCGGGGCTTCGCCGGGAGGAGCTGGCGCTGCTGGCCGGAATCAGCGCCACCTGGTACACGTACCTGGAGCAGGGGCGGGAGATCCGCGCCTCCGAACAGGTGCTGAACGCACTCGCCACGGCGCTGCGGCTCGACCGTCACGAGCGTGACCATCTCCTCCGGCTCGCCGGTCACGCGCCTGCGGCCGAAGCCGGGGAACGCGAGCCACTGACGGCCGGGGCCGGAGCCGTCCCCCTGTTGCTCCAGCCGCACCCGGCCTACATCATCGACGGCACCTACGACGTCCTCGGCCACAACCAGGCGGCCCGCGAACTGTTCCCGAAGCTCATCACCGGGGCGGACCGGCCGGCCAACTTCGTCCGCTGGGTGTTCCTCGAACCGGTGGCCCGGGAGGTGCTGCTCGACTGGGAACCCGAGGCCCGCGGCCTGCTCGCCCGGCTACGGACGCTGGCCGCACGCCACACCGGCGACGCGCGGTACACCCGGCTGATCGAGGAGCTGAACGAGGGCAGCCCGGAGGTGCGGGACTGGTGGCCCCGGTACGAGGTGCAGGCCCGGCACAGCGGTCGGAAACGGCTGCGGCATCCGCGGCGGGGAGCGATCGACTACGTGTACACCGCGTTCCACCTGGCCGAGCAGCCGGAACGGACGCTGGTGGTCTATTTCGACAGCGGCGGACTGCCCGACGGGGCGTAGCCGTGACCGGCCCGGTCGATCCCGACCCCACGTCCGCGCCTGCTGACCGACGCCCGCCTCGGCTCGGCCGGCGGGCAGGAGCCCGACCTCTCAGGGGTGCGCGCGCCGAGCACGTGCCGGGGCGTGCGCCGGTGCCGGCTCCGGTTCGGCGGGAGGCGCTGCCGTGCGGCGGGGGAGCAGCAGCGGGGTCGCCAGCAGGAGCACGCCGGCCAGGCCGATGGCCGTACGCGGACCGAGCAGGCCGCCCAGCACACCCCAGACGGCCGTCAGCAGCGCGGTCGAGGCCTTGGTCGTCACCGCCCAGGCGGACAGTGTGCGGGCGGCCCGGTCGGTCGGGGTGCGTTCGAGGCGGTAGGTGGCGTACACGGGGTTGAAGACCCCGCAGCAGAAGATGAGCCCGAGTTCGACGCCCATCACCAGCAGCAGCCCGCCGGTGCCCGGCCCCAGGAAGGCCAGGCCTACGGGCCAGAGCGCGCGCAGGGCCCCGACCAGGACCAGGATCCGGTGCTGCCCGAACCGGGTGACGAGCGGCCGGGCCAGCCGAGAACCGAGCAGTCCGCCGACCGAGGGCGCGGCGAAGGCGAGACCGTACTGCCACGGCGCGAAACCGAGCCGGCCGATCATCAGGACGGCCAGCAACGGCTGGGTGGCCATCAACAGGCCATTGAACAGCGCGGTGTTGAAGAACAGCGGACGCAGCGTCGCGTCGGTGAGGATGTACCGCCAGCCGTCGAGCAGGTCTCCGGCCCGCATGCGCGCGGCCTCCCGGCGCTCGGGCGGCGGCTCCTCCCCGCCCGTCGCGCGGATGCCCAGGGCCGAGAGCAGGTAGCTGACCGCGTCGGCCACCACCGTCGCCAGCGGACCGAGGAGCCCGATCGCCGCGCCGCCCAGTGGTGGTCCGATGATCGTGGTCGTCCAGGCCGTGGATTCGAAGCGGACGTTGGCGACGAGCAGGTCCTCGGCCGGCAGCAGCGTCTTCAGGTACGCGCCGGAGGCGGCGCGGAAGGTGATGTCGGCCGCCGCGACGACGACCGAGACCAGCAGGAGCTGAAGGAAGGTGAGCACACCGAGCGCGTACGCGGCGGGGATGGTGAGCAGCGCCACGAACCGCGACAGGTCCATCGTGATCAGCACCGGCCGCTTGCGGCGGAACTCCACCCACGGGCCGAGCGGCACCGCCACGGCAGCGCCCACCGCGGCTGCCACGGAGGAGAGCGCGGCGACCTCGGCCGGTCCGGCGTGCAGCACCCGGATGGCGATCAGCGGGAACGCGCCGAAGGCGAGCCACGTGCCGAGCGCGCTGGTTCCGTACGCCCCCCAGAGCCATCCGAACCGTCGCCCCAGCCGATGTCCCGTCCGGTACCCGCTTCTCACGCTCGGCGCCCCTAGCCACTCGTCGCACAACCGTTTCGTGATCGGAAGCATCAAAGCGACCGCCGTGGCCTGCGATCAAACAACCACACAGCCGTCGGTCACAACCAGTGGTTGTGGCCCTAGGGTGTCGGTATGGACCTCGACACCGTCCGGACCTTCGTCGCCGCCGCCGACGCGGGACAGTTCCAGGAGGCCGCCGTCGAGCTGGCGGTCACCCAGCAGGCCGTCTCCAAGCGCATCGCCGCGCTGGAACGCGACCTCGGGGTGCGGCTGTTCACCCGCACCCCGCGCGGCGCCGAGCTGACCATCGACGGGCAGGCGTTCCTGCCCCACGCGCGCGAGCTGCTGCGCGTCGCCGAACGCGCGGTCGCGTCCGTGCGCACCGGCCACCGCCCGTTGCGCGTCGACGTGATCGCCTCGCGCGTCGCGGCGTCGGGCCTGATGCGCGGCTTCCACCGCGCGCACCCCGCCATCGACCTCGACGTGATGATGCTGTTCGACATCGAGACGGCCGTCGCCGCCATCCGCTCCGGTGCGATCGACGCCTCCTTCCGCGCCGTCGCCGTGCCCGGCCGGCCCCTGCCCGAGGACATCGAGTCCGTCCGGGTGCTCGACGAGCCGCTCCAGCTCCTCACCGGCCCCGCCCACGCGCTGGCGGACGCCCGGTCGGTCACCGTCGCCCAGCTCGTCGGCCACCGCATCTGGATGCCCGGCATCGTCCCCGGCACCGAGTGGGCGGCCTACTACGACGACCTCGTCGCCGAGTTCGGTCTCACCATCGAGGCCACCGGCCCCAACTTCGGCTCCGACGCGCTCCTCGACACCATCGCCGACACCCCCGCCCTCGCCACCTTCATGGGTGAGCAGACCCGCCTCGTCTGGCCCGCGGGCCACGGCCTGCGCCGCATCCCGGTGACCGACCCGACGCCCGTCTACCCGCACTCGCTCCTCTGGCACCGCGACAACCCCCACCCGGCGCTGGCCACCCTCCGCGCCCACCTCGCCGCCGCGACGCCCGGCCGCGACGCCGCCGGGACCTGGATGCCGAACTGGGTGATTCCGCGTTGACGCCGCCGCGTCGACCGATGCGCCGGAGGGACCACTTCATCGAACCGTCGCCGCCGCCGTCCGGGCCGAGGCCGTCGGTGACGTGGGTCGGGGGGCGAGCAGTGGCGTAGGGCGCTGCCGGCCGTCCGGAATCAAATGGACGTTCGACTCCGATCCGTCGGAACGCTATGTCCCTATTGCCCGGATATTCTATGAAAGTGATCGAGTCTGGATGGCCACGTCTCCTCGGCAGCTACGGCCGGGGAAGCTTTGTGCGGCTGTCGCCGGTCATCCTGACCGTCGTCATCGCCAGCCTGGCATACGCCACACCCCCGCAAATGGCCTTCAGCCGCCTCCTGCCCGCGGCTCCGGCCCTCGCCGCCGCGATGTGGCCGGTGCTCCCCACCGTCCTGCTGGGGACGGTCTGCCTTTTCCTGATGATCGGCCTCAGCCTCGTGTTCCCCGGCCTGGGGACGTGGTGGACGGCCGGGGGGATCATCGCGGTCACCGTGGCGGCCGCGTACGGAAGTCACATCCGGCTCCAGCGGGAGCGGACCCTCTTCCAGGTGCGCCTCGTCGCCGACGCGGCGCAGCAGGTGGTGCTGAGTCCCCTGCCGCGCCGCTTCGGGAGCGTCGAGATCGAGTCGCTGTATCTCGCGGCCGCGGCGGAGGCCCGTATCGGCGGGGACTTCTACGAGGTGGTCGACACGCGCTGGGGGGTCAGGCTGCTCATCGGTGATGTGCGGGGCAAGGGCCTGCCGGCCGTGGGGGCAGCCGCGGCGATCGTCAACGCCTTCCGGGAGGCGGCCCACGACGAGGCTGACATGGTCAGCGTCGCGCGACGGCTGGACGCCGGCAGCACCCGTTACAACGCCTCGTTTCCCCCCGAGGGGCCGATGGAGCGCTTCGCCACCGCCCTTCTCGTCGAGATCCCGCACGGGGGCAGGCATATCGAGATCCTCAACTGCGGACACCCCCCGCCGCTGTTCCTGAACCACGGGGAAGTCCGTGCCCTCGAGCCCACCACCCCCTCGCCACTGCTCAATCTCGCTGAGCTGATCGGCGACCACTACACCGTCGACACCTTCGACTTCGCCCCCGGCGACCTGCTGCTTCTCTATACCGACGGGGTCGCCGAGGCCCGCGCCCACGACGGTGAGTTCTTCCCGCTGACGGCCTGGTTGCGCCGACAGCCCCCGGCGCCGCCCCAAGAGCTGCTCACGGCTCTCCATCGCGACCTCCTCCGCTACAGCAGGGGACGCCTCGACGACGACATCGCCGCGCTCGCCGTGCGCCTGTGCGAAACGTCGCGATAAGCCGCCGCCAGGCTCGGTAGGGAAGTGCGTGAAGGCTACATGGGACGGCCGGCCAAGCAGCCGGCGCCCGCACCCAAGCCCGCGAGCAGGCGCAGCCCGTCCTCGGCGGGGCTGCCGGGGGCCGCGGACGACCTGCTGTTCCCGATCCACCACGGCATCCTCTACTACCCGGGCATCGAGGTGGTGCCACCGTTCGTGCTGTACGGCGCCGACCGGATGACCGGCGAGGACTTCCCGGACGCCGCCAAGGCTTGGGAGCAGCGCCTGCTCACCCGGGAGTCGACCGAGCCGATCGCGTTCCGGCGGCAGAACTTCGGCGACTACGAGATCCCCTCGCTGCACCTGAAGGAGGGACTGGAGCCCGCGGGCCGTACGGGTTTCGGGCTGCACATATGCGGCTGACCGCCGGAACGACCGCCGCCCGGGGTGACTCGGAAGTGGCGCGCATCCGCTGTCCGGCCCCGTGGACGCCGATCGGGAGCCCGGCGGACGGAAACAGGGTCTCCGGCACACCGAACCATTCCCGGGCGGTGCGCGTCTCCAGATGTGTAAGCGCGCAGTGACCTCGCGCGCCGGTTCGTATTCGAGGGGAACCCGAACTTCATGAAGAGCAAGCTGACCGCCGTGGCCCTTGCCGCCGTCGTCGTCGCCGGCACTGCCGCCGCGGCCGTCCCGGCCTCGGCCGCCCCCGCCAAGGCCGAGCCGACCCGCTGCCACACCACCGACCTGAAGGCCGGCTTCGCCACGGGGGAGGACGCGAAGCCGGAGATGGGGCAGACCGAGAAGCAGACCCAGGCGTACGTCTGGTTCACCAACCGGAGCAAGCGCACCTGCACCCTGTCCGGCTTCGCCGGCGTCGACATGACCGGCGCTCAGCAGACCGACGGCACCTGGTCGCTGGCGCGCTCCTCCAAGAAGCCCGTAAAGATGACCCTGCAGCAGGGGGACACGGTGGACTTCAGCATCACCCTGCTCCCGGTGGCCAAGTCCACGCCGCGGAACGAGAAGTTCGTTCCGGCCACATTCCTGGTCACCCCGCCGAGCGAGACGGAGCACTTCACCCTGCAGTGGCCGTTCGGCGGCCAGATCCTCAAGCAGGACGGCGCCACCCACCCGGCCACCTACCTCGATCCGGTCGGGCTGTAACCAACGGACAGCCCCTGAGCTTCCCTTCAGTGTCCCTGGCGGCCGCCACCGCTGGGACGAGAACGCACGGGGCGGCCAGGGGCTCGTCCCAGGTTCGCACGATGACGATGCGGTCGCTCGGCCGGTCCAACGACACGGCCTCGTCGGCGAACCGGCCACTGCCCGGGCCCGGACCCTCGATGACAACCGGCTCGGGGAACCGTCACACGTTGGCGCTGAGGCGGCGAAAGTGGTGTCCCGTCACCGGTCACGGCCTCCGCGGCGTCGGGTCGTACGCGGCCCCGGCGGCGATGCCCCGAAGGCGCCGCGCCGCGGTGAGCAGTTCCCCGTGGGTGGTGCAGAGCGAGTTGAAGCCGAAGCGCAGCAGGTCGGGGCGCGCATGTCAGCGATCACGCCGTGGTCGGCGAGCGCGCGTGCCAGGGCGTGGGGGTGGCGCAGGGAGCCCTGGCTGCCGCGGCGGCCGGGGCCGGACGGGGTGACGGAGGTGAACCGAAGGGGGTGAGAAGTCCGTCGGCGCAGCGCGGGAAGACCACCGCCATCGGTATACGTCATCCTCCCGGCATAGCGCAGCCCACGACGGCCGTCACGACACGACACAGCCCGCGCCGCCGGAGACTCCTAACCCACGAGCGGGATGACGGACAGGATGAGGCCGAGGATCCCGATGACCAGGCCGACCGCCTCCCACGGTCTGTCCCGGACCACGTCGCGCAGCGATCTGCGCTGGACGTCCGGCAGACTCCACGGCAGGCCGCGGAGGCCCCCGGGGAGCGACTGGTCGAGTCGCTCCAGGGCGGTGACGTTCAGGGTGGTGCCGTCGAGTGAGGTCGCCCGGTCGAGCAGGGCATCCTCGGGCACCCAGCGTCCGCCAGGGCCCACTGGTATCGACCGGGCCTTCGACTCGAGTCGGAAGAGTACGACCTGGTACTCCGTAACCGCGCCGAACGTCCGGGGAGAGTTGGACAACGGAGACCGTACCGAGTTCCTTCAGCTCGTCCCGACCCGCAGTGTGGTCATAGCCCGGCAGCTCCTCCTCCAGTTCCCGGACGGCCGCGGCACGGGCATCAGTGTCCGAGGCACGGATGTGGCCGCCCGGCAATTGGTACTGCCGGGCTCGATCGTCGTACAGCAGCAGGTACTGGGCCCGGCCACCGCGGCCCCGGAGGCGGCACTTGACCACCACCTGGACGACCTCGGTGCGGCGTAGCGGTGCGGCGTCGGGATCGAGGGCCAGCCGCCGCTCCTCCACCAGGTGGAGGAACTGCGGTCCGGACAGCACCTGGCGGCTGGTGTACGGCGGCTCGGCCGTTCCCGGCCGTTCCCAGTTGGTCCAGGATGGAACGGCCCGTCCGCACATAGGAGGCAAGGCTGTGCAGGAAATAGCGCGCTTGCGGGCTGACCGCGACCACGCCGTCCTGACCGCCCGCCGATTCGTGCTCGGACCGCAGGACGCCGAACGCACGCAGCAGCACCAGCACCATCGGCGGTGCGGTCTCGGCAGCCGGTCCGCTCAGGCCCGCCCGTCGACAGAGCTCGGACAGCGGGACCGGAGGCCCGGCATGTTCGGCCACGGCCTCCAGGAGCGCGGCGACCGCAGTCGCCTCGTCGTCCGCCACAGCTCATCCCTCCCCGTCGGAGGGCTGGGCGTCGCGGGCACGCAGAGCCCAGGTGTCCGGCCTCGGGCAGTAGGCCTCCCAGCCGTACGCCTCGGCCAACCGACGGAGCGTGCGGCCGACGGTCACCGCCTGGTAGGTCTCAGGTCCCCACCGCTCCCGCAACGCGTTCCCGAGGTCGGTGAGACGAGCCTCGCCGTCACGCGTCAGCAACTCTCCGATCAGGGTGTTCAGGTCCGCCGCGACATCCACCTCCGCCGCCGGGCGCTGCGCCGTCCCGGGAGCGCCGGCTCGATGGGCCAGGTGCACGCCGGGACGGATCTCCTCCAACCACCAACCGGGTTCACGTTCGATCCGCTTCTTCAACGAGGAGCCGACGACGTTCGCGTACGCGTCGCCGAGTCGTGATCGAAGGTTCGACCCGATCGTCTGGAGGTTGGGGGGCTTTCCCTGCCCGGCGAGTTCGTCCACGATGTGGGCGAGCGCGGTGGTGAAGGGCTCCGACGTGTTGGCGGGCGGCGCGGGAGCACTGGCTCGGTGGACCAACTGCACACCCGGCTTGAGTTCCCGCAGTTCCCACCCCGGTTGCCGTTCTATCCGCCTCTGCAGGGAACCGCCGACTACGGCGTCGTACCTGCTCTTCAAATGCTTCACGAGCCCGTTCTTCACCCTGTAGAACGTGGGCGCCTTGCCCTTGTCGACTTGTTGGAGCGCGGCGACCACGGAATCCAACGCCGTGCCGAAGTCGTCCCGCTCATCGGCGCGTCTGTCCTGCCCCGCATCCTTCGCACGGCCGTCCGGGATGCGCCCGAACACCCTCCCGCTGGTCAGGCTCAGCATCCTGTTGCCGGGGGGCCCGCTCTGCTTCAGCCAGTCCAGCTCGGCCCACAACCGCTCCAGGGACGGCAGCCCGAGACGGCGCGCGAGCGGCTGGCAGCCCTTGAACCTTTCCTCCAGCCAATCCTCGAGTTCCCGCGTCGGCACCGCGCGCACGCTCTGCGCAAGCCGCTCCTCGACCTCGTACCGCAGGTCGGTCTCGACGCGCCCGCGGAGCTGCTCCGCGTCCACCACCTCGGTGCCCACCAGCGTGGCCGTAAGGGGCAACAGCTCCAGGCCCCGCGCGTTGCGCCCACCGTTGCGGTCCATCTCCACCATGACCGCCCGTACGATCTGGCCGCGGACCGGACCGTCCACAAGCGGCGTCCGGACATCGCCGGTCGTGAAGCGCGCCCACCCGTGGTTCACCAGTTCAACGATGCCGTGCCCCTGGGTCGCATTGACGAAAGTGATGCGGCCCAGCTCCTGCCGGCCGTCGGAGGACTGCCCATGGCCGGCCGGTGTCGACCCGACCGGTTGGCCCGGGCCGCGGAGCATTTGGACGAGAGGATCGTTGTCGTCGGCGTCGAAGTAGACCCGGCCCGACTCGGCGAGGAGTTCGGCGGCGTCCGCGCCGTCGTACCGGAAGCGGGCGCTGACCCGCTGGGTGAGCCGGGACAGCCGGGGTGTGTCGCCGACCGTCTGCCATGCCTCCAGCAGGGAGATGCAGAAATCAAGCTTGCGCTGCCGGGTGAGCGTGGCAGCCTGCGCCGCGACTTGGGCGGGCGCCAGGTACACGGGCTGCCGGGCGGCGAGCGTGCGAACCGGGCCTGTCGACACCGTCTGCCGTGCCCGCAGGGCGTGATCGACGTGCCCCCGTCTGACGTCCCACGCGCGGGGCCCCTCGGGGCTGAGGCCGAGGAAGAAGTTGACCGGGGTGTTCTCGTCGCTCTCCGGAAGGAACTTGCCCCGGGAGGGGACGAAGAAGGCGGTGACCGCGCCTTCGAGTTGGATGGTGCCCGCCTGGGGCCCGCGGATGAGGTCGATGACGCCGTTCACCCGCTGCAGATGCGTGGTGTTCGTCCAGAACATGTCCCGGCGGCTCCATTCGCCCAGGTCGCTGTCGGCGATCAGCGGATACCACTCGGGGCCGGCGGACAGCCACAGATAGGAGCGGTTGGAGCGGCCCACCACGTACTTCTCGGCCTGCTGCTGCTCCACGCGGAAAGCCTCCACGTCGTTGCTGCGCCCCGTGAACCAGAGGTGGAAGAAGAGGCAGTACCGGTAGTAGTGGGCGCGCCACGAGGGGAACCGGTCCGCCCAGAGTTGGAGCTGGGAGAGCGCCTCGTCGATGTCGAACTCTGGCAGGAGCTTGTACGCTTCGAACCAGAGCCGGTAGTCCTCCTCCTTGCAGCCCGTTCTGGAGAGGTTCTGCCGGGCCAGCTCCACGATACGGGCCAGCTCGGCGGCGTCCAGTTCCCGCCAGCTACGGCCGCCGCGTACGTAGTACGCCTGAGCGAGCGCCCGCTGCATCATGGGTGTGCTGCGGTCGCCGGCGACGGCGAGCTCCCACAGCTCGACCACCGAGTCGAGGTCTCCGTACAGCCGCTTGATGTCCGCCTGGCACCGCACCAAGTAGTCGTCGTGCTGGTCCAGAGTCCCGTACAGTTGGGCGGCCTCGTTCAGCAGGAAGTTGGCCTCGGCCACGTTCTCCGCGACCCACTCGCTCGCGTCGGAGCTGAGTTCCGCGATGGACGAGACCCGTGCCGCGTCCTTGATGGCCTTGGCGACGTCGACGATGGCCTGCACATGGGTGACGTAACCATAGATGTTCTCCGGATTGAGTTTCCGGGTGGTGGCGAAGCACTCGACGGTCTGCGCGAACCATCGGTCGGCGACGGCCATCACCGACTGAACCCCGCGCCGCTTGGCGCCGCGCAGCGCTTGGCGCATCCGGCTGCGGCGCGCGAGACCGAGGGTGTGGTGATGCAGGAAATCCCACTCCGCCAGGTCCACCGCCCGCGTGACGTACTCCTCTGCTTTGTCGAGCTCCCGGTTGAGGCGGTACATCTGGTGTCGGCCCAGGTGGTTCCAGAAGTGCGGCTCGTCGGGCACGTGCTCGGTGAGGGACTTGAGCACCTGGTGGGCGGAGTTGAGATCAAGCTGCTCGATCAACGGGGCGAACTTCCGCCGATCCTCGATCCCGTCCGCAGTGCCGCCCTGCCGGTCCACGAACATCTGGCGGAGCAGCACCCGCACCGGGTCCGCGGCCACGTCGGTGGTGATCGCCAGAGCCTGGATGAAGTCGATCGACACCTCCTTGAGATGCTGCTTCCACCGGTCGTCGTTGAGGAGTTCGGCCAGTACCTGTTCGGCCAGGAGCTGATGCTGGAGGCGTACCCGGCCGTTGCGCACCGCCACCAGCCGTGCCGCTTCCGGGCCCAGCACATCGGAGAGGTCGAGCTCTGCCGACGGTGTGGAGACGTGCATCAGCTTCTGCACCAGCTCCCGCTGCAACCCGGTGTTGGAGTAGATGGTGGCCAGGGCGAGGTACTGCATGACCTCGCGCGCTCGGCCGCGTACATGGTCGAGATGGGTGCGCACGTAGGTGGAGAGCTTGGTGAACTCCCGCTCGAAGGTGACGAGGCCGTAGAAGAAGGGCGTGCGGTAGTGCTCGTAGTGCTTGGTGCCCAGCAGCCGCAGCTCGTCGATCCGATGCTGGTCGTTCGTCAGCGCGGAGTAGCGGCCGAAGAACTCGGCGGTCTCCGCCGGTTCCAGCGGCTCCGACACTTGAAGGGCGGTCCGGTTTGACTGAGCGACCCCCCGCCTGACGTAGAGAATGGTCAGCGGGGTGTTGCGCCTGGCCGACTCGCGGTACAGCACCTCCCGGTAGGACTCGCTCAGGTCGCCCGCCTCAGCGACCAGCAGCACCGGCAACTGCGTGATGGTGTACAGCAGATGCAGTCGGTCGGCGACGAGCGGGACGCGCGACGGCCCGATCGGTGCGCCGTGCGGGAGCACCGCCACCGGATACTCCTGGTGCAGGTCCCAGGCGGCGCGCAGGGCCGCGGTGGTGCCGCCGGCGCCCGGCCGGTGCTCGACCACGACGGTACGGGTGCGATGCTGCCTCAGACTGTCACGGAGGGCGGCCACGATGCCGTCGTTGACGGCGCGCACCACGTCCCGACCAGCGTCCAGATCATCCCAGCCGATGAGGCCGCCGCGCCAGAAAGCGTCATTGTCGCTCTTGTCGCCGGGCGGAGTGGCGGCATCGATCCCGTCATGCAGGATCACCAGGTGCTCGTGCAGCTTCTGCATGGTCTCCGGCGAGATCGCCACCGTGCCGTTGTCGAGGGCGGGCACCGTGTAGTCGAGGTACTCGGCGCTGCTGCCCAGTGTCGCGGTGAGGCGGTCCAGCAGGTCGCGCACGGGCAGCGGCACCTGGACCACGGGAACGTAGGGCTGTAGGTCGGCCAGTCCCACGTGCAGGAAGATCGCCTGCCCCTGGAACATCTCGTCCATGGTCTCGATGACCCGCGGCAGTCTGTTCCGGCCCCCTTCCGGCGCGGACTCGGTGCCGCCCTCGAGCACCAGGACGTACACCGGCGTATCGCCGACGAACTGGTGGAATGAGGAGGTGAGCCGACGCACGGTGTCCAGGCGACGGAGCACCCACTCGCGTCCCTCCAGGGCGGGCTCCCGGCGGAGCACGGAACCGGCGGCCAGCAGCCAGGCCGTGCCGCGCGCATAGTCGATCACCGGGCGCTCCTCGGTGAAGAGATGCACCGCGCGCTGCGCGTTGAGGACCGGGCTCGCCCAGTGGTGAAGTCCGTCGCCGTCCGAGGCCGGGTCGAGGTCGACGATCAACGACCAGGGGATGCGGCCGAGCGCCGAGATGGATGATGTGCGGGGGAGTTGCTCCGCGACGAGGACGTACCGGGCCGCGTGCGGGGAGAACCCGGAGACGGTCCCCCAGAATGACTCCCACAGGTCCTCGCGGACCCGCTCCACCTCCCCCGGCGGGGTGTGGGCCACGGGAACGCTCGGCTGCGGCGGCTGCTGCCGCGCGGCGTCGGCGAAGGTCCTGCGGTACCGCAGGGCGTACCAGCCGGCATAGGCGAGGCAGAGCCGGGTGCGTTCGTCGTCATGGGGGAAGCGCCGGGCCCACACCAGTGCGGTCGCCATGCGTACCAGCGTGAACTGCTGGTACAGGCGGTCCACCCGCCCGGTCTGCCCGGAGACCCATTCCGAGATGCCGGCGCGTGACCGCTGCAGGAAGTCCACGAGCCACTGGCAGTCGTCCGGAACCGGCTTGACCGGGACGTCCTCAGCGGCCTCCAGGCACCGGGCGAGCACGGGGCGGCGGATGGCCGGCAGTATGTTCACCAGGACGCTGACCTCGAGGTAGGCCAGGTCGAACCCGGCGACGGACCGGCGCGCCTGGTCCAGATCGACGATCCAGTAGGAGTTGTCGTCGGCAGTCACCTCGTCCCGAGGCACGAGCACGTTGCTGGTGTTGAGGTCCCCGTGGCAGATGCCCCCCATGATCGGCAGCTCGCCGCCGTCGGCCTCGCCGAGGACGGCGAGGGGATTGAGGAACGCGTGCCCGTCCTCGTGGTGGACCTCGCCCCGGAAGAAGGACGGTACAACGGCCAGGCACTCGGCGAGTCTGGCCGTTCCGGTGACCGCCGGCAGCAGGTCGTGCGGCCTCATCTGCGTCATGTCGCTCGGGTCCGCCCAGGCGTTCAGCACGTCGTGGGAAATGGAGTGCGCGCAGCGCAGCAGCCCCGTCGAACCACTGCGCGGCGGGCTGTACCGGCTGAGGCTGCCGCCGGCGAGTTGGTGCAGCGACACCACCAGCCGGACGTCGCCGTGGCGACGTTGGTCGATGCGCAGCAGACGAGGGATGTGCCGCTCGGCGAAGTCCGGGTCGGCGTCGCGGATCAGGTGATGGGCCGCCCGTTCGTTGGCCTGGGCGAGGTCCTCCTCCGCCGGGCCGACGCGTAGGACGTAGGTGCCTGACCGGAAGCCTCCGGTGTCGCCGCTGATGTCCACGCTCACCAGCTCGGCACCCGAGCGGCCCCTTGGCATCGGCTCGAAGAGAAACCGCGCGGAGGGTAACCAGAGGTTCAGGGCCTCAGTCGCCATTTCCTGATATGCGGCATCGGTGAGACGCAGCCCCTTGTCCAACGGTTCCCCCCAGCCTCAGCTGGTCGGTCACATCCTGCCATGCCCCGACCACTCAAATGGTTGTACCACCCCACATGGGTGACCAGTGGACGGATTCGTGAGTGGGCGGCGACCGATCCCGCGGACTCCCTCACTGGCCATGCGTGGATGCCTTCTCCGCCGCCCGCACCGCACGCAGGGGCTCCACAACGCCCCGCGCCTGGGAGGCGGGGACGTGCGGCAGTGGGCTCGCCCCGGCGTCTGTCCCTGCGGGGCCGGGGACGATGACCGAGGAACTCCTGATCGATCCGATTGGGCCGCGTCGTCAAGTACGCGCACCTGAACGTGCTTGGCGCACCCCTCTGGAGCTGCCTGGAGGGAAAACAACCCCTCCAGGCAGCCGACTCGATACTCCTAGAAGAACCCAAGCTTCTTGGGTGAGTAACTGACCAGCAGGTTCTTGGTCTGCTGGTAGTGCTCCAACATCATCTTGTGTGTCTCGCGGCCGATCCCGGACTGCTTGTAGCCGCCGAAGGCCGCGTGCGCGGGGTAGGCGTGGTAGCAGTTGGTCCACACCCGGCCCGCCTGGATCGCGCGGCCCGCGCGGTAGGCGGTGTTGAGGTCCCTGGTCCACACGCCGGCCCCCAGGCCGTACAACGTGTCGTTGGCAATCTTGATCGCGTCGTCGAAGTCGTCGAACGAGGCCACCGACACGACCGGGCCGAAGATCTCCTCCTGGAAGATCCGCATCCGGTTGTCGCCCTCGAAGATGGTCGGCTGGACGTAGTATCCGCCCGCCAACTCGCCGTCGTACCGCACCCGCTCGCCGCCCGTCAGGACTTTCGCGCCCTCCTGCCGGCCGATGTCCAGATAGGAGAGGATCTTCTCCAGTTGGTCGTTGGACGCCTGGGCGCCGATCATCGTCTCGGTGTCGAGCGGGTGCCCGGGTGTGATCCGCCCGGTGCGCTCGACCGCCGCCTCCAGGAACTCCGCGTAGTGGCCGCGCTGGACCAGGGCCCTGGACGGGCAGGTGCAGACCTCGCCCTGGTTCAGGGCGAACATGGTGAAGCCTTCGAGTGCCTTGTCCCTGAAGTCGTCGTCGTGCGCCCACACGTCGTCGAAGAAGATGTTCGGCGACTTCCCGCCGAGTTCGAGGGTGACCGGCCTGATGTTCTCGGAGGCGTACTGCATGATCAGCCGCCCGGTCGTGGTCTCCCCGGTGAACGCGATCTTCGCCACCCGCGGGCTCGAGGCCAGCGGCTTGCCCGCCTCCACACCGAAGCCGTTGACGATGTTCAGTACGCCCGGTGGCAACAGGTCCGCGACCAGGCTCAGCCAGTAGTGGATGGAGGCCGGGGTCTGCTCGGCCGGCTTGAGGACGACCGCGTTCCCCGCCGCCAGTGCCGGCGCGAGTTTCCACGTCGCCATCAGGATGGGGAAGTTCCACGGGATGATCTGCGCGACGACCCCGAGCGGCTCGTGGAAGTGGTACGCCACCGTGTCGTCGTCGATCTCGCCCAACGACCCCTCCTGCGCCCGGATCGCCCCGGCGAAGTAGCGGAAGTGGTCGATCGCGAGCGGGATGTCCGCGGCCAGCGTCTCCCGCACCGGCTTGCCGTTCTCCCAGCTCTCGGCCACCGCCAACGGCTCCAGGTACGCCTCCATCCGGTCGGCGATCTTCAACAGGATGTCGGAACGCTCCGCCACCGGCGTACGGCCCCACCCGGGTGCCGCCGCGTGCGCCGCGTCCAGAGCCCGCTCGACGTCCTCCGCGGTACCACGCGCGATCTCGGTGAAGGGCTGCCCGTTGACCGGCGACGGATTCTCGAAGTACCGCCCATGCGACGGCGGCACATAGGCACCGCCGATGAAGTGGTCGTACCGTGCCTGGAAAGAGACGATCGCACCCTCGGTGCCAGGCGCCGCGTATCGAGTCATCTGGTCCCTGCTTCCCGCCGCGCTGCCCGCCGTCGGACAGCTCCGGCGCGAGGCTAGGCAGGGGGACGTTGCAAGTACGTTGCGCCGCGGGTCCGCCCCGATGCCCGGACGACCGGTGCCGTCAGCTCGGTCTCCAACGCCGCGAGCCGGGCACGCACCGGGGCCGTGGGGCGCACCGCGGCGAGAGCCCGCCATACCTCTACGTCGTCCTCACCCCACGGCGCGTGCGCCCACCGCGCCAGCAGGTCCGGGTCGCGGTGCGCGATCAGCGCCGCACGCAGCGCGCCGGCGAACCGCTCCCGCAGCCGGACGATCGCCGGGGCCTGCGAGCCGGGCAGCAAGGGGCCGGTATACGCCTCCGCCGCCGCGGTGAGCGCACCCGCCTCCAGCCGCCGCTCGACCACGGTGACGTCCGACTCGACCGCTGCCGTCAGCCGGTACGGCCGCGAGGCGAGTATCTGTAGGCCCAACAGCCGCCGCAGCCGCGCCAGTTCGGCGCGCAGGGTCACCGGCGTCACCGACTCGTCCGCGTACAGCGCGCACAGCAGCTCGTCACCGCTCAGCCCTGCCGGATACCGGGAGAGCAGCACGAGTATCTCGCTGTGCCGGCGGCTGAGCCTGATCCGCCGGCCGTCCAGGACGAGTCCGGCCTCGTCCCGCCCCAGGGCGGTCAGCAGCGCTGTCTCCCCGGGACATGCCGGGGTGAGCAGCGTGAGCTGTGCCTCGGCGGCCCGCGCCACCGCCTGCACGAAACCGAGACTGTGGGGATGGGCGAGCCCGTCCCCGCCGGTGATGTCCACCGCGCCCAGAACCCGTCCGGTGCGCGGATCGTGCACCGGAGCGGCCGCGCACGTCCACGGCTGCACCCGCCGGATGAAGTGCTCCGCCGCGAAGACCTGCACCGGCCGGTCGACGGCCACCGCGGTGCCCGGCGCGTTGGTGCCGACCGCGCTCTCCGACCACCGCGCCCCCGGCACGAAGTTCATCGCGTCCGCCCGGCGCCGGGTCGCCGGATGCCCCTCCACCCACAGCAGTCGGCCGTGCGCGTCGCACACCGCCAGCAGATGCTCTCCGTCGGCCGCGAACGTGCCCATCAGCTCCCGGAACAGGGGCATCACCCGGGCCAGGGGATGCTCCGCGCGGTACGCGCCGAGGTCGCCGCCGGTCAGCTCCACACCGGCGGTGCCGTCCGGCCCGACGCCGGCCCGTGCGCTGCGCCGCCACGACTCCGCCACCACCGGCCGCACCGGACGCGGCACCGTGCCCACCGAGGTGAACGTCTCGTGCGCCCGGCGCAGCGCCCGGACGCGCTCGGCGGGATCGGCCCCCGGTTCCAGGGCCACCCACGGATCGGTCACTCGGCCTCCCCGGTCGGTGAACGGTGAATCGGCGATGATGCGGCGTACGCAGACCACTGTGCGACGGCCGCCGGGTGTCGGCTAGGCGAAATTGACCATTCTGATGTAGCGCACCCAGTCCCAGTTCGGCCCCGGGTCGGTGTGGTCGGTGCCGGGCACCTGGTAGTGGCCGATGATGTGCTGCCTGTCCCGGGGGATGCCGTACTTCGCGCAGATCGCCGCCGTGAGCTTCGCCGATTCCGCGTAGAGCGCGTTGGTGAAGTACCCGGGCTGGTCCACCCAGCCCTCGTGCTCGATGCCGATGCTGCGTGTGTTGTAGGTCCAGTTGCCCGCGTGCCAGGCGACATCGGCCTCGCGCACACACTGGGCGACGTGCCCGTCCACCGAGCGCACCAGGTAGTGCGCGGAGACCTGCTTCTGCGGATCATTGAAGATCGCCAGCGTGTCGTTGTACGTCTCCTGGGTGACGTGGATGATCACACGGTCGATGGCGTAACTGGCGGGGCGGCCGGACAGTGTGTAGTTCGAAGTGGTGGCCGGCTGCCATTCTGCGGGCGGGTAGTCGACCGCCGCGGTCTGCGCACCCGCGAGCGGGTCGGGAAGCAGCGCGTAGGGGACGGCGGCGAGTGCCGCGCCCTTCAGCAGCCGGCGCCGGCTGAGCCGGGGTCTGACTCGGTCCATGTCCATCGCGGAAAGCCTTTCGGAGGTCCGGGGGTACGACGGAGACGTCAGAGGTGCAGGGCCCGCGCGGTGTCCCGCAGCCGTGCGTGCACGCCGCGGTACGTCGTGCGCGCGGGCAGCCACTCCTTGCGCAGCTTGGCCACACACGTGTAGTTCGTGTCGCACACGTTGGCCGACGGTGACTCGACCGTCTGTGTGGCGAATCGGTACGCGTCCAGCTCACTGAACCCGTAGTCGCGCATGAGCCACTGCACCAGGTCGAGCTGCGATATCCGGAACGCGTCCTCCGACGGGCGGGCGGATCCGGTCGAGATGATGTGCGTGTCGGACTCCAGCCGGGGCCACGGTGTGGCGACGTCCTTGAGGAGGTCCACGACCACCACCGTGTTCATCGCGCACTCCACGGCGACGCCGCAGGTTTCGCCCTGGCCCTGCCGGGCGCGCCCGTCGCCCAGACTGAGCAGGGCCCCTTCGACATTGACCCCCAGGTAACAGGTGACGCCGGCCCGCATCTCGGGCGTGTCCATGTTCCCGCCGTGGGCGTCCGGACCAGGGCCGGGCGCACCTCCAGGTTGGCGGGGGCCACACCCGCCGTGCCGTGCACGGGGTCCAGGGGCAGCTCCGGGCGGATGTCGCTGTCCTGGGCCTGGAACAGGGCGGTGCGCTTGTCCCGGAGCGGAGGCTGGAGTGTGGCTGTGGCGTGCGTGGAGGTGAGCGCGCCGAAGAGAAGTACGGTCGTCGCCGCCGCCCAGTCGCGGGCCGGTTCGGTCGACATGAAGTGCACGGCCACGGTGTCGCCGGGCTCGGCGCCCTCGATATGGAAGGGACCCGTCTGCGGTTTGAGGTAGGGGAACTCGCACGCCTTCGTCACGAGGTCCTTCTCGGAGCGGACGCGGCCGGCGAAGCAGTCCTCCGTGTACAGGTCGAGAACCGTGCCGGGGGCGATCCGCGCCACGGGCGCAGCTCCACCGAAGTTCCAGGCGCATTGGTCCGGTTCCGGGCGCACGGTCAGGATCCGGGGGTCGGTCATCGTGGCTTGGCTCCCTTCTCGAGGGTGGTCGTCAGGCTCGGGGCCGGGTGGCCGCAGCCGCGATGCTTCGGCCCGCTGGAGGGGCGGAATCGTCACGGCCGGGTGCCGCCGTCCCTGGCGTGACGGGACGTCAGCGGGGCACGGTGCCGACCTGCCGGTGGGCGATCGGGTCGTACTCGTCGAGATGCACCCGCGCGGTCTCGGCTATCCGCTCGGGGTGGCGCCGTACCAGGATGAGCAGCACCAGCACACCCACTGCCATCCACACGCCGACGACCGGACCGGCGTAGGACACCGGGGCCGTCAGTTGGGTCACGACGAGGAAGCCGACGGCTGGACGCAGACCGCGCGCCGCGTAGGTCGCCACCGAGCGGGCCGCGGGCAGTTCCCGAGCCAGCTCCGCCACGCACGACGCGGTGAACAGACAGGCGACCAAGGAGACCAGCACCGCCAGCGGCAGGCTTCCGCCCGCGAAGGCGGCGCCGGACGGGATCGACGCGGCCACCGCGGCGGCCGGCGCCATCGCCGTGACGCTCTGGAACAGGACCTCGCGCAGGCCGACGGCGTCGCGCCGCGGCGTCCCGGTCGTCTCCCCGTGCATGTGTCCCCCGATACGTGTCGGTCCGCTGCCACCTGCTGCCCGCGTGTTCTTCTCGTCGCCCATGCGCCCGACGGGACGTGACGGTCCGTCGGCTGCGCCTCGCGTGAATTCACGGTACGGCGCGGGTCGGTCCCGCAGAAGGGTCCGCCACGGTTCCGTGGACAACCCGTGGCATGTGGAAAACTCAAGCACTCGATCGGGTGATGACGGGGCGTCCGAGGGGCGCGGCGCTGTTGGTCCCAGCCGTACGTCAGGGTGGCCCCGGGCCGTACCGTGGCAGCGGAACGCACTCCCGCCGTGCAGCATCGGCACGCATCAGGCAGGTAGCGTCGGTGCCTGCGGCCTGACCTGTTCCTCGCGCAGCACCCAGTCCGTCATCGGTCCGTCGTCCGGCCTGCGCGGTAACTGGTCCCTCGTCCGGCCTGCGCGGCGCCCGGTCCCTCGTCCGGCCCCTGCGGCACCCCGGGTCTGTAGTCCGGCCTCCCGGAGTCGCCGTTCCGAGCAGCGTCAGGCTCGCTGCGCCACCACCGCCGGATCGTCCAGCACCGCCCGCACGACCGAGTGCGCGGCACCCAGCAGCGGACCCTGCGGGCCGAGCCGGGAAACCTTCACCGGGCAGGCCGGCCCCGCCGTCCGGCCCGACAGCTCCGTCTCCAGTGACGGCAGCAGCCAGGGCGACAGTCCGGCCAGGGCGCCGCCCATGACCACGGTCTCGGGGTCGAGCAGGTTGACCGCCCCCGTCAGGGCGATCCCGAGGGCCGTACCCGCCTCCCGCAGTGCGGCCCGTACCCCTTCGTCGCCCTCCTCGGCGCGCTCCGCGAGCAGCCCCACCAGATCCTCGCGGGGCTCCAGCCCGGCCGCGCGCCGTACCGCCTCCTCGCCCGCGTACTGCTCCAGGCAGCCCCGGCCACCACACGGACAGGGGGGACCGTCCGGCCGGACGGGCATGTGGCCCAGTTCGCCCGCGAATCCCCGGGTTCCGCGCAGCAGCCGGCCGTCCACGACGACCGCGGCACCGATGCCGATCTCCGCCGACACGTGGAGGAAGTCCCCGGGTGTGCCGGCTCCGAGCCACAGTTCGGCCAGGGCGCCGAAGTTGGCCTCGTTGTCCACGGTCAGCGGCCATCTGCCCGGCATCAGCGGGCCGAGGTCGGTGTCGTGCCAGTCGAGGTTGGGGGCTCGTACGACGGTGTGTCCGTCCCTCGCCACCAGTCCTGGAACGGCGACCGCGAGACCGGCGGGCCAGAGCCCCGCCCGTTCGGCCTCCGCGACGACCTGGCGGATCAGCGCCGTCAGCTCCTGGGTCACCGGTTCGGGCGCCCGGCCCCGGTTGGTGCCGCGCCGGACCGCCCGCGCGCGGACCTCGCCGCGCAGGTCGACCGCGCACACCGCGAGATGGTCGACGCCGATCTCGGCACCTATGCCGGCCGGGCCCCGGGCGCTCACCGCGAGCGCCGACCCGGGCCGGCCCACCCGGCCCGGCCGCTCCGGGCCCAGTTCCTCCAGCAGCCCCCAGCGGATCAGATCGTCTACCAGGGTCGACACCGCCGCCCGCGTCAGACCGATCCGCGAGGCGACCGCCGCCCGGGACAGCGAACCCGCCGCGCTGACGGCGTGCATCACCCGGGCGAGATTGCGCCGGCGCATGCCCTGCTGGGTGTCCGGCAGGGTGCGACCGGCGCCCGGGGGGCGCGCCTCGTGCAGCGGTTCGGTCATGCCTCCGTCAATCCTCGGTGTCCGCGGCCCGGCTCCGCGCGGGCGGCCGGGTCACTGGGTCTGGGTTCCCCGCTCCAGCAGCGGGGCCGCGTCGGAGAGTACCCCGGTGATCCGGTCCAGCGTCGTCCGGTCCTGCTCCACGGCGTCCAGGACCGGACCCGCCGCGGTGTTCCAGCGGCGGGCCACCGCCGCGGGATCCTCCCCGGTCAGCAGTCCGGCCGCCTGCGCCGCCGCACCCAGGGCGACCAGTTCCCTGGCCTCCGGCACCTGCACGGGCCGCCCCGACAGCCGGCGCACGGTCTGCTGCCAGGCCGTTCCCCGGGCTCCGCCGCCGATCAACAGCAACGGAACGCCGCGGTCCGCGTCCGCGTCGAGGACCAGGTCGAGAGCTTCCAGCAGCGCGTGCACGGCGCCGTCGTAGGCGGCCTGGAGTAGCTGGCCCGCGGTCGTGTCGTGCCGCAGTCCGTGCAGCAGACCGGACGCGTGCGGCAGGTCCGGGGTGCGCTCGCCGTCCAGGTAGGGCAGCAGCGTCACCGAGCCGCCGGGCTCCACGGCCTCCCGGTCCCGGCCCAGCAGGGCCGCGACGCGGTCCACGGCGAGCGTGCAGTTCAGGGTGCAGGCCAGGGGCAGCCAGTCCCCGCGGGCGTCGGCGAAGCCCGCCACCGTGCCGGTCGGATCGGCCGGGCGGTGCCGGGAGACGGCGTACACCGTGCCGGACGTGCCGAGGCTCAGCACCGGAGTGCCGGGACGCAGGCCGAGGCCCAGCGCGGCGGCAGCGTTGTCACCGGTGCCCGGGGCCACCAGAGTGCCCTTGGAGAACGGCAGGTCGTGGCCGTGGCGCACGGTGCCGGCCACCTCGCCGGGCCGCACCACCCGGGGCAGCAGCGCCGGGTCGAGGCCGACATGCGCGAGGGTGTCCTCGTCGTACGCCTCCGTCCCGGACGCCCACCAGCCGGTGCCCGAGACGTCGCCGCGGTCGGTCGTGCCCTGCCCGGTCAGGCGCTCGGTCAGGTAGTCGTGGGGGAGTCGTACCGCTTTGGTCGCGCGGACCGCCTCGGGCTCGTGCTCGGCGAGCCACGCCCACTTGGTGATCGTGAAGGACACCCCGGGCACGCTGCCGGTGCGCTCCGCCCACGCCTTCGGCCCGCCCAGCTCCGCCACCAGACGGCGGGCCTGCGGCGCCGAGCGGACGTCGTTCCACAGCAGCGCCGGCCGCACCGGTTCACCGTGCCCGTCCAGCGTGACCAGACCGTGCTGCTGGCCCCCGATCGACACCGCCGCCGCCTCGTGCGCCGCGTCGCCGCACTGGCGCAACGCCACGCACAGCGCGTCCCACCACTGGCGCGGATCGCTCTCCCGGCCCGCCCCGGCGGTCACGGTGTGCGGTGCCTGACCGCTCGCCACGACCTGGCCGGTGGCCGCGTCGACGACCAGCGCCTTCGTGGACTGGGTGGACGTGTCCACGCCGACGACGAGCGGACCCTCGGCTGCTGACATCGGGCTCTCCCTCTTCCGCGGCTGCGCGGGATGTGCGGTGGGCTGGCGAAGACACCTCGTGGTCGAAGACATCTTGTCTCTTCCCACCGGTGCGTGCGCATACTAATTTGTAAACCGCCATGACGAATAGTCGTACGCAGCAAGGAGCCGCGGCATGAACTACCAGCCCACCCCCGAGGACAGGTTCACCTTCGGCCTGTGGACCGTCGGCTGGCAGGGAAGGGACCCGTTCGGTGACGCCACCCGCGGTGCCCTCGACCCGGCCGAGACGGTGCAGCGCCTGGCCGAGCTGGGCGCCCACGGAGTGACCTTCCACGACGACGATCTGATCCCCTTCGGCTCCTCGGACACCGAGCGCGAGTCGCACATCAAGCGGTTCCGCCAGGCCCTGGACGCCACCGGCATGGCCGTTCCCATGGCCACCACGAACCTCTTCACGCACCCCGTCTTCAAGGACGGCGCGTTCACCGCCAACGACCGCGACGTGCGCCGCTACGCGCTGCGCAAGACGATCTGCAACATCGACCTGGCGGCCGAGCTGGGCGCGCGGACGTACGTCGCCTGGGGCGGGCGCGAGGGCGCCGAGTCCGGGGCCGCCAAGGACGTTCGCGCCGCCCTGGACCGCATGAAGGAGGCCTTCGACCTCCTCGGCGAGTACGTCGTCTCCCAGGGCTACGACCTGCGCTTCGCCATCGAGCCCAAGCCGAACGAGCCCCGCGGCGACATCCTGCTGCCCACGGTCGGGCACGCGCTGGCCTTCATCGAGCGTCTGGAGCGGCCCGAGCTGTACGGGGTCAACCCGGAGGTCGGCCACGAGCAGATGGCCGGCCTGAACTTCCCGCACGGCATCGCGCAGGCGCTCTGGGCGGGCAAGCTCTTCCACATCGACCTCAACGGCCAGTCCGGCATCAAGTACGACCAGGACCTGCGGTTCGGCGCCGGAGACCTGCGTTCCGCCTTCTGGCTCGTCGATCTCCTGGAGACCGCCGGTTACGACGGGCCCCGCCACTTCGACTTCAAGCCGCCGCGGACCGAGGACCTCGACGGCGTGTGGGAGTCGGCGGCGGGCTGCATGCGCAACTACCTCATCCTCAAGGAGCGTGCGGCCGCCTTCCGTGCCGACCCCGAGGTGCAGGAGGCGCTGCGCGCGTCGCGGCTGGACCAGCTAGCCCAGCCGACCGCGGCCGACGGCTTGGAGGCCCTGCTCGCCGACCGCGCGTCCTTCGAGGACTTCGACGTGGAAGCCGCCGCCGCGCGCGGTATGGCCTTCGAACGACTCGACCAGCTAGCCATGGACCACCTGCTGGGAGCGCGGGGCTGAAACGGGGGCGGGCCGGTACGAGCAGCAGCTCGCCCCGGCCCGCCCGGTCCCGAGGCGGGTGTCAGTGCCCCGGGGCAGCCGAACGTACGTCACGGTCGTCCTGATTCCGCTGTCGACCGGGCGGCCCTCGGCGTCGGAATGCACCCGGCCCGTCGGTCATCCCGAAGTCGTTGTCGTTGACGAGCGCGAGCGTGTCGTCGTCCACGCGCGCGATGTCCTCGATCTTCCCCGGCACCCCGTCGACCGCGCGTAGATCCACGACGAGCCGCTTGGACGGCACCGGCACACCCGCGGTCGCAGGGTCGTCCAACTGCTCCAGCGACGGAGAGGTCCCGGCGTCCACGGGCCACCGAGAATGTCCGACGTGCGCCGCAGCCGGACGCGTTGCAGACGAGCCGCCCGGTCCGTGTGCTCCTCGACCAGCAGCCGGTCGCGACCCACCGCCACCACCGATGAGATCTTCAGCTCGGAGTGTCGTCCTGGCCCGGGTCGACCACGCCGACCGGGTCGGACCGGTAGGCGTACTCGGCGGTCACGGCCTTCTTGTGCGGCGAGCAACGCAACAGGCGGGTGGTGCGCGACGCGTCCCCGGCACGCGCGTCCGGGAGCGAGAGCGAGCTCTGCAGCGCCAGCACCAGGTCACCGTCGGCAAGCTGGGCCAGCCCCTCGAAGCCACCGTTGACCTTGCAGTAGTGCAGTAGGACCGACGGCAACGCCTCCACCACCGGATAGTCGGCACCGTCCAGACCGAGCCGTGGAGCCCGTTGCCACGTCGGGCGGGAATTGCACCGTCCGCTCGCCAGAACGCGATCCGGCCCGCCCGCGCGGGATCGGACGGAAGAAGCAGGGCACAGCAGCGGGCCGGCGGAGGGATCGGACGCGGGTGCCTAGGGGAGGGTCTCCGCGACTCTGCCCGCCTCCTCAAGCTTGACTACTCGACCCGGAGGGGGTGGGTCTCAGGGATGTCTCAGGGTTCGCGGCCGGAACCGGGGGGAGCGGGCAGCCGTTCTCAGAGCAGAGAGCGGCAGTGGCCGCGAAGGAGGCGACGTACATGTCCAAGAACGCGAAGATCGCCGCAGGGGGCGTGGCGGTCGGGCTGATCCTGCTGATGTGGCTGCCCTGGTGGGTGGCGTTCCTGATCGTGGTGGGCGTTCCGGTCGCCGCGTACCTGACGCTGGACCCGTCCCAGCGGCGCAGACTGCGCCGGGTCACCCGCAAGGAGATCGGCCGCTGACGCACCGACGTGCCGCCGGGGAACGCTCGCGCGTGTGTCTGCCCGGACGCGCCGGGCCGCCAGGGGTCGCGTCAGCTCGCGCGGCGCGGTTCCCGGCGGCACACGACGGTCACCGTCCGTGCGGCCCGGCTCACAGGGGTCGTACCGCCATCTTGTCCAGCGCTTCCAGCAGACCCGGTAGCTCCGGGCCCCGGCCCACCGGCAGGACCCCGCCGGGTTCGTCGTCCAGCAGGACGAACGCGATGTCGTCGGTGCGGGCCACGATCGACCAGCCGGGACCGTCGGCGCGCAGCGTACGGGCGTCACCCGGAGCGAACGACGAGCGTACCCGGCCGAGGGGTGGCGGCGAGTCGACGTAGGCGCGCGCCTGCGCGAGTACCCGGCGGACTCCCGCGTGACCGCCCGCCGAAGCGCCCGCGCCACCTTTCGTACCCGGTGTGCCCTTCGCGTCCGGTGTGCCCTCCTCGCCCTCCGGCGAGGATCCGGTGGCCTCCGCGCGCTCAGCGGGAGCGGAGAAGTCGGCGTCGTTGATCTGCCCCCGCCAGGCCGCCCACTGGAGCGCGATCTCATCGGCACCGAGACGTCGCTGTGCCGACCCCCAGACACGGGTGTCCGGTGGGCGCAGCGCCGGCCCGCCCGCCGTCTCGGGAGGCGGGTCGTGCGGAGCCGGCACGCCGGGTGCCGCGACTGCCACCGCCAGCGGCCACCCCGGCAGGGCGGTCACGACCGCGCGCTCGTCCGGTGACAACTCGTACTCCATGCCGCAGTCCCAGGACGCGATCGCCACGGCGACCAGCGAGACGTCGTCGATGACTACCGTCCAGCGGGCGCCGTCCCCGTCCTGGCCCAGCACCAGGCCGTACCCGTCGGCGCGCGGCGCCAGACCCAGGGCCGCGCAGGCCTCCGGGTAGTCGTCGCCCAGCACGCTCGGGAACTGCGCCGGCGTCAGCAGCACCGCCGTCAGCACGTACAGCGCGTCGTCCGCGGCGGCGACGGCCTCATCGTCCGTCCCGGCCATCCCAGCCTCCCCAGTGGTTCGTCCATCGGCGCGCACCCTAGTGCGAGCGGAAGCCGCTTGTCACGGGTCCGCACACCACGCGGAGCAGCAGGTTCCCACCTGGACAGGGGCGAAACGACCACCCTTGGGGAAGTGGTGTTCCCCTCAGGCCGCGGGCAGCCCGAGCAGGTCGCGGGCCACCGCACCGGGCGGCTCGTCGCACTCCCGGGCCAGCGCGCGACCGCCCGGCAGGCCAGCTCGCTCACGCCGAACGACAGCGCCTCGGGCGACACCCAGGCCGCTGCCTCCTCGACCCCGTCCTCGTCGTCCAGCGCACGAGCCACCACATAGACGGCCGCAGCTTCGAACAAGTTGTGCGCGCGCCGCTCCTGGCCACCCGCCGGCCGCGCGTGCGTGGAGGTGCGGAGCCTGGCGGCGTACCTGCGGACCATGGCGAACACGTGGACCACCCTCTCCCCGTAGCAGGATCAGTTCCATCACTCATCTGCTGCTCTTCAACGTAGAGTTGCGGTTTCGACGGCATAAGGGGGACGACGCGGTGAAGCGGTTCGAGCGGCTGGGCCGGATCCGCCGGCTGGACCCGGTGACGGACGCATCGGAGATCTACCGGATCAGTGTCACCCTCGAGCTCCCCTGGGACTACACGCGTGCCCTCGAGCTGGCCCTTTACCGCACCTACGCGGTGCCGAGCATCGGTCGGCTGCTCGCACGGACGGCGGAGCTGACCGACCGCACGCAGAAGCGGTACGACGACACCTCGCTGCTCCTCGACACCATCGTGGAACACGGCTTCACCGCGGAGCAGGGACGTACCGCGATCCGCCGCATCAACCAGATGCACCGCAGCTTCGACATCAGCGACGACGACATGCGGTACGTGCTGAGCACCTTCGTGGTGGTGCCCCGGCGCTGGATCGACACCTACGGCTGGCGCCGGCTGTCCCGGCACGAGGTCGTCGCCACCACGGAGTACTACCGCACCCTCGGCCGGCTGATGGGCATCCCGGGAATCCCTGAGACCTACGAGGAGTTCGAAGCCCTGCTCGACGGCTACGAGGCAGCCCACTTCGGCTGGGACGAGGAAGCCCGCCGTGTCTCCGACGCCACCCTCGGCCTGATGGCGTCCTGGTACCCGCGGCCCATGGCGCCGCTGCTGCGCACGGCGACGCTCGCCCTGCTCGACGAGCCGCTGCTGCGCGCCTTCCGCTACCCGCGACCCGGCGCGGCCACCACCGCGCTGGTGCGCCGCGCCGTACGGACGCGTGGCCGGCTGGTCCGGCTGCTGCCGCCGCGCCGCGTTCCGCACTTCGCACGCCAGAACCGGGAGATCAAGGGATATCCGAACGGTTACCGCGTGGCCGACCTCGGCACCTGCCCGGTCCCCGGGCTGCGTGGCTGCCCGGTGCGGTACCGGGACGGTTCAGCGGCCGACACCGTCGAGTGACGCCAGCGTGTCGCGCAGCCAGGCCAGTTCGGCCCGGCTCGTGGCCCGGGCGATGGTGAGCACACCCCGCCGGAACGGGTCGTCCAGTTCCTCGGCGCGCAACGGCCGGTCGCCCTCGTAGAAGAAGCTCGCCGGCTCCTCCAGGAAGTCCAGCCGGCGGCGCAGTACGGCTGCCTGCGCGGCGGGATCCGCCAGGTGCCGGAGGAACGCCAGCAGTGTGAACCAGTGGTTCTCGTCGGTGATCTCGCGCTGCGTGGGCTCGGCGAGCCGGCGCTTCAACTCGCGTCCGCCCTCCTCCGTCAGTCTCAGCACATGGCGCGGCGCGGCCACGGCGCCGGGCTCGGTGGCCCGCACCAGCAGGCCGGCCTTCTCCAGCCGCTTGATCGCCGGGTACAGCGTGCTCTCGGCGACGGGGCGCACATGGCCGGTGAGCGCCGCGATGTGACGGCGCAGGACGTACCCGTGCAACGGGGCGTCGTACAGGAATCCCAGGATGGCCAGTTCGAGCATGGCCGCATTCTCTCTCAGACATACCTCGTCCTGGCACTAGCACGTCGACGACATACCTCGCCATCGATGTATTCTGGGTTCTCGAAACGATGTCAGGGAGGGGCATGGTGCGGCAGGCCGCGTTCGACAGCAGGGGAAGCCACATCCGGTGGACCGAGACGCCGGGATCGGAGCCCGCCCGGGTGTACCTGCACGGGCTCGGGTCGATGTCCACCGCCTACCACGCGCACATCGCGGCCAGGCCCGATCTCACGGGCCGGCGCAGTCTCTTCGTGGACCTCCCCGGACACGGCACGAGCGACCGTCCCCAAGGCTTCGGCTACACGCTCGAGGAACACGCCGACGCGGTCGCGGCCGCCCTGGACGCGGCGGGAGCCGCCGGTGCCGAAATGATCGGGCACAGCATGGGCGGCGCCGTGGCCGTCGTGCTCGCCCACCGGCGGCCCGACCTCGTCTCCCGGCTGGTCCTCACGGAGGCCAACCTGGACGCCTTCCCACCCGCGACCGCGGGCAGCAGCGCCATCGCCTCCTACGAAGAGGACGAGTTCGTCGAGAGCGGATACGCGCGCGTGCTGGACGCCGTCGGCCCGCTGTGGGCGGCCACCATGCGGCTGACCGACCCCCGCGCCCTGCACCGCAGTGCCGTCGGTCTGCGCCGGGGCTCGGATCCGGTGATGCGCACGCTCCTGGAGGAGTCACCCGTCGACCGCGTCTTCCTCCAGGGCGCGCACACCGGTGAACTCGAGGGACGGGACCGCCTGGAATCGGCCGGGGTGCGGGTGGTGACCGTGCCCGGAGCCGGGCACAACGTCATGTTCGACAACCCCGATGCCTTCGCGGCAGCGATCGCCCGAACCGGCTGACCCCACCCCGGTCGTCAGTCCTCGCGGACCGCGAGCGCGAGGAACCGCGCGTCCTCGTCGGTGTACGACGTCATGCGCCATCCCGAACGTCCCAGGAGCGGACCGAGATTGCCCTCGGCGCGCAGGTCGTCGGGGGTGATCCGGCGGCCCTGACGTGCCGCCAGGGCCGCGCGACCGATGGGATGGAAGAGCGCGAGCGTGCCACCCGGCCTGACGACGCGAGCCAGTTCCCCCAGGTTCTTCGCCGGAAGCGGCAGATGGGCGATCAGGCCGGCGGCGAACACGGCGTCCAGGCAACCCGGGCGCAGCGGCAGCGCGGCGACGTCCGCGAGCAGCAGTCGGCCGTCGCGGTCCCTGCCCGCCCGCACGGCGGTCTGGAGCATCGCCGGGGTCAGGTCGGCGCCCAGCACCACCCCGGAGGGGCCCACGGCGGCGCGCAGGGGCGGCAGGGCGCGCCCCGTGCCGCAGCCGGCGTCCAGTACGCGGTCCCCCTCCTTCAGCCCGAGACCGGTGACGGCGGCGGCGTAGGCCGGCCCGTCGTCCGGGAACCGGTTGTCCCAGTCGGCCGCCCGCGCGGTGAAGAACTCCTGGACGTGTGTGTGGTCGACGCTCATGCTCCGCATGATCTCTCACCGCCACAAGGGGCACCGCTGCGCGCATGTCCGAGCGGGACGTGCCCCGCCGCTCAGGCGGCCAGGTCCCGGACGGCCACAACGTTGTCGATGGTGACGCGGACCAGCAGTTCGCCCGGCACGCCGTTGCGGGCGCCGTACTCCTCGGCGCGCTCCTGGCCCATGTACCGGGCCGCGATCCGGGTGGCCCAAAGACGCACCTCGGCCAGGTCCTCCGACAACCGGGCCCGGCCGCTCACCACCACGAAGTGGAAGGGCGGACGGTCGTCGTCCACGCAGAGGGCAACCCGGCCGTCACGGGCCAGATTACGTCCCTTCACCGTGCCATTGCCGGTGTTGAAGACCAGTTCGTCCCCGTCCAGCACGAACCAGATCGGAGCCACATGCGGGCTCCCGTCTGCGCGAACGGTGGACAGCTTGCCGGTGCGGGTCCCGTCCGAGACGAACGCCCGCCACTCCTCATCGGTCATCTTCTCTGCCATGGGCCCATCCTGCTTGCCCGCGCGCCGGTCGTGGGGAAGGCTGGCGGAGAGGTTCCTCCAGCCAGGGGGAGACATCACACGGGGAGAGGGACATGCCGCAGAACCAGGGACTCGGCTGGCTCCTGGACGATCTGACCGAGCGGGTGGACCACGTGCGCCACGCGCTGGTCCTGTCGAACGACGGACTGGTCACGGGAGCGAGTACGGGGCTACGCCGTGAGGACGCCGAGCATCTGGCCGCCGTCGCGTCCGGACTGCACAGCCTCGCCAAGGGCTCGGGACGCCACTTCGGTGCGGGCAGGGTCCGCCAGACGATGATCGAGTACGACGACGCCGTGCTGTTCGTGACCGCGGCCGGCGCCGGCAGCTGTCTGTGCGTGCTCAGCGGGGCGGAGGCGGACATCGGGCAGATCGCCTATGAGATGACGCTGCTCGTCAACCGGGTCGGCGAACACCTCGGCGTCGACGCCAGACAACCCGAGAAGACGCGCATCACGGACGCCTGACCAGCGACTTCTCCCACTCGCCTGGAGTTATCCACAGGCCTGACACGGTCGGCGACGAAACAGCTACGGTGTGTGCACGGCGAACGCACAGGGCGTGCGCCACTCACTCCACGGGGGAGTACGACCATGTCGGCAAACACCGTCGGCCCGACCCGCCCCAGCCACTGCACACCGAGTTGTGCGGCCCACGAACTGGAAGTCAAGCGAAGCGAGTTCGAACTCGCCGTCCACCTCGGCCGCATCCGGACCGTGCCCGACGACGGGGGAGGCGGAGACCGTCGGGTGGAGTGGGCGGAGATCGATCGCCTCCGTGCGCAGGACGGCTTTCCCGATGCCCTGCGCGAGCGGCTGCGGGTCATGGGCACCGCGGAGGGCGCCGCCCTCATGAACATCTCGGCCGGCCGCTTCACCCGGCTCGCCCGACTGGGCCTGCTCGTGCCCGTGAAGTTCTACCTCAACCGCTACCGCGCCGTGGTCTGGCTCTATCTGGCGGAAGAACTGCGCGAGTTCGCCGCGGACGCGAAGAACACGAGCCTCCTGAAGGGGCGTACGCCCGAGAGCCTGCGCGGCCAGCTCGCGGCCGGAGTGGATCTCCGGGCCCGCAACTGGCGCGGACGCCGTCTGGGAACCCTGCTTCGGCAGGCGGAGCACCCCTGGGCCCGCGCCGGGGCAGTGGCCGCTTTCCTCACCCCCGCCGAAGTCGTCGGCATCGTCCGGGATCCGTACGAGCGTGCGTACCTGAACCGGTTCCGCCCCGCCCCACCTGGCCCAGGCGCTCCCGGAACGCCCTCCGCGGAGTTTGCCGAGCGGATCATGACAGCCCAGGACGCGGATGAGCTCGGCTGGCTGCGCAGCGACCTGGCGCGCGCGATGGAAGAGGCCCGCACCCTCGCGCCCGCCCCGCGCCCCGCCGCCCGCCGCGCTCCGCCGGCGATCCGAGCGGCGGCGCGGCCCATCCCGCCGATGACGCGCACGGTCACCCGGCCCATGGAGGACGCGACGAGGTTCCCGGGAACGGCGACGCGTTCCGAGCACCACGCGCCGCGACCGCCCGGACCGACAGCGCGGCCATCTGCGCCGACGACACGACCACTTGGGGTGCCCGCACACGCACGCGGGTCGGCCACCCGGCCGGCGACCCGGCCGCCCTGGCGGGCAACCCGACCGCCGCTATCGGTGACCCGGCCGCCCTGGCGGGCAACCCGACCGCCGCTATCGGTGACCCGGCCGTCACCGGCGGCGGCACGGCCCCGGCCGCGGGCGGTGCCGGTGCGACCGGCAGCCGCGCTCCTCCCGCAGGGGCACGAGACCCGACGGACCGGCCGGGCGGCGCCCCCCGCTGTACGGCGAACGCCACAGCCGGTGCCGCAGTCACTGCCGGAAGCCGCGCGGCCGTCCCGTGGTCTGCGTGCCTGGCTGCGGTGGAGAGGACCACGACCCGCACGGGCCTGAAAGGCCCGCCGCCGGCACCCGCCGTCGGGTGTCACAGGGACCGGAACAGGCCTTCCTGGACTACCGAGACGAGCAGCCGCCCCCGTACGTCGTAGATGCGACCGCGGGCCAGGCCCCGCCCACCGGTGGCGATCGGCGACTCCTGGTCGTACAGGAACCACTCGTCCGCCCGGAACGGCCGGTGGAACCACATGGCGTGGTCCAGAGACGCCAGGTCGAAGTTCCGCGGTCCCCACAGCGGCTCGACCGGGATGCGCACCGCGTCCAGGAGGGTCATGTCACTGGCGTAGGTCAGCGCGCACGTGTGCACCAGCGGATCGTCGCCGAGCGGGCCGACCGCGCGCATCCACACGGCGCTGCGCGGCTCGGCGCCCTGGATCTCGTCAGCGTTCCAGCGCAGGCGGTCGACATACCGGATGTCGAAGGGCTGGCGGCGTGCCATCCGTTCCAACTGCTCGGGCAGCGACCCGAGATGCTTGCGTATCTCCTCGGTGACCGTCGGCAGCGACTGTGGGTCCGGCACCTCACGGGCCGGCGGGAGCTGATGCTCGAACGGTCCTTCCTCAGGCTTGTGAAAGGAGGCGGTCAGATTGAAGATCGTGCGACCCTGCTGCACGGCCGTGACCCGGCGCGTGGTGAACGTGCGCCCGTCGCGGACCCGCTCCACCTGGTACACGATCGGCACGCCGGGCCGGCCCGGGCGCAGGAAGTACGCGTGCAGGGAATGCACCGGGCGCTCGCCGTCCGTGGTGCGGCCGGCGGCGACCAGTGCCTGGCCCGCCACCTGGCCGCCGAAGACCCGCTGGAGGGACTCCTGCGGGCTGCGGCCACGAAAGATGTTGACCTCGATCTGCTCCAGGTCGAGCAGGTCGACGAGTCTCTCGGCCGGATTCGTCATCGGTGGGTTTCTCCTGTGCTCAGAGCTGGCCGACATCGGTGACGCGGACGATCGCACGGCCCTCGGCGTCCGAGGCCGTGAGGTCGATCTCGGCGCTGATGCCCCAGTCGTGGTCGTCGTTCGGGTCGTCGAAGATCTGGCGGACGCGCCACAGGGCGTTCTCCGGCTCCTCCTTGATGACGAGCAGCTTGGGGCCGCGGGCATCGGGTCCGGTGCCGAGGTCGTCGTACTCGTCCCAGTACTTGTCCATCGCCTCGCCCCAGGCGTCGGCGTCCCAGCCGGAATCGGCGTCCATCTCGCCCAGTTCCTCGACGTGGTCGAGGGCGGCCAGCTCCACGCGTCGGAACATGGCGTTGCGGACCAGGACGCGGAAGGCGCGGGCGTTGGCGGTGACCGGCTTGACCTCGTCGGCCTTCTCCTGGGCCTCCTCGGCGGTCATCTCCTCCGGGTTGGCCAACTGCTCCCACTCGTCCAGCAGGCTGGAGTCCACCTGGCGCACCACCTCGCCCAGCCACTCGATCAGATCCTGCAGGTCCTCGGACTTCAGGTCGTCCGGGATGGTGTGGTCGAGGGTCTTGTAGGCACTGGCGAGGTAGCGCAGCACGATGCCCTCGGTGCGGGCCAGCTCGTAGTGGGACACCAGCTCGGTGAAGGACATGGCCCGCTCGTACATGTCCCGGACGACCGACTTCGGGGACAGCGGGTGGTCGCCCACCCAAGGGTGGCTCTTGCGGTAGGTGTCGTACCCGTGGAAGAGCAGCTCCTCCAGCGGCTTCGGGTACGTGACGTCCTGGAGGCGTTCCATCCGCTCCTCGTACTCGACACCGTCGGCCTTCATGGCGGCCACGGCCTCACCGCGCGCCTTGTTCTGCTGGGCGGCCAGGATCTGCCGCGGGTCGTCCAGGGTGGACTCGACGACGGAGACCATGTCGAGGGCGTAGGACGGCGACTCGGGATCCAGGAGCTCGAACGCGGCGAGGGCGAACGTGGACAGCGGCTGGTTAAGCGCGAAGTCCTGCTGGAGGTCGACCGTGAGCCGGACGATGCGGCCCTCGGCGTCCGGTGTGTCCAGCTTCTCCACGATGCCGCCGCCGAGCAGCGAGCGGTAGATCGCGATCGCCCGGCGGATGTGCCGGAGCTGCTGCCTGCGCGGCTCGTGGTTGTCCTCCAGCAGATGGCGCATCGCCTCGAACGCGTTGCCCGGGCGGGCGATCACCGACAGCAGCATCGTGTGCGTCACCCGGAACCGCGAGGTCAGCGGCTCCGGATCCGACTCGATCAGCTTCTGGAAGGTGTTCTCCGTCCAGCCGACGAAACCCTCCGGCGCCTTCTTGCGCACCACCTTGCGCCGCTTCTTCGGGTCGTCGCCCGCCTTCGCCAGCGCCTTCTCGTTCTCGACGACGTGCTCCGGCGCCTGCGCGACGACGAGCCCGGCCGTGTCGAAGCCGGCCCGGCCGGCCCGGCCCGCGATCTGGTGGAACTCCCGGGCCCGCAGCGTGCGCACGCGGTTGCCGTCGTACTTGGTCAGCGCCGTGAACAGCACCGTGCGGATGGGCACGTTGACACCCACGCCGAGCGTGTCCGTGCCGCAGATGACCTTCAGCAGGCCTGCCTGCGCGAGCTTCTCCACCAGGCGCCGGTACTTGGGCAGCATGCCGGCGTGGTGCACGCCGATACCGTGCCGGACGTAACGGGAAAGGTTGCGACCGAACTTGGTGGTGAAGCGGAAGTTGCCGATCAGCTCGGCGATCTGGTCCTTCTCCTCGCGCGAACACATGTTGATGCTCATCAGCGCCTGCGCCCGCTCGACGGCCTGCGCCTGCGTGAAGTGCACGATGTAGACCGGCGCCTGCCTGGTCTCCAGCAGCTCGGTGAGAGTCTCGGTCAGCGGGGTGAGCTGGTACTCGTAGGAGAGGGGCACCGGGCGCGTGGCCGAGCGGACCACCGCCGTGGGGCGGCCGGTGCGACGGGTGAGGTCCTTCTCGAAGAAGGACATGTCACCCAGGGTGGCCGACATCAGAATGAACTGCGCTTGCGGCAGTTCCAGCAGGGGGATCTGCCAGGCCCAGCCGCGGTCACCCTCGGCGTAGAAGTGGAACTCGTCCATGACGACCTGGCCGACATCCGCGCCCTTGCCGTCGCGCAGCGCGATCGACGCCAGTACCTCTGCGGTGCAGCAGATCACGGGTGCGTCGGCGTTCACGGACGCGTCACCGGTGAGCATGCCGACGTTCTCGGTGCCGAAGATCTTGCACAGCTCGAAGAACTTCTCCGACACCAGCGCCTTGATGGGTGCCGTGTAGAAGGTGACCTCGTCGCGCGCCAGCGCCGCGAAGTGCGCACCCGCGGCGATCATGCTCTTACCGGAACCGGTGGGCGTCGACACGATCACGTTCGCCCCGGAGACCACCTCGATCAGCGCCTCCTCCTGATGCGGATAGAGGGTGAGGCCCCGCTCCCGCGCCCACGACTCGAAGGCTTCGTACAGGGCGTCGGGGTCGGCGGTCGGCGGCAACTGATCGATGAGGGTCACGCCCCCATCTTGCCTGGCCTCCCGCCTGAGCGGGGAATCGGCTGCGGCCACGAAGATCACGGCCGCTACGCTGTGTCGCCGACGCAGCGTCGGTGCACCAGGCCAACTGGACAGCGGCACACGAGGGATGGGGCGGGAAGCGGCCATGATGGGACCAGCACACTCACTGTCGGGGGCCGCGGCCTGGCTCGGCGTCGGTGCGGCCGCCGCCGCGGCCGGTCATACGATGCCCTGGCCGGTCCTCCTCACCGGCGCTCTGATCTGCGCCGGTGCCGCGCTCGCCCCGGACCTCGACCACAAGGCGGCCACCATTTCCCGGGCCTTCGGGCCGATCTCCCGCTGGATCTGCGAGATCGTGGACAAGCTGTCGTACGCCGTCTACAAGGCGACGAGGAAGCAGGGCGACCCACGTCGCTCCGGTGGTCACCGCACACTGACCCACACCTGGCTCTGGGCGGTGCTGATAGGCGCCGGCTGCTCAGCGGCGACGATCACGGGAGGCCGTTGGGCGGTGCTGGCGATCCTGTTCGTACACATGGTGCTGGCGATCGAGGGCCTGCTGTGGCGGGCGGCGCGCGGTTCCAGCAGCGACGTCCTGGTCTGGCTGCTGGCGGCCACCAGCGCGTGGATCATCGCCGGGGTGCTGGACAAGCCGGGCAACGGTTCCGACTGGCTCTTCACCGCGCCCGGGCAGGAGTACATGTGGCTGGGGCTGCCGGTCGTGCTGGGGGCGCTGGTGCACGACATCGGGGATGCGCTGACCGTGTCCGGCTGCCCGATCCTGTGGCCCATCCCGGTGGGCCGAAAGCGCTGGTACCCGATCGGGCCGCCGAAGCCGATGCGGTTCCGGGCCGGAAGCTGGGTCGAGTTGCGCGTACTGATGCCGGTGTTCATGCTGCTCGGGGGTGTGGGCTGTGCCGCGGCTCTCAACGTGATCTGAGGGAGCCCACCGGACGCTGTCCTCGACGTGGTCCGCGCAACCCTGCCGGATCAGCTCGCCTCATCCGTGCCCGCCCCGCCGTACCGGCGCTCGAACCGGGCGATGCGGCCCTCGGTGTCCACCGTGCGGGCCTTGCCCGTGTAGAAGGGGTGGCTCTCCGAGGAGATCTCCACGTCGATCACCGGGTAGGTCCGGCCGTCGTCCCACTCGATGGTCTGCTCGCTCCGCGCGGTGGAACGGGTCAGGAACGCGTATCCGGCGGCCCGGTCGCGGAAGACGACCGAGTGGTAGTCGGGGTGCTTGTCCTGCTGCATGGCGGCTCCTCGTGCGGGGCGGTCGGGCCGGTGGTGCGCGGGTCAGCCCGGGAGCGAGTCCTCGTCGACGATGTGGATCGCCGCTTCCTCCGCGGAGGCGGCGGCACCGTCGATCCCGACGTCGGTGGCGACGAGAGCGGGCTCCTCATCCTCGTGTGCACCCTCGTCGGGGGCGACCAGCCGGCCGGAGCGGAGGTTGCCGACCTCGTTGTCGAGGAGTTCCCCGTCCGTGCCGTCACAGTCACCGATGCCGTCGCCGCTCGGGGTGGCCAGGTCGGGCAGCTCCTCGGCGAGCCGCTGGTCGAGGCTCTCACCGGCCTTGCGTTCGGCAGCCGTCACACCGATGTGTTCCACCGCCCACGGTCGCTCGGGAGGGGACCAGCCGCGGTCGAGCGGTTCGGCGATGCCGTCGAAGTCCAGTGTGTCCTCGACGTCGAGCACCCCCGAATCCTCCGGGATCTCCGATGGATCGGGTTGATAGACGTCGTCCCCCCAGCCGTCGGCGCTGTCCACGAGTACCTCCAGGTGGTGAGGACGGCCGGGTGCCGCCCCAGCGGACGGCGGGCCGTCGGCACGCCCGGCACGGGGGTTACGCGCCGTGAATCGAGTGGTCCTCGCGCGTTCCTCCGGCCGGTGCCGCCTTCCAGCCTTCCACCCCTGCTCGGCACCGCGCAACGGCACGGACCCCGGCGAGGAGCCACGCATCCGCACCGGCGCAGGGCGCGACCTGCGGGGCACCGGTACGGGGGCTGCACCGGCACGGCCGGCCCGTCCCGCCTCGGCCGTGCCGGCCCTGGCGCCCCGGGCCGGCGTACCGCCATCGGTGCGGACACCGGCGCCGCGGGCCGGCCTGCCGCCGCCGACCCAGGCACCGGTCCCGGCACCTGTACCCGCCCGGGCATCGGTGGAACAGCCCCGCCGTCACCCGTGCCAGGACCGCCACAGCGCCGCGTACGCCCCATCCGCGGCGACCAGCTCGTCGTGGCTGCCCAGCTCGCTGATCCGGCCGTTCTCCACCACCGCGATCACGTCGGCGTCGTGGGCGGTGTGCAGACGGTGGGCGATGGCGACGACGGTGCGGCCGTCGAGGACCCGCGCCAGCGAGCGTTCCAGATGGCGGGCCGCGCGCGGGTCGAGCAGCGAGGTCGCCTCGTCCAGGACCAGCGTGTGCGGATCGGCCAGCACCAGCCGGCCCAGCGCGATCTGCTGGGCCTGCGCCGGGGTCAGGCCGAGTCCGCCGGAGCCGACCTCGGTGTCCAGGCCGTCGTCGAGTGCCCGCGCCCAGCCGTCCGCGTCGACCGCGCCCAGCGCCGCCCACAGCTCGGCGTCCGTGGCACCGGTGCGGGCCAGCAGGAGGTTGTCACGCAGGGAGCCCACGAAGACATGGTGTTCCTGGTTGACCAGGGCGACGTGCGAGCGTACGCGTTCCGCGGGCATGCGGGACAGCTCGGCCCCGCCCAGGGTGACCCGGCCGTCCCGGGGCGCGTAGATCCCGGCGAGGAGCCGGCCCAGGGTCGACTTGCCCGCGCCGGACGGGCCCACCAGGGCCAGCCGGGTGCCCGGCGCGACCTCCAGGGAGACCGTGCGCAGGACGTCGACGCCCTCGCGGTAGCCGAAGTGGACCCGGTCGGCGCGCACGTCCCGCCCGTCGGGCACCAGTGCGGCGTCCCCCGCGTCGGGCTCGACCTCCCGTACGCCGACCAGGCGGGCCAGCGAGACCTGGGCGACCTGCACCTCGTCGTACCAGCGCAGGATCAGGTTCACCGGGTCGACGAGCATCTGCGCGATGAGCGCCCCCGTGATCAGCCGGCCCACGTCCAGCCAGCCGTGCAGGACGAGCACTCCGCCGACCATCAGGACCGAGCCGAGCACGATGACGTGCACGGCGTTGATGACCGGGAAGAGCACCGAGCGGAGCCAGAGGGTGTAGCGCTCCCAGGCGGTCCATTCCTTGATCCGTCGCTCGGAAAGGGCGATGCGGCGGGCGCCGAGGCGGTGCGCCTCGATGGTGTGGCCGGCGTCCACGGTTTCGGCGAGCGCGGCGGCGACGGCGGCGTACCCGGCGGCCTCGGAGCGGTAGCCGGAGGGTGCCCGCTTGAAGTACCAGCGGCAGCCGGCCACCAGTACCGGTACCGCGAGCAGCACGGCGGCGGCCAGTGGCGGGGCCGTCACCACGAGTCCGCCGAGCAGCAGCAGTGCCCACACGAAACCGATGGCCAACTGCGGTACGGCCTCGCGCATCGCGTTGGCGAGACGGTCGATGTCGGTGGTGATCCGGGAGAGGAGGTCACCGGTGCCGGCCCGTTCCAGCACGCCGGGCGGCAGCCCGACGGACCGGACGAGGAAGTCCTCGCGCAGGTCGGCCAGCATCCGCTCGCCCAGCATCGCGCCCCGCAGCCGCACCTGCCGGACGAAGGCGGCCTGCACGGCCAGTGCCAGCACGAAGAGCGTCGTGGTCAGGCCCAGGTGCAGCTCCCGGGAGCCGTCCGTCACCCGCTGGACCAGGTCACCGAGCAGGTACGGACCCACCATGGAGGCGATGACGGCCGCCGTGTTGACGGTCACGAGCAGCAGGAAGGCCCGGCGGTGCCGGCGGAACAGCTCGCTGACATAGGCGCGCACGGTGGCGGCGGTGCCGACGGGCAGGGTCGTGGCGGTCGTCGGGGCCGCCGGGTCGTAGGCCGGTGGCGCAACGCCGATCATGCGCTTTCCTCCATGTGTTCCAGTTCCATCAGCACGCCGTCGTCGGAACCGGCCGCCCTCTCGCCGGTCCCGGCCGGCTCCTCACGGGTCCCGGCCGGCTCCTCGTCGGTCTCGCGGGTCACCACGGCCCGGTACCGCGGCTCGCTGTCGACCAGTTCCCGGTGCGTGCCGACCGCGACGATCTCGCCCTCATGGACGAGGACGACCCGGTCCGCGCGGTCGAGCAGCAGCGGGGAGGAGGTGAACGCGACCGTCGTCCGCTCCGACCGCAGCCGGCGCAGACCGTCCGCGATGCGTGCCTCGGTGTGCGAGTCGACCGCGGAGGTCGGCTCGTCCAGCACCAGCACCTCCGGATCGGTGATCAGCGATCGGGCGAGTGCGAGGCGCTGGCGCTGGCCGCCGGACAGGGAGCGCCCGCGCTCGGTGATGCGGGCGTCCATCGGGTCGGCGGTGTCGAGCGAGCCCTGTACGAGCGCGTCCAGCACGTCCCCGCACTGGGCTGCGGCCAGCGCGTCCGCGGCTCCTACGGCTCCGGAGGCGGGTACGTCGAGCAGCTCGCGCAGCGTACCGGACAGCAGCACCGGGTCCTTGTCCTGGACGAGGACGGCGGTCCGGGCGGTGTCGAGGGGCAGCTCGTCCAGGGGCTCCCCGCCGAGGAGCACCGACCGGTCCGGTTCCGTCGGGTGGCCGCCCAGCCGCTCGGCGAGTGTGCCTGCCGCGTCGGGGTCGCCGCACACCACGGCGGTGAACCGGCCGGCGGGGGCGAGCAGACCGGTCACCGGGTCGTACAGGTCACCGGCCGGCATCTCGGCCTCGGCTGCGGCCTCGGCCGAGTTCTGGTGGCCGTCCTTGTCCGTGCGGAGGGTGGTGGACCGTTCCAGCGACAGCACCCGCGCGGCCCGGCTGGCCGAGGGACGGGAGAAGGAGTACGCCATGGCGATCTCCTCGAAGTGCCGCAGCGGGTAGTTGAGGATCATGACGGCGCTGTAGACGGTGACGAGTTCGCCGACCGTGATGCGGCCCTGGCGGGCCAGGTGGATGCCGTGCCAGACGACCGCGATGAGCAGCAGACCGGGCAGCAGCACCTGGACGGCGGAGATCAGCGACCACATACGGGCGCTGCGCACGGCGGCGTGCCGTACCTCCTGCGAGGCGCTGCGGTAGCGGTCGAGGAACAGCTCCTCGCCACCGATGCCGCGCAGCACCCGCAGCCCCGCGACGGTGTCCGAGGCCAGCTCCGTGGCACGGCCCGCCTTCGCGCGCTGCTCGTCGGCGCGGCGCGTCGCCCGGGGCAGCAGGGGAAGCACCGCGAGCGCCACGAAAGGCAGCCCGACGGCGACGACCACGCCGAGCGCCGGCTGGTAGACGAGCAGGGCGACGCAGACGATCAGGGCGGTCAGCGCGGCGGCGGTGAAACGGGAGACGGCTTCGACGAACCAGCCGATCTTCTCCACGTCACCGGTGGAGACGGCCACGACCTCACCGGCCGCGACCCGCCGGGTCAGGGCGGAGCCCAGTAGGGCGGCTCTGCGGGCCAGCAGTTGCTGGACGCGGGCGGCGGCGGTGATCCAGTTGGTGACGGCGGACCGGTGCAGGAAGGTGTCGCCGACCGCGATGGCCGTGCCGCAGACCAGCATCAGACCACCCGTCAGCGCGAGCCGGGTGCCGGAGTGGTCGATGACGGCCTGCACGGCCAGACCGACACAGAAGGGCAGCGCGGAGACGCCGACGAAGTGCAGCAGGCCCCAGGCGAGCGCCTTTAGCTGTCCGCCCAGCTGGTTGCGCCAGAGCCACCACAGGAATCGGGGACCCGAACGCGCGTCGGGAACGCCCGGATCGGAATACGGAAGGTCTTGAATCTGCATGACGTCCCAGTGGCTCGTGTCAGGGAGGGGGAGAGGGCGATGAGCGGCGGCAAGCCGTGAAAGGTTCGCGTCGCAAGGAGGTGAATTTCAACCGGTTTTCCTGACCGGCCCCGCGGTGCCACCGGCTTCCGGCCAGGCGCCGGGAGCACATCGGTGGCGCGTTGTTCGAAGGTCCGTCACCCGACACGGTGAATGCCCGAAAGATCGCACGATCGACCGGAGTGCGATGCCACCATGGGCGGGTGCAGATCGACAGTGCGCGGCGCATGACGCTCGCGGCGGCGGCTTTCGGAGCCCTCCTCGCGACGCTCTCCGCCTGCGGCACGGCCACTTCCGGACCCGCCCCCGCCCGCAGCGGGCACGGCGCTCAGGGCCCGCTCGGGCGGACTCCCACCGTGTCCTCCGCCCCCTCGACCGATCCGACGCGCATCCCGGGCGTCGGCGACCACCTGTATCGGCGGATTCCCGCCGGTTCCCGACAGGTCGTGGCCGTGTACGGCGAGGACGACGACTCGGCCGAGTCCCGGCTGGTGCTGTACACGCGGCGGGCCTCCGCGTGGCGTCCGGCGGGCAGTTGGCCCGCTCACAACGGGCGCGGTGGCTGGACCACCGAACATCACGAGGGTGACGAGCGCAGCCCGACCGGGGTGTTCACCCTGACCGACGCGGGCGGTGTGCTCCCCGACCCGGGCACCCGGCTGCCCTACGACCAGGACGAGGATGCCTACGCGCCCCCGGCCGAGTGGGACGAGGCGCATCAGCACGACTTCGACTACGTCATCGCCATCGACTACAACCGCCTCAAGGGCACCCCGCCGCGCGACGCCACCCGCCCCCGGGGTCGGAGCAAGGGCGGCGGCATCTGGCTGCACATGGACCACGGCAGCGGCACCTCGGCCTGCGTCAGCGTCTCCAAGGAGGCCATGGAGTACCTGCTGCGCACGCTCGACCCCGCTCGCGAACCCGTAGTGGTGATGGGGGACAGGGCGACCCTGAGGGCCTAGCGACGGCGCCGGGCCGTATCAGCCTGGCTTTGCCGCCCGTGCCGAATCCCGCGCCGGCCGCCCCCGATGCCGTGTCGTCCGACCCGGATGCCGTGCGGGGCCGGCCGGTGCGGTCTCGTGCCGTCCCGCGCCCCGCCGGTTCCGGCTGTCGCCGCGTCATCGGTCCGCCGGGCTGTCCTTGCGTGCCGGTGGGCCCGCCGTGCGAGGAGTGTCCACCACGTCCACGTCGCTTGCCCGGACGTACGCGAGCCGATGGCCGAACTGGATCTCGTAGTAGCGTTCCCGGCCCCACACCACCGGGTTGGGCACGTCGGTGAAGGACGACCGGGCGGTGTAGGAGCTGCCGACGCGGGACTGGGTGACGTACCGCTGGCCCGCGAGGAGGCTGTACGGGAGCGGTGATTCGGGCTGCTCCGGCACGTCCTCCGGGTAGGCCTCCTCCTCCGGGAGGGCACGTCCGTACACCGGGATCTCGTCCCGGCCCTGCTTCGGTGTGACCATGCGCCCGGCCGCACCGACGGCGGTCGGCTGCTTCCCGGGGTTGCTGAACCACGCTTTGTGTCCCTGGTACCAGATGGCGGTCCAGTCACCGCTGCGGCCGGCGACGGCGAACGTCTGGCCGGTGGAGACGCGCGATCCAAGGTCGTTGACGTCCTCCGTGGAGTCGTCGCCGTCCGGTTTGCGGCCCGGGTCCTGGATCAGCGGGGCGTTCTCGTCCGGTTCGGTGTGCAGCCGTACGGCACTGGATCCGTGCGGCGGACACGGTGAACCGCTGTCGGCGCACCCCGTGTACCGAGGCTTGTTCTTGGCGAAGTCCGGCAGGATGGTCACCATGTCGCTGTCCGGTCCGGCCGTCGCCCGCAGCGGCGCGCCGAGGAGGTCGAAGTAGTGCCGCCAGTCCCAGAAGGGGCCGGGGTCGTCGTGCATGTCGGGGATCGAGTCGGCGGTCGGGGACGGCACGTTGTCGTGGCCGAAGATGTGCTGCCGGTCGAGCGGGATGCCGTACTTCTTCGCCAGGTACCGCACCAGGCGGGCCGAGGCCCGGTACATCGGTTCCGAGTACCAGGTGCCGGGCTGCCGGAGGAAACCCTCGTGTTCGATGCCGATGGAGCGGGCGTTCACGAACTGGTTGCCGGAGTGCCAGGCCTCGTCCTTCGTCCTGACGTGCTGGATGACGTGACCGTCGCTGGAACGGATCGAGTAGTGCCAGGACGACTCCGTCGGGTCCTGCACGGTCTTGAGCATGTTCGGCAGCACGGCCTCGGTGTCGTGGATGACGATGTACTCGATCGACTGGTCGCGGGGCCGGTCGGCGAGGTCGTGGTTGCCGTACTCGTTGTCGTCGATCTCCTCGTACGGCGCGCCGAGCCAGTCGCAGGACAGCTCGGCGGGGCACTCGACGTTCTTCGGCTGCGGGGGGTTGTGCGGGCGGGTGTGCGGCTTCACGCCGGGGGAGGCGGGAAGGGTGACGTCCTGCCCTTCGGCGGTGGTGCGGTGTGTTCCGCGCCGGATGAGGGCGAAGACGTCGTCGGCGTACGTCGCGGCCGACGTGACGTCCCGTGTGCCCGGGAAGCGGGCCACCGCCTCCCACCAGTCCGCCGGGTCGGTGCTGAGCGGATTGCCGAGCTGGCGCTGCGTGGCCGCCAGGAGGGCCGCGCCGCCGCGCACGTTGGCGGCGGCGTCCGTGCGCAGGCGTCCGGCGGGGGACCGGATGAGCCGGGCCGCCTGTCGCAGGTCCGCGGGCCGTACGGCGCGGGTGGACGAGGCGTCCGCGGTGTTTTCGACGAGCGGGCCCGCCGCCCCCACGAGCGGCGGGGTGGGGCCGCCCTCGGGCGGCCTTGGGCTGGGTTCGCGCGCCGGGGCCCGGTCGCGTTGCGCGTCCACCAGATGCATCGGCCCGAAGCCGCCCGCGACGCTGGGCGCGCCCGGATGGGAGTCCCACCGGGACTGCATGTAGGACACGCTCATGAGCACGCTGCGCGGTACGTGGAACTCGCGCGCGGCGTCCGTGAAGGCGTCCTGAAGACGCTGGTCCGCCGCATCGTCGGTGCCGTACATCGGAAGGATCAGCAGGGGCGACAGCACAGCCGCCGACGCGATCACGCATGCCGTCCTGCGGCACCTCCGGACGACCCTGGGCACTTGTGCAGCGACTGTTCTTCTCATTGCGGAGGCTCCCAACCAGGCTCGGCACAACCAGGACAAAGGTGTTGCCCTGCCGTCACACCACCCCTCGTAGGTTTCCGTGCCCGGCGCGCCGCGTCGTGGCGAGCGTCACCGGGGTGGACCAGCGGCCAGGCAGAGGCCACCCGGTCGGCGGCAGTGACTGCGCCTCCCGGGGCACCACGCGCGACCGCGGGCGGGCTTCAGTCCTCGACCGGATCCACCTGCCAGTCGGGGTGGCCGGGCATGGGCGGGGTGTGCGCTCCGTACAGCCACGGGGTCAGGAAGGGATGCAGGTCCTCGCCCGCGATCCGGGACGCGAGCGCGATGAAGTCCCGGGTGCCGGCCGCGCGACCCCGGTACTCGGTCACCCAGGCCCGCTCGATCCTGCCGAAGGGCTGCGCGCCGACCTTCTCCCGCAGTGCGAACAGCACCAGCGCCGAGCCGTCGTACCGCATGACCTTGAAGAGTGTCGCCTCGGTGGGCTCGGCCGGCGCGCCGTCGTCGTGCCGCCACTGGTCGTGCTGTTCGTAGGCCGCCCGCATCGCGGACTCCAGGCTCACGCCGCCGTGCTCGTCGGAGTACAGACGTTCGTAGAAGCGGGCGTGTCCCTCGCTGAGCCACAGGTCGGACCAGCGCCGGATGGCGACGCTGTCTCCCGTCCAGTGGTGCGTCAGCTCGTGGACGAGATTGCGTTCGGCGTCGACCCGGTCACCCAGCAGGTCGTCCTTCGGCAGGACGGACAGCGACTGTGTCTCCAGGGCCACGGGCAGGTCGGTGTCCCCGACCAGCACGCCGTAGCGGCGGAACGGGTACGGGCCGAGGCGCCGTTCCAGCCACGCCAGGTGTTCCGGAGTGAGCGCGCGGTGGGCCTCGGTGTCCGTGACCAGGGTGTCGGGGACAACGTCCCGGAGGGGCAGTCCGTGCGGGCCGCTGCTGTCGACGAGCGTGAACCTCCCGATCGCCATCTGGACCAGTTGTGCGGCGATCGGCTGTTCGGAGTCGTAGGTCCGTCGGACGCGGCCGTCGGACCGCCGGACGGTGCCGACGAGCCGGCCGTTGGCCACCGCGGTCAGCCCCGCGGGGGTGGTGATCCGGAAGGTGACCGGTGCCCGCAGGCTCGGGTGGTCGTTCGAGGGGAAGATCATCCTGGCGCCGTCGGGCTGTGCGCAGAGCAGGGTGCCGTCGGGCGTGGGAACCCAGCCGTAGTCCTGGATGGCGTCGTCGCGGTGCCGGCTGCGGGCCGGATCGGCGGTGTAGGTGACGCGGACGGTGAACGCGCTGCCGCGGGGGAGCGGCTTCGCGGGCGTGATGACGAGTTCGTCGGCCCTGCGTTCGGCGGTGGCCCGCGCGCCGTTGACGGTGACGTGATGCAGCGTGTTGCCCGCGAAGTCCAGGTCGAAGCGGGACAGCGCCTGGGTGGCGGTGGCGCTGATGGTGGCGCCTGCCTCGAACGGTGTCCGCGGCGCCCGCCAGTCGAAGTCGAGCGTGTAACGGCGGACGGTGTAACCGCCGTTGCCGGCCAGCGGCATCAGTGGGTCGCCGATGCCCGGCGCGCCGGGGGAGGGGACCGGGCCCGCCGAGGCGCCGGGGGCGGGAGTGCCGTGGCCCGCGTGCCGGTCTCCGTCGGTGAAGAGGCCGCCACCGGGGGGCGCCGAGGATCCGGGGAGGGCGAGGGATCCGGTCAGTGCGATCGCCACGGTGAGTGCGACGGCTCCGGTGAGGGCGAGGGCGAGCGCCCTTCGACGTGCGCGGAGGACCTGACGACGACGCGGACGCCGGGGGGCCGGGTGCGTGGGCGGCGCCTTCACCGGCGGAGTTCGTGGACGTCGCGGCGCCGGAGGGACGGGCTCGCAGCCGTGTGCCCCGCTGGACTGGCGGCGGTCATGATCTCCATGACGGCACTATGACAGGAAGATCAGCTTATATTGCTGAATGTCCGTCAAGTGACACTCGTGCGGCGGTCAGGGGGGCCGTCCTCATCGCGCCGGTCTGCCCGAGGCGTCATTGCGGGTGCCGCCCCGGGCCCGTAGAACACCGGCCATGAGAAGACGGATAGTCATGTCCATGCTCGCCGGGGCGACCCTGCTGGCGAGCACGCTCGTCGGCGCGGGAACCCCGGCCGCCCGGGCCGCCGACGTACCCGCCGAGTTCGGCACCGACTGGCACGACCCGGTGACCGCGGCCCCGCCCGTCGGCCGGCCGCACACCCCGTCCTGCCAGGTGACTCTCGCCGATGTCCGGTTCCGTGACTTCACCCCCTACCGGGGCGCGTACGCACCCCCCGACGGCTGCGGCGACCGCTGGAGCAAGGTCGTCCTGCGCCTCGACGGCAAGGTGAAGGGCCGTCAGTACGACCGTCTCGGCTATCTGCGCGTCGGCGGGGTGGAGGTGCTGCGCACCTCCACCCCGGAGCCCTCGCCCGACGGCATCGAGTGGCACGTGGAGAAGGACGTCACCCACTACAGCGACACCTTCCGCCGCGCTCGCGATGTCGAGATGCTGATCGGCAACGTCGTGGACGACATGTACACCGGTGTCATCGACGTACACGTCACTCTGACCTTCTACGCGGGCCGCCCGGCGGCCCCGGCCCCGGACCGTGTCCTCACCCTCGCCGACACCTCCGACGGCACGACCCTCACCACGCCGCGCAACAGCGAACGCATCGTCGCCGAGGTCTACGCGACCGGGTCGGGCGGCGGCTGCGAGGAGTTCTGGTACCTGACCGTGGCCGACCCGGCGTCGTACTCCTGCAAGGCCGACCAGGGCCCGTACCGCGAAGTGCAGATAACGGTCGACGGCCGGCTCGCCGGGATCGCCGCGCCCTACCCGAACGTGTGGACCGGGGGCTGGTCCAATCCCTTCCTGTGGTATGTGCTCCCGGCGCCACGCGCCTTCGACGTGCGGCCGATCGAGTACGACCTCACGCCCTTCGCCGGCCTGCTCGACGACGGCCGCCCGCACCGCGTCGAGGTCTCCGTCGTGGGCGTGCCCGCGGGCCGGTCGGGCTGGAGTACGCCCGTGAACGTACTGGTCTGGCAGGACGCGCGGCGCGCCCGGCTCAGCGGCGCGCTCACCACGGACAGGGCGACCGGTCTCACCAACTCCTCCGTCCACACGCCGGGTCCGCAGAACCGGGTGCGCACCGAGGCCGGGCACCGGCTCGCCGTCTCCGGCTACCTCGACACCTCGCACGGCCGCGTGACCACCACCGTCACCCGGACGCTCGCCGACAACTCCGTCCACCGTTGGACCGACGACGAGACCACGGACGGCCTCGACGCGACCTGGACCGACGACGAGACCGTCACCGTCACCGTCGGCGGGTCCGGGTCCGGGTCCGGGTCCGGGTTCCGCTCCGGGCCGGGGTCCGGACAAGGACGCGGTGCCGGACACGGACGCGGTGCGGGGCACGGGCCCGGACACGGAACAGTGCGGACCGCGCACACGCACCGGACGTACACCATGAACGGCGCCACGACCCTGGGCGCGGACGGCCGGCTTCGTACCGTGCTGACCCTCGGTGACCGGGCCTCGGCGACGGTCCGCGAAGGCGGCCGGCGCATCGGGTGGTGGCGGCTCGACGACACCTACAGCGGCGACGCCGCGTACACGACCGACGTCCCGCGCGACCAGCGGCACGCGATCGGCACGTCGACGGAGCGCTACCGCCTCCTCGGCCCGGACGGCTGCCACGACCGTTCCCTGACCGCGGTCCAGGGCGTGCTGACGCAGGACCGCAGCCGCTGCTGAGACGTGCGGCGCGGAGGTGACAGGCCTCGCCGAGGTCGCTGCCGGCGGCCCCGCCCCGTCTCCCGGGGTGGGGTCACGGGTGGTCAGCAGGACTGCTGGGCGTCCCCGTCGACCAGTGTGTCGAGCAGTACCCCGAGCACCTGGCGCTCCTTCTCGGTGAGGGGGGCGAGCATCTCCGCCGCCGCCGAGCGGCGTGCGGCACGCAGCTCACCCAGGGTGCTGCGACCCTCGTCCGTCAGCTCGATCCGGGTCACGCGCCGGTTCGCCGGATCCGGCACCCGCCGCACCCGGCCGCTCGCCTCCAACCCGTCGACCAGCGTCGTCACCGCGCGGGGCACGACCTCCAGGCGCTCGGCGAGATCGGCCATGCGTGGAGGTGAGGCGTAGTGCGCCAGGGTGCGCAGCAACCGGGACTGCGCCGGGGTGATGCCCAGGTCATGCTGTTCCAGATGACGTTTCTGGATGCGGTGCACCCGGCGGGTGAGCCGTAGCAACTGCTCGGCGAGCAGGCCGTCGGGATCGGGGGTGGTCATGCGGGAACAATATCAGGACGCCGTTCATTGTGAGTATAGGTAACAATGAGCTACGATCCATCAGACATCGCCGGCCGACCCCTGACCGGCGCCCGCTCACCTCCGTAGGAGCCCATGCACCCCGACCGTGAACCCTCCTGGACCCCACCTGCCGACGCCGGCGAACAGCCCCGGCAGGTGCGCCGCATCCTGAAGCTCTTCCGCCCCTATCGCGGGCGCCTCCTGATCGTCGGCCTGCTCGTCGGCGCCTCGTCACTGGCGTCGGTGGCCACCCCCTTCCTGCTCAGGGAGACCCTCGACGTCGCGATCCCCGAGGGCCGCACCGGACTGCTGAGCCTGCTCGCGCTCGGCATGATCCTCAGCGCCGTCCTGTCCAGCGTCTTCGGTGTGCTCCAGACGCTCATCTCCACCACGGTGGGCCAGCGGGTCATGCACGACCTGCGCACCGCCGTCTACGGCCGGCTGCAACGCATGTCGCTGGCCTTCTTCACCCGCACCCGCACCGGCGAGGTGCAGTCCCGCATCGCCAATGACATCGGCGGCATGCAGGCCACCGTCACCTCCACCGCCACCTCCCTGGTCTCCAACGTCACCAGCGTGGTCGCCACGATCGTCGCGATGACCGCCCTGGACTGGCGGCTGACAACCGTCTCCCTGCTCCTGCTCCCGGCGTTCGTCTGGATCAGCCGCCGGGTCGGCAACGAACGCAAGAGAATCACCACCCAGCGGCAGAAACAGATGGCCGCGATGGCGGCCACGGTCACGGAGTCGCTCTCGGTCAGCGGCATCCTCCTCGGCCGCACCATGGGCCGTTCCGACTCGCTCACCGCGTCCTTCGCGGAGGAGTCCGAGTGCCTCGTCGACCTGGAAGTGCGGTCGAACATGGCCGGCCGTTGGCGCATGGCCGTGATCACCGTCGTCATGGCCGCGATGCCCGCCGTCATCTACTGGACCGCGGGCCTCGCCCTCCGGTTCGGCGGCCCCGAGGTGACCCTCGGCACCATCGTCGCCTTCGTCTCGCTCCAGCAGGGCCTGTTCCGCCCGGCCGTGAGCCTGCTCGCGACCGGCGTCCAGATCCAGACCTCGCTCGCGCTCTTCCAGCGCATCTTCGAGTACCTGGACCTGCCCATCGACATCACCGAACGCGAGCGGCCCGTCCGGCTGGACCGGATCAAGGGCGAAGTCCGCTTCGAAAAGGTCGAGTTCCACTATGACGGCAAGGGCGGCCCCGTCCTCGACGGCGTCGACGTCACCGTCCCCGCCGGCGGCAGCCTCGCCGTCGTCGGCCCGACCGGCGCAGGCAAGTCCACGCTCGGCTGTCTGGTCCCCCGCCTGTACGACGTCACCGGTGGCCGCGTCACCGTGGACGGCGTCGACGTCCGCGACCTGGACTTCGACACCCTCGCCCGCGCGGTCGGCGTCGTCTCGCAGGAGACGTACCTCTTCCACGCCTCCGTCGCCGACAACCTCCGCTTCGCCAAGCCGGACGCCGACGACGAGGAGCTGTACGCGGCGGCGAGGGCGGCACAGATCCACGACCACATAGCCGCGCTGCCCGACGGCTACGACACGATCGTCGGCGAACGCGGCCACCGCTTCTCCGGCGGTGAGAAGCAGCGCCTCGCGATAGCCCGCACCATCCTGCGCGACCCGCCGGTCCTCATACTCGACGAGGCGACCAGCGCACTGGACACCCGCACGGAGGCCGCCGTACAGCAAGCCATCGACGCGCTCTCGGCCGACCGGACGACGATCACCATCGCCCACCGCCTGTCGACGGTGCGCGGTGCCGACCAGATCGTGGTGCTGGACTCGGGGCGGGTCGCCGAACGCGGCACGCACGAGGAACTGCTGGAACTGGACGGCCGGTACGCGGCCCTGGTGCGCCGGGACGCGCAACTGCAACCGACAAGCTGAACAGATGCCAGGTTTGTGACGATATGCGTACTACCGTGCCCGCATGCGCACGAAGACTCCGCCACGGAGCACGATCCGACTGACACGCCGGGGCAGACTCGCCCTCGTCGTGGCCGGCGCCGTCGTCGCCGGCACCGCCGTGGCGGTGCCGCTGCTGACACTGGTGAGCTACCACGAGGAGGCGAAGCCGGCCACGCTCGTCATCCCGGAGGGCTGGCGCGCCAACCAGGTCTACGACGCGGTCGACAAGGCACTCGAACTGCCGCCGGGAAGCACCCGCAAGTCCCTCGGCAAGGCCGCCCTGAAACTGCCGGGCGAGGCCGAGGGCAACCCCGAGGGATATCTCTTCCCGGCGACGTATCCCATCCGGAAAGGGGCGACGCCCCAATCCCTGATGCAGCTCATGGTCGACACCGCGAACAAGAAGTACGACGGCGCACCGGTCGCGGCCGGAGCCCAGCGCAGCGCGATGAACGTCTACCAGGCCGTCACCATCGCCAGCATCGTCCAGGCCGAGGCCGCGACGAAGGAGGACATGGGCAAGGTGGCCCGGGTCGTCCTCAACCGGCTGAACCGCGGGATGCCGCTCCAGATGGACTCCACCCTCAACTACGCGCTGAACCGCAGCACCCTGCGCACCAGCCAGGACGACCTCCGGATCGAGAGCCCCTACAACTCCTACCAGCGCATGGGCCTGCCGCCGACACCGATCGACAACCCCGGCGACGACGCGATGCGCGCCGTGCTCAACCCGACACCGGGCGACTGGCTGTACTTCGTCACCGTCAAGCCCGGGGACACCCGCTTCACCGCGGACTACGCCGCACACCTGAGCAACGTGGCGGAGTTCAACGCCCTGCACCGGCGCGTGGGGACGGCACAACCGCCCAGCGGCAGCCCGCAGCAGTCCCCGGCCTCCGCGCAGCCCCCGGTCCGCTGAGCCGGCGGGAGGTCACGCGGCGACCGGCTCCCCGGCCAGCAGCCCCCTGATGTCCCGGACGGCCGCGCGCCCGGCGCGGTTGGCGCCGACGGTGCTCGCCGAGGGGCCGTAACCGGTCAGATGGATCCGCGGGTCGGCGACCACCCGGGTGCCCTCGACGCGGATGCCGCCGCCCGGCTCACGCAGTCGCAGCGGAGTGAGATGGTCGAGCGCGGCCCGGAAACCGGTCGCCCACAGGATGACGTCGGCGGCCACGTGCCGGCCGTCCCGCCACTCCACGCCGTCGGGGGTGATCCGGTCGAACATCGGCTGCCGCGCCAGCACGCCGTCGGCCAGGCCCTGCTGGACGGCGTCGGTCAGGGGCAGTCCGGTGACGGAGACCACGCTGCGCGGGGGCAGCCCCCGGCGCACCCGCTCCTCCACCAGCGCGACCGCCGCGCGACCCGCCTCCTGATCGAACGGCCCCTCCCGGAACACCGGGGGCCGTCGGGTCACCCAGGTGGTCGCGGCGGCGTACGGGGCGATCTCCAGCAGATGCTGGGTGCCCGAGGCCCCGCCGCCCACGACCACGACCCGCCGCCCGGCGAACTCCTCGGGTCCGGCGTACTGCGCGGTGTGCAACTGCCGCCCGCGGAAGTCCTCCTGGCCGGGGTAGCGCGGCCGGAACGGACGGCTCCAGGTGCCGGTCGCGTTGATCAGCGCCCGCGTCGACCAGACGCCGTCCGAGGTCTCCACCAGCAGCCGTCCTCCGTCGCCCTCGCGTACGGCGCGTACGTCGACGGGGCGCCGCACCCGGAGGTCGAACGCCCGCTCGTACCGGCCGAAGTACTCCCCGATCACCTCCGCCGAGGGCCGCGCCGGGTCGGCGTCCGTCAGCTCCATGCCGGGCAGCGCGTGCATCCCGTGGACCTTGCCGTACGTCAGGGACGGCCACCGGTACTGCCAGGCACCGCCCGGCCGGGGGGAGCGGTCGAGGACGACGAAGTCGCGGTCCGGCTCGAAACCGCCGCGGCGCAGATGATAGGCGCCGGCCAGACCCGCCTGACCGGCACCTGCGACGACGACCTCGACCTCGCGCGTTGCGTTCACGCCTCCCTCAACGGGCCGGCACACACGGATCTTCCCGGCCCGGCCCGGCCCGGCACCGGCTCACCCGGACCACCCACGCCTCGACCGTGCCGGAGGCGAACGCGGCGAGCGCGTCGGCCGGGTGCAGGCCGGTGATCCGGTCAGGCGGCTTCGGTGACACCTGAACTCGAGGCCGCCACGGCGTGTGGAAACCGGCGCATGGGTCAGGATGGGGGCATGTCCGATGCTTTCACCACGCGCATGCTGAACGTCTCCACCGGTTCCCGGGAACGCGTCGTCGACCTCACCGCCGACTGCGAGGAGTTCCTGCGAGAGGCCGCCGCCGGCCGCGACGGTCTGCTCAACATCTTCGTCCCGCACGCCACCGCCGGAATCGCCGTCATGGAGACGGGCTCCGGAAGCGACGACGACCTCCTCGCGGCCCTGCACACCCTGCTCCCCGCCGACGACCGGTGGCAGCACCGGCACGGCAGCCCCGGCCACGGCCGCGACCACGTCATGCCGGCCATCGTCCCGCCGCACGCGACCCTCCCGGTGATCGGCGGGCGTCTGGAACTGGGCACCTGGCAGTCGGTGTGCCTGGTGGACACCAACAAGGACAATCCCGACCGCCGGGTACGGCTGAGCTTCCTCGGCTGACCCGACCGGCTCCTTCCCGGCGCCACCCCGCGCGCCGCCACCCCGCCCCGGGTGTCACGTGGAGCGGGTTCGGGCGGACGCGGGTGGCCGGGGCGCCGGCACCAGGCCGAGTCGCTGGGCGCGCAGCACGGTGCCGACGCGGTCGCGGGTGCCGAGCTTCCGGTAGATGTTCTCGACGTGCTTGTGCACCGTGCGCACCGAGATGCCGAGGCGACGGCCGATGGCGTCGGCCTTCAGCGCGTCGGTGAGCAGCAGCAGGACGGACGTCTCGCGCGGGGTCAGCGCGCAGTCCGCCGCGCGCTGGTCCGGCGCCCCGGCCGCACCGAGCGCCCGCCGCCATTCCTGGAGCAACTGCCGCTGCCGCTCGACGGCGGCCAGCAGCGGCTGCGCCCGCTCGGCCATCATCAGGTGGTCGTCCGTGAAGTCCGTTCCGGCGCGGTAGACCAGGCAGCCGGTGATCGGGGCGGCGCTGCCCGGCAGCGGGACGCCCAGCACGTGGTCGACGTCGAGGGCCCCGGCGAGCAGGCGGGCGGTCGGACTGTCCGGCCAGGTTCCGCCGACCGCCCGGTACGCGGTGACCGGCGTGCGGTCGGACCGGAGCGCGTAGTGCCGGGCGAAGGGATAGCCGGCGCGCAGCAGAGCGAGGTCGGCGTCGCCGAGCCGGGCCAGCTCCGCGGCGGCGGCGTCGGGCACCGTACCGATCGTGCCCTCGCTCTCGCTCCAGTCGTCCGGTTTGTGGATGGCCGCCTCACCGCCGCACAGGTCCGCGAGCGTCCCGGTCAGCAGGGGCCACAGCCGCTCGGGCTCCCGTTCGTGCAGCGCCGCCACCGCGACCGTCGCCATGCGTTCGTAGGCCCTGTCCAGCCGCACGTGGTCCCCTCCGGTTGCCGTAGCCGCCCGTCCTCCCACCGGCGTACGCACTTGTACGTATACCCCCGCGGTCCCCGGCGGGTGCAGACTTCAACCCGGCGACACCGGCCTGCGGACGCACTGCGTCCGACGGGCCGCCGGCACGGGGGAACGGCGGCCCGTCCGGTGCCGTCGGCGACGCGCCCGGCAACGGACGACGCCCCCCGGCAGAGCCGAAGGGCGTCGCGGACGGGCGAGCGGGTCAGCCGCGCTCGGCGCCGCTCTCCTTCTCCTGCTTCAGGTTCTTGATCCGCGCGGCCTCCTTGCGGACCTCGGCCTGGGTGGCGCGCTCCTTCTCCAGCCACTCGGGCTGCTCCTGCTTGAGCGCCTCGATCTGCTCGGTGGTGAGCGCCTCGGTGACCCCGCCGCGCGCCAGGCCCGCAATGGACACGCCCAGCTTGGCGGCGACCACCGGACGCGGGTGAGGACCGTTGCTCCGCAGCTCGCGCAGCCACTCCGGCGGGTTGGCCTGGAGCTCGTTCAGGTCGGCACGCGAGACCACGCCCTCCTGGAAGGAGGCGGGGGTGGCGGGGAGGTACACACCCAGCTTCTTCGCCGCGGTCGCGGGCTTCATCGTCTGGGTGCTCTGCTGCGACTTCATGAGGTCAAGGGTATCGGCCGCGTACGGGAGGCCCGACCACGCCGGCGGGGGCAGGGGGGAGGAGGCCCGGTGGCGGACGGTAACCTGGCGTGGTGACAGGCTCGGAGGAATCACCGTCGTTCCGGCTCGCTTACGTTCCCGGAGTGACGCCCGCCAAGTGGGTGAAGGTCTGGAACGAGCGCCGGCCCGACATCCCGCTCACCCTCGTCCAGGTTCCGGCCGCCGAGGCGCCCGGGGCACTGCGCGCGGGCGAGGCCGACGCGGGGCTGGTCCGGCTGCCCGTCGACCGTACGTACTTCAGCGCGATCCCGCTGTACACCGAGACCTCCGTGGTCGTCGTCCCCAAGGATCACGTGATCACGGCGGTGGACGAGGTGACCCTGGCCGACCTCGCCGACGAGGTGCTCTTCCATCCCCTGGACGACCTCTTCGACTGGGACGCCCCGCCGGGCGAACCGGCCTTCGAGCGGCCCGCCACGACCGCGGACGCGATCGAGCTGGTCGCGGCCGGCGTCGGCCTCCTGATCGTCCCGCAGTCCCTGGCCCGCCTCCACCACCGCCGGGACGTGACCTACCGTCCCGTCGCCGACGCGCCGCAGTCAGGTGTCGCCCTGTCCTGGCCGGAGGACGCCACCACCGACCTGGTGGAGGACTTCATCGGCATCGTCCGCGGCCGCACGGTCAACAGCACCCGGGGACGTACGACGGCGACCCCTCCGGCCGACCGGACGCGCAAGGGGTCCGAACAGGGCGGCAGCCGGCAGACCCCCGCGGCGAAGGCGCGGGCCAAGCCGGCGGGCGGCGCACGCGCCCGCACGGGCGCCGGCAAGCCGGCCAAGGCCGCCAAACGGGGGAAGCCGCGCCGCAGGTCCTGAGCCCGGCAGGCGCCTGTACCGAGCCGCACGCACGCTCGTCGAGCCGGCTGCGTACTTGCGCACCGAGCCGGTTGCCCGCCCGCGCGTCGAACCCTCTTCCCGCACTCCGCCGCGCCGCCCGGGTGTTTCAGGAGGCGCCCCGGACCCGTTCCTCCGTCCCGCCCTCCTGTGAGCCCCGCCGGACCGCCTCCCCGGTCCTGCCCGGCTCCGGATGCACATGGCGTTCCCGCAGGTCGGCGATTGCCAGCACGAGGGCGACGAGGATGATCCCCACGGCGGTGAGCAGCCCGAGCTGGACCGCCGTGCCGGCGCTGCCATGGTTGGCGAGGTGAGCGAAGTACACCGCGCCCACCACGGCGATCCCGGCCGCGGAGCCGACGCGCTGGCCCGTCTGGAGGACGCCGCCGGCCGCGCCCGCACGGTGGACCGGGACGCGGGTGAGGGTGAGGGTGGTGTTCGGGGAGACGGTCAGGCCGCTGCCGATGCCTCCGATGAGCATCGGCAGCGCGGACGCCCATCCCACGCCCCGCCCGGGCACCAGTTCCACCGCCGCGACCACACCGAGCAGCCCCAGCGCCACTCCGCTCAGACCGATCACGACCAGCGTGCGGCCGAAGCGCAGCACCAGCCGGCCGCCGATCGCGGCCCCGACCGCCGAGGCCGCCGCGAAGGGCAGCACGCTCAGGCCCGCGGCGAGCGCGCTGTATCCCACATTGTTCTGGAGATACAGGGTGTAGACGAAGAAGACCGTGGTGAAGCCCGCGAAGTACGAGAGGCTGACCAGGGCGCCGAGGGTGAAGGAGCGCAGGGAGAACAGCGCCAGGTCCACCAGCGGAGCGTGCCCGCGCAGCCCCTGCCGTCTCTCCCAGACCCAGAACGCGCCCAGCAGCACCACGGCCACCGGCATCAGCGCCCACTTCTCCCGCCCGGTCCACTGCTGCTCCTGCACCAGGGGCAGCATGAGTGCGAGAACCCCCGCGCCCAGGAGCAGTACGCCGAACGGGTCGAACTCCTCGCGCTTTCCCGCCGGTGCCGCGAAACGGGGCAGCAGCCGGAGCCCGGCGACGAAGGCGGCCGCCCCGATCGGCAGATTGACGAAGAAGACCCAGCGCCAGCCGTCGTCGGTGCCGACGGCGTCGATCAGCAGGCCGCCCGCCAGGGGACCCACCGCCGTCGACACGCCGATGACGCTGCCGAGCAGTCCGAAGGCCTTGGCCCTCTCGGCGCCCTGGAACATCTGCTGGATCAGCCCCGAGGTCTGCGGCGCGACCATGCCCGCCGCCGTGCCCTGGATCAGCCGGAACAGCACCAGCCAGGAGGGGCCGGGCGCCAGCCCGCACGCCGCCGAGGCCACCGTGAACAGGGCGAGCCCGAACAGGAAGGCCCGACGCCGTCCGTGCATGTCACCCAGCCGGCCCGCCGGGACCAGGGCGAGCCCGAAGGTGAGGGCGTACCCGGAGACCACCCACGACTGGGCGGCCTGGGAGGCTCCCAGCCCGTGTTCCATCGAGGGCAGTGCCACGTTCACGATCGAGGTGTCGAGGAGCGAGATGAAACCCGCTGCGAGGCAGACCCCGAGCGCCTTCCATCGCCGGTCGTCGGGGGCGGGCCGGGCCTGAACTGTGCTCATGGGGTCACGCTATGCAGTCATGGCCCACCGCGCACGGTGAGAATCGACGGGCCGGCCCCGCAACGGCGCCTGCCGGCAGCACCGGTTCAGCGCGCCGCGCCGGGCCTGGACGCGTTCGCCCGCCGAGGACCGCCCCGGTGGCCTCGGGGGAGTCATTGATGCCGACCGTCAGGCGCGCGCCGTCCGGCCGACCGACTCCACCAGCGGCAGCAGCCGGTGGGGAACGCGTTCGCGCAGCGCCACCTCCGTGCGGGTGCGCACCACGCCGGGAAGACTGATCAGTTTCTGGATCACGTCCTCCAGATGGGCGTTGTCCCGGCCCACCACGCGCGCGAGCAGGTCCCCGCCACCCGTGATCGAGAACGCCTCCACGATCTCCGGTACGGCGGCCAGCGCGTCGCCAACGTCGTCCAGGTGGCCCTGGGTGACCTCGATGTGCACGAACGCCAGCACCGGATGGCCAAGGGCGGCGGGGGAGAGGGAAGGACCCGTACCGGTGATCACGCCGTCGCGTTCCATCCGGTCCAGCCGGGCCTGGAGCGTGCCGCGGGCGACACCGAGGATGCGGGCGTACTCGCGCACGCTGGTGCGCGGCTGCTCCAGGAGCAGTCGCAGGATGCGGGTGTCGAGTTCGTCCACGGCCATGACGTACGACTGTACCAATGGTCCAGGTCGCCGCAGGGGGCGTGACCCGCCCGACCTGGACCGTTGGCATTCCGGCGGGCGCCGCTCCCCGTTCGGCAACTGGCCAATGGCCCAGTGAATCGGGCAACACTTGAGCCAGTGACCTTCCTGATGCTCTCATGGGGGTGTCGATGGCGCTGCGGATCCCCGCGGCGCCTTTTCCGTGCCGGTGTTTCCCAGGGGAGGGCAGCAGTGCTGAAGAGGATGTTCGTGGCTCCGGACCCGGGGCGTGGGCGGTTGCGCTTCGCCGCACGGGCGGTCCTCGGCATCGGACTGGCCGTCGTGGTCTGTTTCGGCGCCGGGCATTCCCTCGCCGGCGCGGTCACCGGCGGCCTCGCCGCGCTGCTCGCCCTGTTCACCGTGGCCGACCCGACCGTGCGCGGTCAGGCGGTCACCACCGCGCTGCTGCCCGCCGTGGGCGTGCCGGTGCTCGCCGTGGCGGCCGGGCTGCACGACGTCCCCGTCGCCCGTGACCTGGCCTTCCTCGCCGTCGTCGGCGCCGGCGTGTACGCGCGCCGCTGGGGGCCGCGCGGGCACAGCCTCGGCGTGTTCGCCTTCATGACCTTCTTCGTGGCCCAGTTCCTGCACGCCACACCGGCCCGGCTGCCCGAGCTGTACGCCGCCGTCCTGCTGTCCGTGCTCAGCGCGGCGGCGGTCCGCTTCGGCGTGTGGTGCTACGAGCGCCGGCTGCCCCCGGCCGTCGTACCCGCCCCGCCCGGTGCGACCGGGCTGGCCCGGGTGACCACGCGGCAGGCGATCCAGGCGACCGCGGGCGCCGGGTTCGCGCTCGTCGCCGGCCAGCTCCTGTCGGGACAGCGCTGGTACTGGGCCGTCGGCGCCACCTGGTGGATCTTCGTCAACACCGCCTCGCGCGGCGAGACGCTGGTACGCGGCTTCCGCCGGGTCCTCGGCACTGTGATCGGCATCGGCCTCGGCCTCCTCGTCGCCGTCCCCCTGCACGGCGCGCCCGTCCCGACGGCCGCCCTGGTCACGGCCAGCGTCTTCGGCATCTTCTACACGGCCGCCGTCTCCTACACCTGGATGATGCTCTGGGTGACGCTGCTCGCCGAGAGCCTCTACGGCCTGCTCGGCGTCCTCAGCCCCGGACTCCTCGCCCTGCGGCTCGCCGAGACCGGTGTCGGCGCACTCGGTGCCGCGCTCGCCGTCCTGTTCGTGCTGCCGGTCACCACGCACGCCACCACCGACGCCTGGATCCAGCGGGCCCTGCGCTGCGTCCACGCCTGCACGGCCGAGGCCGCGGCACGCCTCGCCGGTTCCGCCACGGCCGACCCCGCGCCGCGCGTGGCCGAACTGGAGCGGCTGCTCGGCCGTGTCCGGCTCTCGGTGGCCCCGCTGGTGCACCCGCTGAACCCGATGCCGGCCCGCAAGGCGCGCGCCCGCCGGGTCCTGGCACTGCTCGACGACTGTGCCCGTGAGATCAGGGGCCTGGTGGCGGTCGCTGCCGACCCCGAGGCCTCCCACGACGCCCGTCTCGCCGCCGCCTGCTGGCGCGTCGAGACCGCTGTCGAGGCCCTCACCGCCGGCCGCTGGGAACCCCTCCACCGCCCCGCCGACTCGCCCGCCGAGCCCGTCCTGGCCCATCTGCACGGCCTGGAGCGCGCGCTCGCCGCCCTCGCCGAACCGCTGCGGACACCGTTCGTAGCGAGGCCGGCGGAAGCGGAGGCCCTGGCCGGACGGCCGGACGGCTTCTGACACCGGCCGGCGCACCCTGGCGTGCGCCGGTGGAGGGCGTCGTACGGCAGGGTGTGCGCGGGGGGCCCGTGCCGGCGACGGTGTCGATGTTCTCCCGAGGCCGTCGAGCACCGCGTCCGCGTGAACAACCGGCCAGCCGCCGCCTCTTGGTCTAGACCGCCAGTGCCGGGCTGCTACCGTCGGCCCCGGACTGGCTCGACCGAGAGGGGACAGCGGTGGCACAGGGCGGCAGGCCGGGCAGACGCCGGGCGTTCATCGGCTCGTTCACGGCCGCGGGCGGCCCCGGACTGGTGACCGCCGAGGTGGCACCGCACGGCGGCGCCCTCACCGTCGTCGCCGCCGCGGAAGACGTACCCGACCCGTCCTACCTGGCCCTGTCACCGGACGGCGGCACGCTCTACGCGGTCAGCGAGACGGCCGAGGGTGCCGTCGCCGCCTACCGCGTCACCGGTGACCGGCCGGAACCCGCCGGCCCGCCCGTGCCCGTGGACGGCAGCGGCCCCACCCACCTCGGCCTGTACGCCGGGCACGTGCTGACCGCCAACTACGGTTGCGGCAGTGTCACCGCCGTGCCGCTGCGCCCCGACGGCACCCTCGCCGCCAGGCCCTCCGGCCGGCTCCAGCACACCGGCTCCGGACCGCACGAACGGCGCCAGCGCGGCCCGCACGCCCACCAGGTGCAGGCCGATCCCAGCGGCCGGTGGGCCGTCAGCGTCGACCTCGGCACGGACTCGGTCCGCGCGTGCATCCTCGCGGACGGAACCCCCGCCGTGCACCGCGAGACCGCCCTGCGCCCGGGCTCCGGCCCACGTCACCTGGCCTTCCACCCGGACGGCGAGCACGCCTACGTCGTCAACGAGCTGACTCCCACCGTGACCGTGTGCCGCTGGGACGCCGGGACCGGCTCCCTGAAGCCGCTCACCGAGGTCCCCCTGCTGCCCGGCGCCCCCGCCGGGGACGCCTACCCGTCCGGGATCGTCGTCTCGCCCGACGGCCGCTTCGTGTGGACCGCGACCCGCGGCGAGGACGTCCTGTCGGTACTGGCCGTCGTGGCCGACGGCCTCCGGCTGACCGGCACGGTGCCCTGCGGCGGACACTGGCCGCGCGCCCTGGCCGAGCACGACGGCTACCTGTACGCCGCCAACGAACGCTCCGGCGACGTGACCTGGTTCACCGTGGACGAGGCGACGGGCCTGCCCCGCTACGACGGCTCGGTGCGGGTCGCCGCGGCCTCCTGCGTCGTCTTCGCCTGAGCGGCGCGGGCCCCGGCGCAACGTCTTTGCCGGGCCCCGGAACGGCGAAGGGCCCGCTCCGGAACGGGAGCGGGCCCTTCGCCGTACGGAGGCCGACGGGTCAGCGGACCGGCGCGCCCTGTGCCTGCTGCGGGGCGATGCCCAGCGCCGTCGTGTACTTGGCGAGCGCCAGCTTGCCGATCGCCGGGTACGCGCCGAGCGCCTCCGCCGTGGCGCAGCCCGCCTCCGCGGCCGCCTCTGCCGTCAGCGCCGGGTCGATCTCCGGGCCGATCAGATACGGCGCCAGGGCAAGCTGGTGCGAACCCGAGGAACGTAGCTGCTCGGCCACCGAGGAGATGGAGCCCTCCTGGTCCAGCGCCGCGGCCATCACCGGCACCGCCAGACGCGCGGCGAGCAGCATGCCGGTGATGCCGGCCGCCTGCACCGCCTCCTCACCGCCCACGGAGGCCAGGATGATGCCGTCGGCGGCGGTGGCCACGGTGAACAGCCGGGCGCGGTCGGCGCGGGCCAGACCCGCCTCGGACAGCCGCACGTGCAGCGCCTCGGCGAGCAGCGGGTGCGGTCCGAGGACATCGGTCAGCTCGGCGGCGACCCGGCTGTCCATCACGGCCTGACGGATGTGACGCAGCAGCGCACCGTCCGGACCGGCCAGCAGCGGGACGACGACGGCGACCGGGCCGTCCGGCTCCCGGACTCCCTCGACACCGGCGGCGACGGCCCGCTCGTAGCGGGCGGTGCGCTCCTCGGCGGCGTGAGCCAGCACGGAGCGGAGCGTGGTGAACTCCGAGTCGTCCCCGTCCAGGTACCCGATCCGGGCATCCAGGCCGGGCAGCTCGGAGCGGGCGATGCTCACGACCTCCTCGGCGAGGCTGCGCGTGGCGGCGCTGGGCACGCCAGGCACCGCGAGGACGAGCGCCGGCGCGCCCTCGGGAGCCACCAGCGGTTCCGGGCGGCGGTGGCGTCCGGGCTGGCGGGGTCGCGGCATTCGTACGGGCAGGCCGGACGCGGGTCCAGTGGGGGAGCTCATGGCGCCGAATGTTACTGGCTCATCGGGCTACGCCGTTTGGGGAGGGTGCAGGTGAGCGGTATCCGTCCGGTTTTGTCTGATGAGTTACGTACGGTTGACGTCTGATCCGGGGCGCGCTCCGCGCATCACGGGCCGCGACCGGGAACAAACCGCTGGTGAGGGTCGTGCGGCCCCCCCCCGCACACCAGCGGTCACCCAGCACGGCTCACACATCACACGGCACGGTTCACACATCCCGGCTCACGCAGAGCATGGTTGTTTCGGTCGGCAGGGTGAGCCGGCCCGCCGCCAGCGCCTCGGCGATCCGTACCGAGCCGTCCAGCGGGTCCCCTTCGGCCGGAACCCGCCTGGCGTGCGGCAGCCTGCGCGCCAACTCCTCGCGCAGTGGTACGAGGAGCGGGTCTCCCATCGTGAACAGACCACCGGTGAGCGCCACGTCGGGTGTCCCGCCGACCGGGCACACGACGGCCGCGGACTCGGCCATGTGCCGGGCCGCCGCGCGCAGGATGCCCGCGGCGACCGGATCGTGCCCGGCGCACGCGGCCACCCGGGGGGCGAAGGAGGCGAGTACGGCGGGCCGGTCGGTGCGGGGATAGAGCAGGCCGGGCAGCCCGCGCACCGGCCCGAACTGCCGCTCGGCACCGGCCAGCAGCGGCAGGGAGCCGCCGTCCCGGCCGTCGTGGGCGCGCAGCGCCGCCTCCAGGCCGGCCCGTCCGATCCAGGCTCCGCTGCCGCAGTCGCCCAGCAGGTGCCCCCAGCCGTCGGCCCGCCGCCAGCCCCGCAGATCCGTACCGACCGCGATCAGCCCGGTGCCCGCGGCCAGCACCGCGCCCGGACGCGGTCCGAGGGCGCCGACGTACGCGGTGACGGCGTCCGCGGCGAGCGCCACGGTCCGCACACCCAGCTCCCGCGCGAGGGCGTCGGGCAGCTCGGCGCGCAGGGCGTCGCCCAGGCCGGCGAAGCCGGCGGCGCCTACGACGGCCGTGCCCAGCTCCCCCACCCCCGCCTCGGCGGCCAAGGCGCGGGCCGGCGGGAGGAGTAGCTCCATGAGGTGGGCGGGGTCGATGCCCCGCGCACCCGTGCGGACCGGTTCCCCGATCTCCCGGCGGACCGGGGGCTCCCGCCCCGGGACACCGACGGCGACCCGGAGGCCGGAACCGCCGGAGTCCACGGCGAGAAACCCCGGCGAGCTCACGGCAGGCGCCAGTCCACCGGCTGTCCGCCCTGCTGCATCAGCAGCTCGTTGGCCCGGCTGAACGGGCGCGAGCCGAAGAACCCGCCGTCCGCCGACCTGGGCGAGGGGTGCGTGGACTCGACCGCCGGCAGAGTGCCCAGGAGCGGACGCACGTTACGGGCGTCGCGGCCCCACAGGATGGACACCAACGGCTTGCCGCGCGCCGCCAGGGCTCGTATCGCCTGCTCGGTGACCGCTTCCCAGCCCTTGTCCCGATGCGCCCCGGGCCGCCGGGGCGCGGTGGTCAGCGCCCTGTTGAGCAGCAGTACGCCCTGCTGCGTCCACGGGGTGAGGTCGCCCGTGGACGGCTGGGGCAGCCCCAGGTCGCTGTTCAGCTCGCGGAAGATGTTGAGCAGGCTCGGCGGCAGTGGACGCACCTCGGGCGCGACGGAGAAGGACAGACCCACCGCGTGCCCGGGGGTGGGGTACGGGTCCTGACCGATGATCAGGACCCTCACCTCGTCGAAGGGTTGCTGGAAGGCCCGCAGGACGTTCGGTCCGGCCGGCAGGTAGGTGCGTCCCGCGGCGATCTCCGCGCGCAGGAAGTCTCCCATCTCGGCGATCCGTCCCGCGACGGGTTCCAGGGCCTTCGCCCAGCCCGCTTCGACGATTTCGTGCAAGGGTCGTGGTGCCACGGGCGTCACCCTACTGCGGTACACCCGCCGACGATCAACCGATGGCCGAAGCACGACCCGCAGACACCCACGATCCCGCCCGCCCGCTCGCCGACCACCGTCCCCCATACGCCCGCTCGCCGACCATCGCCCCCCCGTGCGCCCGCTCGCCGGCCACCGCCGCCGGTGCGCCGTCGCTCGGCCGGCCACCGTCACTGCGCGCCCGCTCAGCCGACCACCGCCGCCCGGACGCACAGCACGTCCGGCAGGTGTGCGGCCAGCAGTCTCCAGCTGTCGCCGTCGTCGGCCGACGCGAACACCTCGCCGTTGCGGTTGCCGAAGTACACCCCCGCCGGGTCGGCGTCGTCCGTGCACAGGGCGTCCCGCAGCACCGTGCCGTAGTGGTCCTCCTCCGGCAGCCCCTCGGTCAACGGCTCCCACGTGCCGCCCGCGTCCGCGGTACGGAAGACGCGGCAGCGGTGCCCGGCGGGCACCCGGTCGGCGTCGGCGTTGATCGGGAAGACGTACGCGGTGCCGGACCGGCTCGGATGCGCCGCGACCGCGAAACCGAACGTGGACGGCAGGCCCTCACCGATGTCGGTCCAGTGCCCGGCCGCGTCGTCACTGCGGTACACCCCCCAGTGGTTCTGGAGGTACAACCGGTCCGGGTCGCCCGCGTCTCTGGCGACCTTGTGCACGCACTGGCCGAACTCCGGGTCTGGATCCGGCAGGAAGACGGCGGACACACCGGAGTTGGACGGGGCCCAGCTCGCCCCGCCGTCGGCCGTGCGGAACACCCCCGCCGTCGACACCGCCACGGTCACCGCCCGCGGGTCGCGCGTGTCGGTGAGCACCGTGTGCAGCCCCTCACCGCCACCGCCCGGCACCCACCGCGAGCGGGTCGGGTGCTCCCACAGCGGCCGGACCAGCTCGAAGCTCTCACCGCGGTCCGCCGAGCGGTACAGCGCCGCCGGTTCCGTGCCGGCGTACACCACGTCGGGCTCGGCGGCGGCCGGGTGCAACTGCCAGACACGCTCCAGGGAAGCACCGGTGTCCCTGGGGAACCGGACGGCCGGCTGCGCCGGTTCGGTCCAGGTGCGGCCCAGGTCGTCGGAGTGGAACACCGACGGGCCCCAGTGCGCGCTGTCACCGCCCGCCAGCAGCCGGGGCCGCGGGCCCCGGGTGTCGATCGCGACCGAGTACACCGCCTGCGCGTTGAAATACGGACTCCCGTCGAACTCCCAGGGGCCACCACCGCCCCGCTTCCGCGCGATGAACAGGCCCTTACGGGTGCCCACCGCGAGCAGTACCTCGGCCATGCCGCTCACCTCCGGGACGTCTTTGTCCAGGTAGTCGCCAGATATCGGCCAGTGTGCACCCCACCCCTGACACTCTCCCCCGGTGGACGTGTCATCGCAGGTCACCGTCGTGTCGCCGGCCTGGGGCGAAGACCGGCCGGGTCCGTTCCGGCATGCGCCTGCGCGAGAGAGGTGTCTCGTGCGACCGTCGGGGAGACGGCTCGTCGTGAGCAACGGAGCGATCTCTCCCGTATGGGAGGGCGGTCCGGCCGGTCGGTGCGCTCGTGAGGAGGATGCCCTTGAAGGCGTTCCGTGGTCCGAAGGTGTGGCTGTGGCGCTGGCGGCGCAACCCGCTCAAACGCCGGGCCGACGTGCTGGAGGCCTGGGTGGTGCTCGGCACCCTGCTGCTGACCGTTCTGGCCGGAGTGCCGGCCGGCCTCGCGGCGGCCCGCTCGGTGGAGCACGGACTCGCCCGCCAGCGCGCCACCTGGCACCCCGCTGTCGCCCGGGTCGCCGCCCGGGTCCCGGGGCCGTCCCGCCCCTCCGGCAGCCACGCCTCCGCCGGTGAACGGATCTGGGCCGAGGTCCGCTGGACGGCGGCCGACGGCTCTGCCCACACCGGTCAGGTGCGGGTGGAGCCCGACATCAGAGCCGGCACACCGGTCACCGTCTGGACCGACCCGCGGGGCCACCTCGTCAGCCGCCCCACGACCGCGTCCGAGGCCGCCTTCCGGGCCACGCTGATAGGCCTCCTGGTCGGCGTGAGCACCGCCGCCGTACCCCTCGCCGGCGGCCTCGCCGCACGGGCCCGCCTGGAACGCCGCCGCCTGGACGCCTGGGACACGGAATGGGCCCGCCTGGGCCCACAGTGGGGACGCACGGTCTGACCCGGCCGGTGGCACAACTCCGGTTCGGTGTCGGGGGATGCTTCGGTTGTGCGATGAGGCAGCCGGTTCCGGCCGGTTGGCTCCGCGGTGGCCGCGGTGGCCGCAGCCGCCCCATGGCCGTAGTAGCCGCGTAGCCGCAGTGGCCCCATGGCCGCAGTGGGCCCCGGTGCGCCCCTACAGGCTCGCCAGCACCTCACGGCACAGCCGTATCAACTCCTCGTCCGCCGGGATGTCCTGGCTTCCGTAAGCGCCGTCACCGGTGGCCATGTGGCGACGCGGGGCGTCCAGTTCCGAGGTGACCAGGTCGCGTAGCGGCGCGGCGGCCGAGCCCATCGTGGTGAGGCAGCGGGCGACGGGCACACGGGTGCGGGGGTCCTCCGCCCAGGCCGCCCGGAACACGGGCCGGACGGGCCCCGGCTCGGCGGTGATGTGCCACAGCGCGCACGCGGCCGGAACCCGTTCGCGCGCCGGCCCCGACCGGGCGAGCCGGCGCAGTGCGGGCAGGGCGGCTCGGGCGGCCGGCCCCATGCTGCCCAGCGCGCGGACGGCGTGGTGCCGGGCGACCGGATCGGCCTGCGTCAACTCACGGACGAGGACGGGGAGTACGGCGGACACGTCCCCGTCCGCCGACCACAGCGCGCCCGCGGCGACGGCCGCGTGCCGAGTGTCCAGCAGTCGGCCGAGCAGCGGCCTCGCCTGCTCGGCGGCACCCAGGGCCGCCAGCGTCCCGATCACCTGGCCGACGACCGCGTCCCGCGCTTCCGGGCCGCCGGGCGGGTCCGACAGCAGCCGTAGCAGTTCCGGGACCGCGTCGGTGTCACCGGTGGCTCTCACCGCCGTCAGCAGCGGGGCGGCGAGCCGGGCCGCGGTGGGGGAGGCGAGCGGGACGCGGCCGAGCCGGTGCCGCAGCGCGGGGGCCAGGGGAGCCGCGGCCCGGCCCAGGTGGGCGATTTCGAAGCCGAGGCCCACGGGCGCCGCCGGGCCGGCCAGGAGTTGCGCCAGGGCCGGGACGGCGCGGGGATCACCGGCTCTGGTCAGGGCCTTGAGCGGGCCGCCCAGCGTCGGCGGACAGCGCTCCCAGCGGTGCGTCCACAGGTCGGGCCGGGTGGCCACCAGCGCGTGCAGGTCGTCCGCGGCGGGCACGGCCAGGGCGAACAACTCCGCCAGGACCGAGACCGCCGCGTCCCGTAACCGGTCCTCCTCGGTGCCGAGCTGGGTGCCCAGCAGCCGCACCACTCCGCCGTGGTCGCCGCGCCAGCCGCGGAACAGCCCCGCAGACATCCACACGGCGTTGCACCGGTCCACCGGGTCCGGACTGGTCAACTGCCCGGCGAGCAGGGCGAGCCGGGCCATCACCCGGTCACCGAGCGCGCCGTGCAGCGTGCGTAGCAGCACGGCGCCCTCCTCGTCGGAGGGCCGCAGCCGGCGTATGCGACCCACCAGGGTGTCCGGGCCGCGGTGCTCCCGGGCGAGGACGCGCCGCGCGGACCGCTCCCTCAACAGGCGGACCACCGTCGGCACCAGGCCGACGGGGAGCCGGCCCGGGGCGTGGAGCGCGAGCTGTCCGAGTGCCGCGAGCCGCAGCGCGGGCGAGGACGACGGGCCGCTGTGATCCGCCAGGTGCGCCATCGCGGTGTCGGCGTGCGCGGGGTACCGGTGCGCGAACAGGCCGAGGGCCTCCGTGAGGGCGAGCAGGACACAGTCGTCCCGTTCGTCGTGCAGCCGTTGCCGCAGCAGCTCCAGGACCCTGAGCGGCTCGTCCAGGAAGCGCACCACAGCGCCGGCCGCCGTCCGGCGCACGGCCGGATCCGGGTCCGCGGCGAGCCGGGCGAAGGACGCGGCACCCGCGCGGACCGCCTCCCGCGCGCGCCGGTCCGGGCCCTCGTCGGCCGGGCTCTCCCCGTCGATGTCACCGATGCCGTGGCTGCCACCGGCCCCGCTGACACCGATCTCGCCGCCTCCGACGCTGCGGACGCCGCCTTCGACGCCCTCGGTCCCGCTGAGGCCGCCGGCCCCGTCGACGCCGCTGACGCCGCCGGTCCCGTGGCTGCCGCCGAGGCCGCCGATGCTGACCAGGAGTTCCACGATGCAACCCCGGTCGGGCACGTCCGCGCGGGCGGCGAGCGCGAACAGGAAGGGGACGCAGGCCAGCGTCGAGTCGTACACCCTGCCCTGGTGGTGCACCGCGCCGTACATCCGGTCGAGCGCGGCCGCCCGCTCGGCGGCGTCCGTGGACGCCAGTGCCCGTAACCATCCGGGCATGTCCTCCGCGCTGCCGTGCGCGTGCCGCAGCGTGGCCCAGTCGACCTCGTCGATCCCCGTGAACACGTTGTCCTCCCCGCGCGAGCGCCCTCTGATCGCGAGTGTGCACCACGGCACTGACAGCGGTCCGGAAGCGGACGCTGACTGTGTGCGATCCGTCGGCGGTCACCGGCCACCCCGGCGAGGCTGCCCGCACGCGCGCGTGACGGGATCAGTTCCGGCCGGGAAGGGCGCGCTCCAGGATGCTGTCGAGGTCGGTGCCCGCGGGAAGCGTGCCGAACGCGTGTCCCCAGTCGCCGCCCAGCCGGGTCGCGCAGAAGGCGTCCGCGACCGGGTGCGGAGCGTGCCGGACGAGCAGCGAGGCCTGGAGCGCGAGCGCCATCCGCTCGACCAGCCGGCGGGCGCCTGCCTGATCGGTTCCGGCCAATTGGTCCCTGAGTGCGGCCACGGCCGTGTCGAGGCGGCGGTCCGCCCCACGCGCGAGGGCGAGTTCGGCGAACAGGGCCTCGGCGCTGTCCGGTTCGCGACCCAGGGCGCGCAGCACGTCGAGCGCGTTGACGTTCCCGGAACCCTCCCAGATCGACAGCAGCGGGGCCTCCCGGTAGTGCCGGGGCATGCCCGACTCCTCGACGTACCCGTTGCCGCCCAGGCATTCCAGGGCCTCGGCGGTGAAGGCCGGGCCCCGCTTCGTGACCCAGTACTTGCCGACGGCGGTGGCGATGCGCCGGAACGCCCGCTCTCCGGCGTCCCCGCGCACCGCGCGGTCCGCCGCGCCGGCCAGCCGCAGCGTGAGTGTCGTCGCGGCCTCCGACTCCAGCGCGAGATCGGCCAGGACGTTGCGCATCAGCGGCTGGTCGAGCAGCCGGGCGCCGAACGCGCTGCGGTACCGGGTGTGATGCCCGGCCTCGACCAGTGTCTTGCGCATCAGCGTCGCCGAGGACATCACACAGTCGAGCCGGGTGCAGTTGACCATCTCGATGATGGTCTTCACACCCCGCCCCTCCGGCCCGACCAGCCAGGCCACCGTCCGGTCGAACTCCGGCTCCGAGGAGGCGTTGGACCGGTTGCCCAGCTTGTCCTTCAGGCGCTGGATGCGGAACGTGTTGCGGGTGCCGTCGGGCAGGACGCGCGGCACCAGGAAGCAGGACAGCCCGCCCGGGGCCTGCGCGAGCACCAGGAAGACGTCGCACATCGGCGCCGACGTGAACCATTTGTGCCCGCGCAGCGTGTACACACCCGGTTCGCCGGTGGGCGTGGCCGTGGTGGTGTTCGTCCGGACGTCGGAACCGCCCTGCTTCTCCGTCATGCCCATGCCGGCGAGCAGTCCGGGTTTGTCGGTGGGGACGCGCAGCTCGGGGTCGTACTCCCGGCTGGTGAGCAGCGGCTCGTACACCGTGGCGAGATCCGGCTGTGTGCGCAGGGCGGGGACGGCGGCGTACGTCATCGATGTCGGGCAGCCGTGTCCGGCCTCCGTGTGTCCCCACACCAGCCCGCCCGCCGTCCGGGCCACGTGCGCCCCCGGTCGGTCATCGCCCCACGGGGCGCCGGCCAGGCCCTCGGCCACCGCGGTGCGCAGCAGGTGGTGCCAGCTAGGGTGGAACTCCACCTCGTCGACGCGGTGGCCGAAGCGGTCGTGGGTGCGCAGCACGGGCTCGTGCCGGTTCGCCTGTTCGCCCCACTCCTGCGCCTCTACGCTGCCGGCCCGCGCCCCCAGCCGCCGGACGCCCTCCTCGGCCCAGCCTGCGCCCTCCCGGCGCAGCCCTTCGAGCAGGGCCGCGTCCGCCGCGGCGTCGTACGGGGCGAGCGGCGGGGCCTGGTTGGTGACGTCGTGCGTGGCGTACGCCGACTGGAGCTGCGACGACGGCTGCGGCTGCTGGTGCGATGAGGGTCGCGTCTGTGACTGCGGCTGCGACGAGGGCTGTGACTGCGACTGCGGCTGCGACGAGGGCTGTGACTGCGACTGCGGCTGCGGCTGCGCGGGAATCGAGGCCATAGAAGCATGTTGCACTCTTCCTGCGACTGTAGCAATCTTGCAACAAGAGAGCGCGCGTACAGTACGGGCCCATGCGCATGAACGTCTCGGCCGAGCCGGATCCGGCCGGCCTGCGACCGCTGTCCGCCCGGTCCGTCGTCCTCAGTCTGCTGCTCGGCGCGCACCCGCCGGAGCTGCCGGTGAAAGATCTGGTGCGGCTGGTCGAACCGTTCGGGGTCGGGGGCTCCACGCTGCGGGCCGCGCTGAGCCGGATGGTCGCCGCCGGCGACCTCCGGCGCACGGACGCCGTCTACCGGCTCAGCGACCGGCTGCTGGCCCGGCAGCGCCGCCAGGACGACGCGGTGCACCCCCGAACGCGCGCGTGGCACGGCGACTGGGAGATGGTGGTGATCACGGCGACGGGACGCGGCCCCGCCGCACGTGCCGACCTGCGCGCCCGGCTGACCTCCCTGCGCCTGGCCGAACTGCGCGAAGGCGTGTGGGCTGCGCCCGGCCAACCTCGACCGCTCCCTGCCGGCCGGCCTGCGCGAGGTGGCCCTGACGTACAGTGCACGGCCCGAGGAAGTCCCGGAAGACCTCGCCGGGCGGCTCTGGCCGCTGGCGGACTGGGCGGACAGGGCGCGTGGCCTGCTGGCCCGAGCGGCCTGTGCCGGCCACCCGGCCGGCCGTCTCACCGCCTACGCGGCGGCCGTACGTCACCTGCTCACCGACCCTGTGCTGCCGCCCGCGCTGCTGCCGGCCGACTGGCCCGGCGACGCCCTGCGCACGGCCTACGCCGCGTACCGACGGGAACTGGCCGGGACGCTGGGCGGGCGGCGGGACGAAAGGGAGCGCTGACGGGGCAAGGGGGCGCCGAGGGGTGGGCGCGGGATGCTGTCGGAGGCCTGGGCCGGACGGTGAACCGGAAGCGGGCCGTCAGCGGCGCCGCCTCTTCCGGGGGCGCCGGTGACGCCCCCGGAAGCTCAGCCGGCGCTCACTTGTAGGTGATGTCCGAGCTGGAGTACTTGCAGTACGTGCCATCGGGGCCGGAGCCGTTCGTCGTGGGCTCCTTGCCGGTGTTGTTGCCGATGTACTTCTGGCAGGGGGTGATCTTCTTGCTGGTGTCCCCGACGATGGTGATGTTCTTCAGGGTCGCGCTGTCGCCGTAGTTGGTGTTGATGCCGACGAGCTTGTTGCCCTTGTAGGTGGCCTCGATGCCGCTGAGGTTGATGGTCCGCTTGTACTGCGTCTTGCAGTTGCCGCAGGACCGGGCGAAGGTGCCGAAATTCTTCACGGCGAAGCCGGAGACGTTCAGTGTGCCGGCGCCGTTGAACTGGAACACCTTGTCGCTGGCCTCCTTCGCCCCGCCGCCGGTCACGGTGTAGACGTTGGACGACGAGGAGCCGAGGAAGGTGGCCGCGTCCTCGCCGACGTCCTCCCACCACACGTTCTGGAGCGTGCAGCTACCCAGGCAGTGGATGCCGTCCGCGGCGGGGGCGCCGATGATGACGTTCTTGACGACGGCGCCCGGAGCCAGCTCGAGGATGGGGCCCTGGTCCTCGTCCTGGCTGTCGGAGCCGAGGTCGCCGCTGCCGTAGAGCCGCTTCATCCCGTAATCCTTGGTGCCGGATACCGAGATGGTGGAGGAGACGGCCTGGCTGCCGTTGGCCGAGGGCCAGGTGGCCGCGCCGGCGGGCGCTCCAGATGTCATGATCATGCCAAATGTGAGGCCGAGTGCGGCCAGTCCGCCCAGCAGGGCGTGTGGGGATGTGTGTGAGGTCATGTCCCGGATGCCTTCTTCCGAGTGGGGATCGGACATGTACGTGAAGCGCATACGCTCCACGGAACGCGCAGCGCATTGCGGAGCGCGGTTGTGCGGCAACGAGGGCCGCCTTGCGGCTCGGCGGTCACGCTGCTGAACGGACCGTAGACGGTAAGCGCTTTCTGGTCAACGCCTCGCGCGGTGGGTTCTCGGTCGCCGGAGTGGGAACTGGGAGCGCTTGTGCGAGGAGTGGTGGGAGCGCTTCCATGGCGGGCGTGTGCATGCCACCATGACCGACGTCCGGGCCCGACGTCCGGGCCCGACGTCCGGGCCGGTGTTCGGTCCGGCCGGTGTTCGGTTCCGGCGTCCGATCCGGGTCCGGGTCCGGCGTCTCCCGGCGCGCCAGGCGCCCGGTCCGCACTCGCCGACCTCCGGACGTCCCGACCTCCGCCGACCTCCCGCCCTCAGGAAGGTGTCCGTGAAGCCGCCCACCAGAGCGTCCCTCGCCCCGCTGCTCGGCACATGTGTCCTCGTCCTGGCCCTGGTCGTGACGGCCTCGGCGCTCACGGCGCTGGTCACCGGCACGCTTCCGACCACCGGCACGGCCCCGACCACCGGCACGGCCCCGGCCGCCGCCGCGCGCCCCGGCCGGCACTGGGTGAACACGTGGACCGGGATGCCCCAGCCGACCGAGCCGGCCAATCTGCCGCCCGCGCCGTACACCGGTGCGCGGTCCGTCCTCGTGGACACCACCCTGCGGCAGACCGTGCGGGTCACCATCGGTGGGCCGCGCATCCGGCTGCGCTTCTCCAACGCGTACGGCGACACCCCGCTGCCGCTCACCGCCGTCACCGTGGCCCTGCCCAGGGACGGCAGGGCCGGCGTGAGCGCGGTCGTGCCGGGGAGTGTGCGCCGGGTGACCTTCGCGGGCCGGGACTCCGCCACCGTCCCCGTCGGTGCCGAGCTGGTCTCCGACCCGCTGGACTTCGCCCTGAGCGCCGGCACCGAGCTGACGGTGACGGCGTACACCGCGCCCGGTCAGGCGTCGCTCGCGCTCACCTCGCATCCCGGTTCGCGCACCACGTCGTACCTCGTGCACGGTGACCGCACGTGCGACGAGGACCTTCCGGGTGCGACCGGCGTCGACCACTGGTACCTGCTCAGCGACGTCGAGGTGCTGGCGCCGGGCCGGGCCGGGGCGGTGGCCGTCGTCGGCGACTCGCTCACCGACGGGCGCGGCTCCACGACCAACGGCAACGACCGCTGGCCCGACCAGGTCTTCGACCGGCTCCGGACGCGCCCGGACACGTCGGGCGTCGCCGTACTCAATCAGGCGGCCGGCGGCAACCGCGTCCTCGCCGACGGACTCGGCCCCAACGTGCTCGCCCGCCTCGACCGTGATGTCCTCTCCCGAAGCGGCGTCGCCTGGCTGATCCTCTTCGAGGGCGTCAACGACATCGGCACCGCCGAGGCCACTTCCGAGGCCCAGCGAGCGGTGACCGCCGACCTGGTCGCCGGGTACCGGCAGATAGTGGTCCGCGCCCACGCCCAGGGCATCCGGGTCTACGGCGCGACGCTCACGCCGTTCGGCGGCAACACCCTGTACGACGACCCGGCGCGGGAGCGGGAGGCCTCCCGGGAGCGGGTCAACGCGTGGATCCGTACCCCCGGCCACTTCGACGCGGTGATCGACTTCGACCGGGCGGTACGGGACCCCGCGGCGCCGGACCGGCTGCTGCCCGCCCTGCACGCCGGTGACTGGCTCCATCTCAACCCGCAGGGCTACCGGGTCCTCGCCGCCGCCGTACCCGAGGGGCTGTTCCGCCCCACCCGGTGAGACGCCCCACCCGGTGAAACACCCCGGCCTCGGGGCCCGACTCCGGGCGCCCCCGGCTTCGGGCGACCCGGGCTTCGGATTCAGCGACTTGCCGGGACAGTGGCGCGGGCGGGATCGGTGACGTTCCCTGGGTGGAGAGGGGATGACCGGTGCAGTCGTGGGCACTCGGTGGGACATACGGGACGAATCAACCCGAGGAGAGTCATGGCTGAGCAGAAGTCGTCGTCGGTCCTCACGGCGCCCCTGCACGGCGCGGCCTCGGTACTGCGCAGGGTGCCCGGCGCCGGGACGGTGGGCAGGGCGGCGGAGGAAACTCTGGACAAGGTCGGCGCGGTCTCGCCCCGCGGACGCCGTATCGCGGTGTACGCCGGGGCCGGGCTGCTCGGTGCCGCGGGCGTGGTGGAGTGGCCCGTGGCCCTCACCGGCGCGGCCGTCGCCTGGTTCACCCAGCCCCGTCCCGCCCCGCGGACGGACGGCGGGCCGGGAGCCGGGAAGGTGGACATGCCCACCGCCGAACCCGCGCACGATCTCGGCACGGCGGCCCTCCGCTCCGGCGGGGAGGGTCAGGGGCCGGCCTCGGCGGAGGAGAAGGCGTCCGAGCGGCGCGGAACGTCCGCCGGGGCCGATGACGCCGGAGACAGCGGAGCGCCCGCTCAGCCGGAGGCCGCCCTTGGTGACGCGGTGCCGACACCCACGACGTCCCCCGGGCCGCTCGGTCCGACCGCGCGACCCGACCGCACCACGCTCTGAGGAGGGTCATGGTCCTCGGCCTGCTGACGGAACCCTCGGCCGCCGCTCGCCTGCTCCCGGCGGCGCCACGCCTGCTCGCGCGGGCGGCGGCACCGGCGGCCGGGATGGCCGCCGGTGCCGCCGCCGGGACGGCACGCGCGGGCGTGCGCGGCGCGGACGCCGCCGCGCGGGTCGTGCGCGTGGCCCGCAACGCGCTGCCCGGCGCCGGTGACCACTGGCGGTCGGGCGCCCGCGCCCACCTGGCGCTGCGACCCGTCGACCAGGAGGAGGCGCGCCGCGCCGGTGGCACCGGTCACCGCGCGCGCCGGCTGGCCGAGGCGCTGGCGGAGCATCCCGACGTACTCGTCGCCTACTGGGACCAGGGGCTGGCCCGCCTCGTCGTGACCGCCACCGAGGAAGAGGCGACGGACCGGGTTGTGGAGCACGCGGCCGAGCTGGCCGGACAACACGGCCTCGTCCTGGCGGGCGGGGACGTGGAGGAGACGACGCATCCGGCCGACCCGGCCGGTGTGCGGGCCGCGGCGGCCACGCTCGCGGCCGACGGCGCGGGCATCGGTGTCGCCCTCGCGGCGTACGCGCTGCGGCTGCCGCCCTCACCCCGGATGGTGACGGCGGTGGTGACGCTGCTGCGGGAGAACCCACGCTTCCGCGCCTGGCTGCGCGCCCGGCTCGGTGACTCCCGGATGGACCTCGTGCTGGCCTGCGCGAACGCCGCCGTGCACGGTGTCGGGCAGACCCCCACCTCCCTGGTGCTCGACGGCGTCCTGCGAGCCTGCCAGGTGGCCGAGACGGTGTCCCGCTCGGCCGCCTTCGACGCGGTGCACGACGAGCTGTGCGCACCGGAGCGGATCAGTCTCGCTCCGGAGGGCCTGCCACGTCCGCCGCTGCGGGAGTCCCCGGCCCTGGAGTACGCCTCCCACGCCTCGGCGGGCAGTCTGCTGGGCGCGGCGGCGACCCTGCTCGTCAAGCACGACGGTGCCGAGGCGGCGGAGGCGGTGCTCGCCGGCTCCCCGAAGGCCGCCCGCTACGGTCCCGCCGCGTTCCACGCCGTGCTCAGCGCCGCGCTCGCCCGTACCGGCGTGCTGGTCCGCGACCCGGCCCGGCTGCGCCAACTGGAGATGGCCGGCGCGATCGTCCTGCACGCCGGGGCGCTGCGCACCGACGAGGGCGAGGCCGATCCGTGGACCGAGCCGGTACTCGACGCGGCCCGCCGGGCGGGTCTGCGGGTGGTGGTCGTGGACGATCCCGCGCTGGAGGATTTCACCGGACTCGCGGACCAGGTCGTCGACGCCCGCCGGCCGCTGGACGACGTCGTGTGCGAGGCGCGCGGCGACGGGGGCGCCGTGCTGGTGGTCGCCCGGGTCCGCGAGGCCGGCCGGCACGACGTTCTGGCCGCGCTGCGCGCCGCCGACATCGCGGTCGCCCTGACGGACCGGGACGGAGCCGTGGTGTGGGGCGCGGACATCCTGGCCCTGCACGGCCTGCCGGACGTGTGGCGGGTGCTGACCGCGATCCCGGCCGCCCGCTCGGTCGGGCGGCGCGCCCAGACACTGGCCCGTTCCGGAGCCGCGCTGTCCGGGCTGCTCGTGGCCGTCGGCGAGACCGGCGGTGGACGCGGACGCCGCTCGCTCCTGCCCGGGCTGCGGCACGCACCCGTCGACGCCGGTGCCGCGGCGGCCCTGATCTCCGGGGCACGCGCCGCGCTCTCCGTGGCGGCGGCCGGCGCCCCGCACCCGCGCCCCCGCGTGCACTGGCACGAACTGGACACCGACCAGGCGCGGGAACGGCTCGCGCACGAACCGGAAGCCGCGCCGGGCCCCTTCGACGAACTGACCACCCGGGTGCGCAGGGCGACCCGACGTGTCACCCGGCATCCGGCCGTCGCCCCCGCCCGCTGGTCCTACCAGCTCGGCCGCGCGGTCCGCGGGGAACTCCAGGACCCGCTCACCCCGGTGCTGGCGGTCGGTTCGGCGGCGTCGGCGATCCTCGGCTCCGTCGCGGACGCGCTGCTCGTCGTCGGCGCCCTCGATCTCAACGCCCTGGTCGGCGGCATCCAGCGGCTGCGCGCCGAGCGGGCGCTCTCCGGACTGGTCGCGGACCAGAAGCGGAAGGCCCGGCTGGTGCCGCCGGAGAGCGAGGCCCCGGCGGGCGGCACCCGCACCGTGGAGGCGGGCGGGCTCAGGCCCGGCGACGTGATCCAGCTCAAGGGCGACGACGTGGTGCCCGCCGACGCCCGGCTGCTGTGGCAGGACGGCCTGGAGGTGGACGAGTCGGCCCTGACCGGCGAGTCGCTGCCGGTGGAGAAGCAGACGGACCCGACCCCGCACGCCCCCGTCGCCGACCGCAGTTGCATGGTCTTCGAGGGGACGACCGTGGTGGCGGGGCAGGCCCGGGCCGTCGTGGTCGACATCGGTGACCGCACCGAGGCCGCCCGCGCCGTCCACCTCGCGTCCCGGACGCCCCCGTCCGCGGGCGTACAGGCCCGGCTCCAGGAACTGACCCGCAAGGCACTGCCGCTGACCCTGGCGGGGGGTGCCACGGTGACCGGCCTGGCACTGCTGCGCGGCACCCCGATCCACGAGGCGGTCAGCGGCGGGGTCGCGGTGGCCGTGGCGGCCGTACCGGAAGGGCTGCCCCTGGTGGCGACCGTCGCCCAGCTCGCGGCTGCCCGCCGGCTGAGCCGCGGCGGCGTACTGGTCCGCACCCCGCGCACGCTGGAGGCGCTGGGCCGCATGGACACCATCTGCTTCGACAAGACCGGCACGCTCACCGAGAACCGGCTGCGTCTGGTGCGGACCTGCGACGCCGACGGCACGGTCCACGGCGTGGACGACCCCGGGTCCGCCGGCACCGTGCGGGCCGCCGCACGGGCCTGTCCCCGGCTGAACGGCGGCTCCGACCGGCCGGTGCACGCCACCGACGAGGCCGTCCTCGCCGCGGCCGGCCCCGACCCGGACTGGACCCAGCTCGCCGACCTGTCGTTCGAGGCCGCGCGCGGTTACGCCGCCGCCGTGGGCCGCGGCGGCGACGGGCCGCCCGTGCTCGTGGTCAAGGGCGCCCCGGAGACCGTGCTGCCCGCCTGCGCGGGCCTTCCGGAGCACGCCGCCGACTCCGCGCACGCGCTGGCCGGCAGTGGCCTACGGGTCCTGGCGGTGGCCGAACGGCGGCTCGGCGCGGACGAGCGGGAGTCGGACGCCCTCGAACGGGAGCTGGAAGGGCTGGAGTTCACGGGACTGCTGGCGCTGTCCGACGTCCCGCGCGAGACGTCCACGGCGCTGGTGAACGGCCTCGACGGGGCCGGTGTGCGACCCGTCATGCTCACCGGCGACCATCCGCAGACCGCGCGGTCCATCGCCGCCGACCTGGGCTGGCCCGAGGACACCGTGGTGGTCACCGGGGACGAACTGGCCGCGGCGGACCGTGCGGCGCGGGCCCGGATGCTGCGCGACGCGGGTGTGGTGGCCCGGGTGGCGCCCGAGCAGAAACTCCAGGTCGTGGAGGCGCTGCGGGACGCGGGCCGGGTGGTGGGCATGGTCGGTGACGGCGCCAACGACGCCGCGGCCATCCGCGCCGCCGACATCGGCGTCGGCATCAACGCGCGGGGCTCGGCCGCCGCGCGCAACGCCGCGGACATCGTGCTGACCGCCGACGACCTGACGGTGCTGATCGACGCGGTCGGCGAGGGCCGCGCCCTGTGGCACAGCGTGGCCGACGCCATCGCCATCCTGATCGGCGGCAACGCCGGCGAGGTCGGGTTCGGCATCATCGGCACGCTGCTGTCCGGTCGGGCGCCGCTGTCCACCCGGCAGATGCTCATGGTGAACCTGTTCACCGACCTGTTCCCGTCGATGGCGGTCGCGGTGACGGAGAAGGAGGGCGAGGCGGACCTGGGCCACGTGGAGGAGGCGGCCGGTGTGCTGGGCGAGCCGCTGCTGCGGCAGATCCGGCACCGCGCCCTGACGACCTGCCTCGGTGCGGTCACCGCCTGGCTGATCGGCCGCTTCACCCCGGGCACCGCCCGCCGCTCCAGCACCATGGCGCTGTGCGGGGTCGTCGGCACCCAGCTCGTGCAGACCCTTCTCGACCGGCGCGACAGCCGCCTGGTGCAGGTCACCTCGCTGGGTTCGGCGCTGGCGCTCGTCGCCGTGGTCCAGACCCCGGGCGTCAGCCGGCTCGTCGGCTGCACGCCGCTGGGCCCGGTCGCCTGGGCCGGCGTCGTGGCCGCGATAGCGCTGGCGCTGGCGGGCCAACGAACCCTGCCCCGCCTGGAGCAGACGGTCGGACGCCTGCTCCCGACCTGACGGACCACCCACCGGCCGCCCGGCACCCGGCCCGTCGGCAATCGGTCGAAGGGGTGGTCCTGGCTGCCGGCCGCTGCGGGCCGGCCGGGGTCAGACCGAGCGGTGGTACGGGTCCGGGACCCGGATCTCGCCGCCCAGCTCGCGCGCCGCCTGCCGGGCCCAGTACGGGTTGCGCAGCAGTTCCCGGCCGAGCAGGACCGCGTCGGCCTCGCCGTTCGCCAGGATCTTCTGGGCCTGCTCGGCCTCGGTGATCAGGCCGACGGCGGCGACGGGCAGCGGGGTCTCGGCCTTCACCCGGGCGGCGAACGGGACCTGGTAGCCCGGCCCGGTCGGGATGGTGACGCCGGAGGCGTTGCCGCCGGTGGACACGTCCAGGAGGTCGATGCCGTGGGCGTGCAGGTCGCGGGCGAAGCGGACGGTGTCCTCGACGGTCCAGCCACCTTCCTGGAGCCAGTCGGTCGCGGAGATCCGGAAGAACACCGGCTTGTCCTCGGGCCAGACCTCCCGTACGGCGTCCACGACCTCCCGGGCGAACCGGGTGCGGTTCTCGTACGAGCCGCCGTAGGCGTCGGTGCGGTGGTTGGAATGCGGGGACAGGAACTCGTTGATCAGATAGCCGTGGGCGCCATGGACCTCGACGATCTCGAAGCCGGCGGCGTGTGCCCGGCGCGCGGCGGCGGCGAACTGCCCGACGATCTCGCTGATCTGATCAGTCGTCAGCTCGGTCGGGACCGGGTGGTGCTCGTCGAACGGCACCGCGCTCGGGCCCAGCGGCTGCCAGCCGTGCGCCTCCGGACCGATCGGCGCGCCGCCCTTCCAGGTCCGCTCCGTGGAGGACTTGCGGCCGCCGTGCGCGAGCTGGACCGCCGGCACGGTGCCCTGCGCGACGAGGAAGCGGGTGATCCGCCGGAAGGCCTCCACCTGGGTGTCGTTCCACAGGCCGAGGTCGTACGGGGAGATCCGGCCCTCGGGCGAGACCGCGGTGGCCTCGGTCACGATCAGGCCGGTGCCGCCGGTGGCCCGCGCCGCGTAGTGCGCGAAGTGCCAGTCGTGCGGGGCGCCGGTGAGCGGCCCCTCCGACTCGGCCGAGTACTGGCACATGGAGGCCATCCACACCCGGTTCGGGATGGTCACTTCGCGCAGGGTGAGGGGCTGGAAGAGCGTACTCACGACGGACTCCATTCGTCACGGGACCGTTGGTCGACTCGTACGATAGACCTCGTACTACGAGAGATGTCAAACTACGACGGCTCTCGTACAATCGTGAAGTCAGCGCCTCCGCGACGAAGGGCAGCCGCCGTGACCGACACCGCCGCCACCGGCCGCGACCTGCCGCACCCGGAGCGGGAGAACATCCGGCTGGAGCCCGTGCTGCACGCTCTCTCCGACCCGATGCGGCTGCGGATCGTGCGCGAACTGGCCGGCAGGGGAGCGGAGCTGACCTGCTCGCAGTTCGACCTGCCGGTGACCAAGTCCACCACCACGCACCACTTCCGGGTGCTGCGGGAGAGCGGGGTCGTCCGGCAGGTCTACCGGGGCACCGCCAAGATGAACGCCCTGCGCCGGGACGATCTGGACGGCCTCTTCCCGGGGCTGCTCGACAGCCTCCTGTCCGCCGCCGACCGGCAGTCCCGCCGCCTCGGCGACGCGGCCTGAGCCCCGGCCCGCTCCCCCGGGAGACGGGCTACGCGGCCCCCGCCGCCCCGAGCAGCGCCGCCCAGTCGGACAGCTTGACCACGCTCCGCCCCAGCCGCGCACCCAGCTCGGCCTCGGCCCGCTCGATCGCCAGCCACCCCGTCCAGGGCACGGGATCGATCCCGGCCGCCCGGAGCGCCTCGACCGGATCCGGTCGTTCCGCACGGCCGAGCACGGGGGCGTCCGCGAGCAGGGAGGTCACCGTCTCCTTGGCGCAGGACCGGTTCGTGCCGATGACACCCGTCGGGCCGCGCTTGATCCACCCGGCGACGTACTCGCCGGGAGAGGGTGTGCCGTTCCGCAGGACGCGGCCCTCCCTCGTGCGGGACCGTGCCACCGGCCGGGTCGAACGGCAGCCCGTCCAGCGGTACGCCCCGATAGCCCACCGAGCGCAGCACCAACTGCGCGGGCACCTCCTCGTACCCGGCCCGTGCCCGTCACCCCGCCCCGGCCGTCCGGCACCGTGCGTTCGAAGCGGACGGCGCCCACGCCGCCGCCCTCCCCGAGCAGTTCCACCGGGCGCAGGAAGAACCGCAGCCGGATGTGCCGGACGGCCGTCGAGGCGGGCCGTGCGGCCCAGCCGCGCAGCACCTCCACATTGCGGCGCTGCACCGCCGGCAGTATGCCGGGGTCGACCGGATCGAGCGCCAGCTCGTCCTCGTCCACCGTCACCTCGGTGCCCGGGAGCCCGCCCAGCTCGCGCAGCTCCTTGGTGGTGAAACGGGCCTGCGCGGGCCCGCGCCGGCCCACCATGTGCACCTCGCGCAGTCCGCTCGCCGTGAGCGTGTCCAGTGCCGCCTGCGGGATGTCGGTCGGACGCAGCTCCGTGGCGCCGCGGACCAGCATCCGGGTGACGTCCACCGCGACGTTGCCGACCCCGATGACCACCGCCGACCGCACGCCGCGCAGGAAGCCCGCGTCGGCCGCGTCCGGATGGGCGCTGTACCAGGACACGAACTCGGTCGCCGACCAGCTCCCCGGCAGGTCCTCGCCGGGGATGCCCAGCCGGCGGTCGGTGGCGGCGCCCACGCAGTACACCACCGCGTCGTAGAGCCGCCTCAGCCGCTCCACGGGCAGGCCGTCGGGGCCGCCGATCCGGACCCCGCCGAGGAACCGCACGCGCTCGTGCTCCAGCACCGTCCGCAGACTGCCCTGAAGCGACTTGATCTTCTCGTGGTCGGGGGCGACACCGTAGCGGACCAGGCCGTAGGGGCACGGCAGCCGGTCCAGGACGTCCACCCGGACATCGGCGTCACGCTGGACCAGGTTCTGGGCGGTGTAGCACCCGCTCGGCCCGGAACCGACGACGGCGACACGCAGCACGGCGGTACTCCTCGCCCGAAGGAGGGGGTGTGCGGACAGTTCCAGCATGGCACCGCCCGGCGCGGGACGGCAGGGGCCGGCGGGGTGACACGGACGCGGGTCCGTTCGCGGCAGTGGGGACGCGCCGGCCGCTGCCCGGGGTGCGCGGTGGGACCGGGGACGCGGGGTGCGAGCGCGTGACCGGGACGCGACGAGGGGTGTGAGCGCGTGATCGCGGAGGGGGGCCGGCCCCGTCGCGCCGTGCCGGGAGGGGACGCCGGGCCCTGTCAGGGGCTGCTCGGACGTTCCTCGGTGGCGAAGAACCGGGACAGGTCCCGCTGCTGCGCCGCCGTGCCGGGGTCACGCTCCGGCGGCACTCCCAGTTCCCAGTCGAGCCCGTACCGCCGGAACAGCTCGCCCCGCAGCAGCGGAACCGGCATCGGCACACCCGGCACCAGCGCCGCGTACACCGCGCCCATCAGCAGGGCCCGCAGCACCGGGTAGCCGGCGGCGACGTCCTGCGAGCCGTACCGGGCGACGGTGTCGCTGAGCAGCTCCGACAGCCGGCGCTGCTCCGGGCACTGCACGAAGCCCTCGGCCTGGAGCAGGCCCGCCATGTGCTGGCGCATCAGCACCGGCCGGTCCCGGGCCAGACCCAGGATCACGTCGATGGCCCGGGCCAGCCGCTCGCGGCCGTCCTCGGTGCGCGGCTCCCGCTCCAGCGCCTCCTCCAGGCTGCGGTGCATCAGCCGGTGCACGGCGGACTGCACCAACTGCCGCTTGCCGGGGAAGTAGTACGACACCAGTCCGCGCGCGGAACCGGCCCGGTCCGCGATGTCGCCCAGCGTCGTGGCCTCGAACCCGTGCTCGCCGACCAGTTCGACGGCGGCCTGGAGCAGCCGTTCCCGGGAACGCCGCCGCAATTCTTCATTGACCGAGGCGCTGCGCGGGGACATCCTGTAACTCCTGCGTTGACTGGCTGCCAGCCAACTATACTCAACGCGGCGGGCATTCCTGTGAGTTGGGGTCTGCCCAGGGCGGCTGTCCGTCTGGGGCGACGCGGGGGATCGTCTCAGACGGACGGCGCGCGGCTACGGCCCGAGGCCTTCGCCGACGGCTCGGCGCGATGCCCCGCCGGGCCGGGCAGGACGGGTGACCTCAACTGCCGTGCAGCCGAGAGCCTTACTGGAAGTGAGACTCCAGCCGCTGTGCGAACGGCGAGCCTCGTGATGCCTGTCGCGACGGGCTGCGGACCGTGCGCCCCGACAACGCCGGGCGCCTCGCAGAGCACCGGAACCAGCCGCGGGCCCTACCCGGGCCGGTCCGCCCGCACCGGGCGCCAGGAATCTTCGTCCGGACGCGCCGGAGTCCTACCCGCGCCGGTCCGCCCGCACCCCCGCCCGGTCGGTCCACGGCCGCTCGTGCACCGCCACCGCCACCGCCACCAGCAGCGCCCCCAGCAGCCAGCCGCCCAGCACGTCCGAGGGCCAGTGCACGCCGAGCCAGATCCGGGTCACGCCCACGCCCGCCACCGAGACCAGCGCCACCGCCACGGCCGTACGCCACAGGGCGCGGCCCGGGCCGTGGCGGTGCAGCAGCCACAGCAGCAGGCCGCAGACCACGGTGGCGGTCAGGGCGTGACCGGAGGGGAAGGCCGCGTAGTGCGCGGAGTCGACGGGGTCCGGCCAGACCGGGCGGGGCCGGCCGACGGCGGCCTTCACCGACTGCTGCACGACCGCGGCCGCGGCGCAGGTGGCCGCCAGCCAGACAGCCGTCCACCAGGCCGCGCGCCGCCACACCAGCCACACCGCCACCGCCGCGCACACCAGGCGCATGGTCAGCGGGTCCCACACCCGGTCCGTCAGCACCCGGAAGACGTGTGTGACCCCGCTGTCGGTGACCGCCCACCGGTGGGTGGTGCGGGAGATGTCGCCGTCCGCGGTGACCAGGGGGTGCCAGCGCACCGCGACGAGGACCAGCAGCACGAGGGAGCAGACGCCGAGGGCGGCGGCCACGCGGACGGCCGTGCGGAAGGTCGTCGACGGGCGGGGGGAGGGAACGGGTGGGGGAGCGGTGGGGCGTGGGCGCATACCACGATCTTGGTCGACGGGACGGCCGTGGCCAAGCCGTCCCGGTGCGGGGGCGGGGTGAGGCCGAGCCGTCTCGGTGACGGGATGGGACGGGGCATGCCGGTCGGCCCGGACCGGTACGGCGTGGCCGGCCGGCCTCGCCGACCCCGTTTCCTCGGCCCCCGCCGATCCCGGCCCCACGAACCCCGTCTCCCCGGCCGGTGACGCCGCCCCCGCTCCCGCGCTCACATCGTCAGCAGCATGGTCACCATGCCGATGCCCATCGACAGCCGGCACGCCCGGGCCAGTTCGGGGCGGTCGCCCCAGCGGGCCGGATCGGCCGCGTCCGCCGTGCCGGTGGCGGGCACCAGTCGCGCGCCGGCGAGCAGTACGTAGCCGGTGAAGTACAGCAGAAGCGCGCCGGTCACCAGCGGCACGCCGCCGCCGTGCGCGTGGTGGGCGGCGGGCGGGGCCCCGGCCATCGCCACCGCCATGTAGACCATCGCCGCACTGCCCACCAGGTGGTGCAGGTGGCGGGGCACGCCGCGCGCGGTCCACAGCGCGCGCAGCGCCGCGGCGCCGAACACCGCGGTGTACACCGGCCACGCCCACCTCGGCGGCGTGAACACCGCCGCCGGGACGGCCATCACGGCCATGCCGAAGCCCATCAGCGCCTCACCGCCGGCGGCCCGGCGCTGCTCCTCGACACCGCTGCGCAGCCGCAGCAGGCAGTAGGCCCCGGTCGCCCCGCAGAGCGCGACCAGCAGCCAGGCTGCCGACACCGGTCCGTGCACGCGCACCTCCACGCTCGACGGTCGGTCGAGGGATGCGATGCCCAGGGCAGGCGGAGCGCACGCGAGCGCAAGGGTGTACACGGGGAGCATGCGGGGGAGCACGAACGGTGACCGCTGGCAGGGACCGCAGGCAGGGCCGACTGGAGGCCAATTATTTTATGGGTAAAACACATGTTAAGTTGATGATATGAGCAGTGCGACACCCCACCGTCTTCCCCTCGCCGGAGTGCTCCGCCTCGGGCGGCCCTCCGACATCTGGTTCAAGCCCGCGCTGAGCGTGGCCGTCGCGGTCGCCCCGCCCAACCTGATCCTGCTGGCGCTCGGCCGCCTCGACCTCGCGATGTACACGATGGCCGGATCGCTCTGCGCGCTCTACGGCCACAACCGCCCCTACGCCGCCCGGGCCCGCCTCCTGGCCTGGGTGGTGCTAGGCATGGTCGGCGGCCTGGCCGTCGCCCTGCTCGCCGCGGCGTTCACACAGCACGCCGTCGTCCTGGTCGCCGTCGGAGCCGTGCTCGCGGCGGTGCAGAAGGCCGCCTGCGACGCCACCCGTGTCGGACCGCCCGGCAATGTGGTCCTGACCTTCATCAGCTCCGCCTCGCTGTTCGCGCCCCAGACCCCCGGCCAGCTCCCCGGGCATCTCGGACTGGCCCTCGCCGCGGGCGCCTGGGCCTGGCTCGTCGGCATGGCGCCCGGACTGGTGCGCCCCCACGGCCCCGAGCGCCGCGCCACCGCCCAGGCCATGCGGGCCGCCGCCGCGTACGCGGACACCCGCGGCACCGGCGACGGCCACGCCGGGGCCCGCGCCGCCGGCGCCGCCGCCATCCACGCCGCCTGGCAGTCGCTGCTCGCCACCGGTGCCCGCCCCGACCGCACCCGCCGCGCCCTCGAACAGCTCCTCGTCCGTGCCGAGGTCGCCCTCGCCGCACCCGCCGACACCGACCCCGCCCCGCTGCGCGCCTGGGCCCGCGACCTGCGCGGCACCGGCCGTGTCCCGCGCGTCGCGGCACCGCGCGAGCACGCCGACGAGCTGCTCGGCGTGGCTGTCGAGCAGGCCGCCCCGCGCCCCTCGCTCCGCAACCGCCTCGCTCCGCTCGCTCCGCTCGCCGCCCGCACCGCGACCGGCTGCGCCCTCGCCGGCTACGCCTCCCTCGCCCTCGGTGTGGGCCGCCCGTACTGGGCGCTGGTCACCGCGGCCTCCCTGTACCAGGCCAACGTCACCCTCACCTGGAGCCGGGGCGTCCAGCGCGTCGTCGGCAACCTCGTCGGCGTCCTCGTCTTCGCCGCCCTCGTCCCGCTCGCCCATCTCCACCCGGCCGCCCTGGTGCTCTGCGCCCTCGTGCTGAACTGCGCGGCGGAGGCGCTGATAGGCCGCAACTACTGGCTGGGCACCGTCTGTGTCACCCCGATGGCTCTCCTCGTCACCGAGTTCGCCCACGTCCAGGACTCCACCGAGCTGATCACCGAGCGGGTCGCGGACACGCTCGTGGGAGCAGCGGCCGGTTTCGTCGCCGCCGTCGTCGTCACCAACCGGCGCGCCGGCGACCGGCTGGAACTGGCGCTGACCACGGCGGAACGCGCCCGCGAGAACGCCGCCCGGCTGCTCGCCGAAGCGCAGCCGGCGCCGCACGCCCTGGAGGCCGCCCGCCGCGGCCTGGCCGCCGCCCTGGTCGACCTGCGCGCCACGGCCGACGCCGCGGCCGGCGAGTGGTGGCAGCGGGCCCTGCCCGAGGACCGGGTCGTGCTCACCGAGCAGTCCGGACACCGTACGCTCGCGGCGACGGTACGGCGTCAGGGCCTCGTACCGCGGCACCGGGACCGGGACCCGGGCAGGACGACGGAGGACATACGGCCATGACGGCGACGAACGGCGCGGCGACGCCCGCGAGCGACGCGACCGGTGCCGGCACCGGTCCCGGTCCCGTGCGGAACGACACCGTCGCCGCCGTCGTCCGCCAGTGGCAGGCCGTCCACCCCGAGCTGGACACCGGGCCCATGGAGGTCATCGGCCGGATCAACCGCTGCGCCGCCCTGCTCCAGCAGGCAGAGGACGCGCCGCTGCGCCGGGCCGGCCTGAGCCGTGCCGAGTTCGACCTGCTGGGCGCGCTGCGCCGCACCGGGCACGAGCTGACACCGGGGGAGCTGGCCCGGGAGACCTTCTCCTCCGGGGCCGCCGTCACCAAGCGGCTCAAGCGGCTGACCGAGCGCGCTCTGGTCGAACGGCGCGGTGACACCCGGGACCGCCGCGTCGCCCACGTCCGCCTCACCGACGCCGGCCGCGACCTGGTCGACGGCATTCTCCCCGAGCAACTCGCCTACGAGACGGCCGTCCTGTCCGTCCTCGACCCGGAAGGCCAGGACGGCCTCGCCGGCCTGCTCGCCGAGCTGCTCAGCCGACTGGAGGGCCGAATGAACGCGCTCGCCTCGCCCCCACCCCCGCCGTCGCGGGCGGCCGCACGCTAGACCTCGGGTCGGTACCGCAGGGGATGGTCGGCCGGGGTCTCCACCAGGACGATCCGGGTGCCGTCCGGGTCGTTGATCCACATCTCGATCAGACCCCACGGTTCCCGCACCGGTGGCCGTACGATCTCCACGCCCCGTGCCCGCAGCTCCTCGCACGCGGCCGTCACGTCCGAGACCTGCAACCACAGCCGCACCGCGGGCGACGGCGGGGCCTCGGAGCGGCCGGAGAGCTCCAGGAAACCGCCGCCGAGGAAGTAGACCGTCCCGCGCTCGGGGCCGGTACCGAACTCCCGGTAGACGGACAGCCCGAGTTGTCCGCCGTAGAAGCCGCGGGAGCGTTCGGGGTCGGTGGGCCGGAGAAGTGTCCGGCTGCTGAGCACATGCACCATGCACGGGAGGCTAGTGGCAGGGTTACCCTCGTGCCTGGCTCAGCCACGCCCGAGATCGGAGACCGCCACCCATGGACACCCCCGCCACCGCACTCACGTTCCGCGACGCCGTCGACGCCGATGTCGACGCCCTGGTCGCGCTGATCCAGGCGGCGTACCGGGGAGAGGGCGGCCAGGCCGGGTGGACCACCGAGGCGGACATCCTGGAGGGGCGGCGGACCGACCCCGAGGGCGTGCTGGCAGTGCTCAAGGCGCCCCTGAGCCGGCTGCTGACCGTCGAGCAGGACGGCCGTGTCGTCGCCTGCTGCCAGCTCGAGCACCGCGGCGACCACGCCTACTTCGGGATGTTCGCGGTCAACCCCGCCCAACAGGGCTCGGGGCTCGGCGGGGCCGTCATGGCGGAGGCGGAGCGCCTGGCCCGTGAGACCTGGGACGTCACCGAGATGCGGATGACGGTGATCTCCGTCCGGAACGACCTGATCGCCTGGTACGAGCGCCGCGGCTACCGCCGTACGGGACAGACCGAGCCGTTCCCGTACGGCGACGAGCGCCACGGCATCCCGCAGCGCGACGACCTGGAGTTCGAGGTGCTGGTCAAGCCGCTGGTGTGACGCCCCCGCGCGAAGGCCGGCGCCGGATCACGCCGTGAAGCGGCCCGTGCGCTTGATGTCCGGGTAGTCGGTGGTCGCGCCGTCCAGCTCCAGGGCGCGGACCAGTCGTAGCTGGGGCTGGGAGTTGACCACCCAGCCGATGATCCGCAGCCCGGACGCGCGCGCGTGCTCGACGGTCTCCAGAGTGAGCCGCCGGATGTTCAGGCACACGGTCGCGGCACCCACGGCGACGGCGCGGTCCACCACGTCGGGGCCGTAGCGGCTCGCGATCAGCGCGGTCCGCACCCCGGGTACCAGCCGCGACATCTCGGCGACGGCCTCGTCGTGGAACGAGGACACCTCCACCCGCGCGGTCAGATCCCGCGCGCGCATCACCTCGGCCAGCGCCCGGGCCGCCGCCACGTTCTTGATCTCGGCCTGCAACGGGGAGTGCACCGCCTCCAGGACCTCCTCGAAGACGGGTACGCGCTCCCCGCGGCCCGCGTCGAGGGCGCGCAGCTCCGGGAGCGTCTTCTCGGCGATCGGCCCGGAGCCGTCCGTCGTGCGGTCCACGTCCGCGTCGTGCATGACGACCAGGGCGCCGTCCTTGCTGAGGTGCAGATCGAGTTCGATCAGGTCGAGGCCGGCCTGCTGCGCGGCGACGAAGGAGCGGAGGGTGTTCTCGGGCTCGACGCCCATGACCCCGCGGTGACCGATGGTAAGGAAGTTCAAGGTTCAACTCGCTTCCGTCGACGGCGGCTCGGCGACGCGCGGACCGGCGGCCCCGGTAGGACGTCGTCGTCCACGCGGCAGGCTCGCAGCCTAATGGCCGGGCCCCGGGATGAACCCGCATGCGCGCGGAGCACGGGAGCACCGATGGTGCACCGCCGGGCCGGTGCCCGCCCGAGGCCGTCACCCTCCCGTGGGCGAGTCCCCGCTCCGGCCGACCGGGCCGGCCGGCCGGATCGCGGCGGTGCCCGGACCGCCCTTCCGCGCGGCGGAAGTGAGCGTCGTCACGGTTTGAGGCAGGAAAAATGTCGGTCACTCGGGTGTCAGACAGAATATTTTCCCGGTCAGGCACTTGCTGAGAGAAACCGGCTATGCATACGGTGTCCCCACGCGAGGTTCTCCCGTGGAGGATGGGAAATGACGGAAATTCTTGTGCAGGCCGGTGCGGAGGAGCAGATTCCCTCGCTGATCAGGGTGGTTGAGCACCCGGCCTGGCCCGTGCTCAAGAATGCCGTGGAGCAGATCCGGCCATGGCAGTCGACGGACGGATCCATCGACTTCGGCGCCGAGGGCGCCCCGCGGCGGGACGACGCCGTGGCGGCCGTCGAGCGTGTCGTCGGCGCGGTCGAGCAGCTCTCCCCGCTGCTTCCGCACGACGCCGCCTACCACGGGGCCCTCGTGCAGGACCTGCGCCGCTGGGTCGAGGGCGGCTTCGAGGTGCCGGACTTCCTGGACTCGCTGCTGGCCTTCAACCCCGCGGCGAACCGCGCGGACGGCCTGCAGCACCTGGTCGTCTTCCCGATGTACACGCAGAACGGCAACCCGGACCGCAATCTGGAGGCGGTCGTGCTGCGGATGGTCTGGCCCGAGTGGCTGGCCGAGCTGGAGCGCACCCGCTACGACAACCCTCTCTTCTGCGGCATCACGTTCGAGGACTTCACCTCGGGCTACGACACCAACTCCGCCGTGCTCTTCCCGGAGACCATCGCCGTCCGCCAGGCGCCGGAACGTTTCTCCTGGGGCGGCATCTTCTGCGACCGCGAGGCCGCCCGCTTCCGCCGGGTCACCGACGCCGCCGTGGACGTCCTCGGCCTCGACCTGCCCGAGGACATCGCCGCGATGGTCCACGACCAGAAGCGCTGCGAGGAGGCCTTCGTCCTGTGGGACATGGTCCACGACCGCACCCACAGCCACGGCGACCTGCCGTTCGACCCGTTCATGATCAAGCAGCGCCAGCCGTTCTGGATGTACGGCCTGGAGGAGCTGCGCTGCGACCTCACCGCCTTCAAGGAGGCCGTGAAGCTCCAGGCGGACGGCGTCCCGCAGGCCCGTGACGTGCAGTACGCGGTGCTCTTCGACCGCATGTTCCGCTTCCCGGTCACCGGTGACCGCGTCCGCAACTACGACGGCCTCGGCGGCCAGCTCCTCTTCGCCTACCTGCACAAGCACGACGTCGTCCGCTGGACCGACAACCGCCTCTCCATCGACTGGGAGCGCGCCCCGCAGGTCACCAACCAGCTCTGCGCCGAGATCGAGAAGCTCTACAAGGACGGCATCGACCGCCCGAAGCTGGTGCACTGGTTCGCCGGCTACGAGCTGGTCGCCACCTACCTGGCCCCGCACCCCGGTTCCCGGTGGGCCAAGGGCCCGGACGCGCTGGACCTGACCCAGCCGCCGCGCAGGCTCGTGGACGACGTGCTTCCGGACGAGTTTCCGCTGAGCATGTTCTATGAGGCGCTGTCCAAGAAGCTGAAGAATGTGATCGCCTCCACCAGGGGCATCACGGCGGACGGCGCCGAGCGGCTCGCCGCGTGAGCGACCGCGTCCAGCACACTGCTGCAGAGGGGAAGAGCATGGGGAACGGGGCGAACGGGGCACTCAGCGGTGCGGTGATCGCGGTGGCCGGCGCGGGCGGACCCGCGGGGCGCGCGGCGCTGCTGCGGCTGGCCGAGGCCGGGGCGACCGTCATCGGCGCGGACAACGACCCGGAGCGGCTGTCCGAGGCGGTGGACGCGGCCCGGTACGCCGCCGGCGGCGCCACCGTCACCGGTGACACGGTCGACCTGCTCGACCTCCAGTCCACCCGCGACTGGGCCGCCCACATCGAGAAGGACTTCGGCCGGGTCGACGGGCTCGTGCACCTGGTCGGCGGCTGGCGCGGCAGCGAGACCTTCACGAAGACCAGTCTCGACGACTGGGACTTCCTGGAGATGCTGCTGATCCGCACCGTGCAGCACACCTCCCTCGCCTTCCACGAGGCCCTGCAGCGCAGCGACCGCGGCCGGTACGTCCTGATCAGCGCCGCCGGCGCCAGCAAACCCACCGCGGGCAACGCCGCCTACTCCGCGGCGAAGGCCGCCGCCGAGGCGTGGACGCTGGCCATGGGTGACTACTTCCGCAAGGCGGGGGGCACCGAGGGGCCGACGTCCGCGGCTACGATCCTGGTGGTGAAGGCGCTGGTGCACGACGCGATGCGCGCCGAACGCCCCAACGCGAAGTTCGCGGGCTTCACGGACGTCAAGGACCTGGCCGAGGCCGTCGAGGGCGTCTGGAGCAAGTCCGCCGCCGAAGTGAACGGAAACCGTCTGTGGCTGACCGAGAAGCCGTGAACCCCCCCAGGACCGACGCGCGTCGTCATCATGACCCGGAAGTCCGCGGTTTCGCCAGTGACAACTACGCGGGAGCCCACCCCGAGGTGATGGCCGCGCTGGCCCTGGCCAACCACGGTCACCAGGTGGCGTACGGCGAGGACGACTACACCCAGAACCTCCAGCGGATCATCCGCAGCCACTTCGGGGCGACCGCGGAGGCCTTCCCGGTCTTCAACGGCACCGGCGCGAACGTGGTCGCGCTCCAGGCGGTCACCGACCGCTGGGGCGCGGTGATCTGCGCCGAGAGCGCGCACATCCACGTCGACGAGGGCGGTGCCCCCGAGCGCATGGGCGGCCTGAAGCTGCTCACCGTGCCCACGCCCGACGGCAAGCTCACGCCCGAGCTGATCGACCGGCAGGCCTGGGGCTGGGAGGACGAGCACCGCGCGATGCCGCAGGTCGTGGCGATCACCCAGAGCACGGAGCTGGGCACGCTCTACACGCCCGACGAGATCCGCGCGATCTGCGAGCACGCCCACGCGCACGGCATGAAGGTGCACCTGGACGGCTCCCGGATAGCCAACGCCGCCGCCTCCCTGGACGTGCCCATGCGGACGTTCACCAACGCGGTCGGCGTCGACATCCTCTCCCTGGGCGGGACGAAGAACGGCGCACTGTTCGGCGAGGCCGTGGTGGTCCTGAACCAGGATGCGGTGCGGCAGATGAAGCACCTGCGCAAGATGTCCATGCAGCTCGCCTCCAAGATGCGCTTCGTGTCCGTGCAGCTCGAGGCGCTGCTCGCCAAGGATCTGTGGCTGCGCAACGCCCGGCATGCCAACGGGATGGCCCAGCGGCTCGCCGAGGGCGTGCGCGCGGTGCACGGGGTGGAGATCCTCCACCCGGTGCAGGCCAACGGCGTCTTCGCCCGGCTGCCGAACGACGTGAGCGAGCGGCTCCAGAAGCGGTTCCGGTTCTACTTCTGGGACGAGGCCGCCGGGGTCGTGCGCTGGATGTGCTCCTTCGACACCACCGAGGACGACGTCGACATGTTCGTGGCGGCGCTCAAGGAGGAGATGGCGCGCTGACTCCCCGGGATGCATAGCTATGCGATCACCTGAAAAGTCATTGACGTTCGGGTGATCGCATTCCTATGCTCTGCCGGCATGGAGCTGATCCAGAACACCGCCGGCCGACTCGTATGACTGTGCACGCGCCGCCTATGCGTTCGTCCGGGACGCCATTCCGCACTCCCAGGACTCCGGCGACCCCCGCGTCACCTGGCGCGCCTTTGACGTGCTGACACTGCGGACCGGCATCTGCCACGCCAAGTCCCACGCGCTGGCCGCCCTGCTCCGGGCCGAGGACATCCCCGCCGCGCCGTGCTACCAGCGGCTGCTGCGCGACGACGGGAGCGGGCATGTCGTGCACGGTCTGGTCGCCGTGCGCTTCCACGGCGCCTGGCACCGGCAGGATCCGCGCGGCAACAAGCCCGGTCTCGACGCCCGGTTCTCGCTGGAGGGGGAGCGGCTGGCCTGGATCCCCGACCCTGCGTCCGGTGAGATGGACCACCCGGTTCCGCACGCTGAACCGCACCCGGCCGTTCTCACCGCCCTGCGGGCCGCTCCCCACCGGCCCCACCTGTGGAAGGCGCTCCCCGGCAGCCTGTGAGGCGAAGCGGACGACCTTCACGCTCACCGTGTCCGGCGAGGTCCGTGCTGCGCGCGCCGGTGTCGACCGGCGCCGGCGCCTGAACCCGGCCGGGCCGGCGCCGCGCGTGGCCGTGCCGGCTCAGTGGGCCTCTGCCGCGCGGAGCTGCTCCGCCGTGGGCGCCGAGCCGCCGAGGTGGGCCGGCAGCCACCAGGACTCCTCCGCGCCGCTGCGCGCGGGGTAGGCCCGCTGGGCCGCCTCCAGCAGCTCCTGGACGCGCTCGCGCAGACGCCGGGTGATGGCGCCCGCGTACTGGTCGCGCGGGGCCTCGACCGGCTCGCCGACCCTCATGGTGACGGGGGTGTGGCTGCGCCCGAAGTTGCGGGGGTGGCCCTTCGTCCAGAGCCGCTGGGTGCCCCACACCGCCATCGGGACGAGCGGAACACCCGCCTCCTGGGCCAGGCGCGCCGCGCCGGACTTGAAGCTCTTCAGGGTGAACGACTCCGAGATCGTGGCCTCCGGGAACACCCCGATGACCTCGCCGGAGCGCAGCGAGTCCAGCGCGTGCGCGTAGGCCGCCTCGCCCTGGCGGCGGTCCACCGGGATGTGCTTCATGCCGCGCATCAGCGGGCCGGAGACCTTGTGCCGGAAGACGGACTCCTTCGCCATGAAGCGCACCAGGCGCTTCTGCGGCAGAGCGGCAAGGCCGTTGAAGATGAAGTCCAGGTAGCTGATGTGATTGCTCACGAGCACCGCGCCGCCCGAGGGCGGGATGTTCTCCGAACCCTTGCAGTCGATCTTCAGGTCCCAGGCCTTGAACAGCGTCTTGGCGAGACCGATGACGGGACGGTAGACCAGCTCTGCCATGGGCGGGGTGGACCCTTCCTGCTCTGCTCGGGAAAGGGGGCTCCCGGCGGGAGGTTACGCGGCCGTAGGTTAACGGCGTCTCGCAGATCGTGCCCGAAGAACGGACGCGTAGCCAGTCCTGCTGCCTCGCGGCGGCGAGATCCTCGTCACGTCGGCCTACATCCCGCCCGTGAACCTTATGTCCTGCTTATTCCACCCATACCGTGGCCCTCCTGGAAAGCAGGAAGAACTCGCACCCCTGGCGGTATCGGCGCGCGCCGCCCATGGACCCGGCGGTCGGCGGGGAACCCTGCCGGAAGGCGGAAATTTCTGCGGTCCCGTGAACGCTTGTGCCCAGGACGACCGGACCGGCGGTGCTCGCGGCGGCGAGCGCGCGGGCAGTGCCGCACAAGCGGCGGAAGCGGGAGGGCGCGGGTGCGCGGGCGGGACGACGGCAAGCGGCTGGGAGCGGCCGAACTGGGCGGTGAACCGGGGGCGCGGGCCACACTGGTGCAGTTCTCCAGTGCCTTCTGCGCACCCTGCCGGGCCACCCGGCGCGTCCTCGGCGAGGTCGCCGCGATGGTTCCCGGCGTGACCCATGTCGAGATCGACGCGGAGGCCCGGCTGGACCTCGTACGCGCACTGGGAATCCTCAGGACGCCCACGGTCCTGGTCCTGGACTCCGAGGGCCGGGTGGTGCGGCGCGCCGTCGGACAGCCCCGTAGGGCCGACGTCATCGCGGCCCTGGGGGGAGGCGGTGTGAGGGGGTTTCGGCGCACGTGGCGGCGGCTTCCGGATCCCGGAACCCACTTGACTGTCCCCGCCACCTCTCGTCAGCCTGACCGTATGCCGACCGAACTCCTTCTCTACGGGCGGGTCCACGTCGACCTGGCCCCGCACCGCGAGCGCGCGCTGTCCGGACTGTTGAGCAGCCACGGCCCGTTTCCCCTCCCTCGCAGAAGGACAACTCCATGACGGCCACGCCCGGCCTCGGCACTCCTCGGCTCGCCTCCCCCGACCTGCTGCGCTCCACGTTCCGCCGGCATGCCGCCGGGGTCGCGGTGATCACCGCGCGCGGCGCCGCCGGCCCGGTCGGCTTCACCGCCACCTCCCTGACCTCCGTCTCCGCCGAGCCGCCGCTGATCTCCTTCGGCATCGGCACGGGCGCCTCCAGTTGGCCCGCGATGGCCGAGGCGGACCATGTCGGCGTGCACATACTCGGCGAGCACCAGAGCGAGCTGGCCGCCACCTTCGCCCGCAGCGGCGCCGACCGCTTCGGTGCGCCGACCGCGTGGCGCGACGGCCCGGACGGCGTACCCGTGCTGGACGACGTGCTGGCCTGGCTGGTGTGCCGGGTCGTCGGGCGCGTCCCGGCGGGTGACCACCGGATCGTGCTCGCGGAGGTCGTCCTCGGCGACCCCTCGGGCTCCGGCCGTCCCCTTCTCTACCACCAGGGCCGCTTCAGCGGCCTGCGGGATTGATCACGGCGCCCTCGCCTGCGCGGCGGTCGAATTCCGGTTACGCTGCGTTGCGAAGGTCACAGTTCAAAGCGCTTGCTTAGCGGGCAGGAACTGGGTGTACTGACGAGTAATATTTCGGTCGGAGCGCGCGGACGCCCCGACCGGGATCGGCCGCTTCGGGCGCCTATGCTGCCTGCAAGAGGCAGCCCGGAAATAGACGATGCAGTAGGAGAGCCGGCGTGAGCTTGAGGATCGTTGTCACTGTGAAGTACGTGCCCGACGCCACTGGCGACCGGCACTTCGCCGATGACCTGACCGTCGACCGCGACGACGTGGACGGTCTGCTCTCCGAGCTGGACGAGTACGCCGTGGAGCAGGCCCTCCAGATCGCGGAGAACGCGGACGACGCCGAGGTCACCGTCCTGACGGTCGGCCCCGAGGACGCAAAGGACGCGCTCCGCAAGGCCCTCTCCATGGGTGCCGACAAGGCCGTCCACGTCGAGGACGACGACCTGCACGGCACCGACGCCATCGGCACCTCCCTGGTCCTGGCCAAGGCCATCGAGAAGGCCGGCTACGACCTGGTCGTCTCCGGGATGGCCTCCACCGACGGCACCATGGGCGTCGTACCGGCGCTGGTCGCCGAGCGCCTGGGCGTCCCGCAGATCTCCCTGCTCTCCGAGGTCTCCGTCGAGGGCGGCACGGTCAAGGGCCGCCGCGACGGCGACGCCGCCTCCGAGCAGCTCGAGGCGCAGCTCCCGGCGGTCGTGTCCGTGACCGACCAGTCCGGCGAGGCCCGCTACCCGTCCTTCAAGGGCATCATGGCGGCGAAGAAGAAGCCGGTGGAGTCCTGGGACCTGTCCGACCTGGACATCGAGGCCGAGGAGGTCGGGCTCGACGGCGCGTTCACCAAGGTCGAGACCGCGACCGAGCGTCCGGCCCGCACGGCCGGCACGATCGTCAAGGACGAGGGCGAGGGCGGCAGGCAGCTCGCCGAGTTCCTCGCGAGCCAGAAGTTCATCTAAGGGCTCGCCCCCGCCGACCGCCCCTCAACCTCGTTACGCAGGAGAGCAATCCCATGGCTGAAGTCCTCGTCTACGTCGATCACCTGGACGGTGCCGTCCGCAAGCCCACCCTGGAGCTGCTGACGCTGGCCCGCCGCATCGGCGAGCCCGTCGCCGTCGCGCTCGGCAACGGCGCCGGCGACACCGCCGCCACGCTCGCCGAGCACGGTGCGGTGAAGGTCCTCACCCACGACGCGTCCGAGTACGCCGACTACCTGGTCGTCCCGAAGGTGGACGCCCTCCAGGCCGCCCACGAGGCCGTCTCCCCGGCCGCCGTGCTGGTCCCGTCCTCCGCCGAGGGCAAGGAGATCGCCGCCCGCCTGGCGCTGCGCATCGGCTCCGGCATCATCACCGACGCCATCGACCTCGAGGCCGGCGACGAGGGCCCGGTGGCCACCCAGTCGGTGTTCGCCGCGTCCTTCACCACCAAGTCCCGGGTCATCAAGGGCACTCCGGTCATCACGGTCAAGCCGAACTCGGCCGCCGTCGAGGCCGCCCCGGCCGCCGGTGCGGTCGAGGCCCTGTCCGTGACCTTCTCCGACCAGGCCACCGGCACCAAGGTCACCGGCCGCACCCCGCGCGAGTCGACGGGCCGCCCGGAGCTGACCGAGGCCGCGATCGTCGTCTCCGGCGGCCGTGGCGTCAACGGCGCCGAGAACTTCTCGGTCATCGAGGCGCTCGCCGACTCCCTCGGCGCGGCCGTCGGCGCCTCGCGCGCCGCGGTGGACGCCGGCTGGTACCCGCACACCAACCAGGTCGGCCAGACCGGCAAGTCGGTCTCGCCGCAGCTTTACATCGCCAACGGCATCTCCGGCGCCATCCAGCACCGCGCCGGCATGCAGACCTCCAAGACGATCGTGGCCGTCAACAAGGACGCCGAGGCCCCGATCTTCGAGCTGGTCGACTTCGGTGTGGTCGGCGACCTCTTCGACGTCGTCCCGCAGCTGACCGAGGAGGTCAAGGCCCGCAAGGGCTGAGTCCCGCCCCGCTGTAGGAGGCCCCCGTGACCAGTGCGCCAGTGCGGTCACGGGGGCCTCGGCGCATCCTGGACACGGTGTTGACCAGCGGGAAGCGCGCCGGATAACTTCATTCTACGGATTGTTGATTCCGGAAAGCGGAAAATCGGAGGGTGTGGGATGGGTCAGCAGGAGAAGGTGGCGACGAGCCTCGCGGGCGCCGTCAGCGAGGAGATCCGCGCCTCCCTCGCACCGGTCGACGTGGAGCTGGAACGCCGCTACCCCGGTGATCCCGGCACCCGGCAGCCCGTCCACACCGTCTACGTCCCCGGCGACGCCTTCGCCGCCGACACGGTGCGCACCTGGGGCGACCAGGCGCTGGCCCTGCTCGACGCCCACGCCCCCGACGCCGCCTCCCTCGCGGCCGTCCTCGGCCTCGCCGACGACCTCGCCGAGCCGGTGTACTCCCGCGTCCGCGCCAAGCTGGAGCGCGAGCCCGTCGAGGACCTGCGCGTCGACTTCGAGGACGGTTACGGCCCCCGCCCCGACGCCGAGGAGGACGCGACGGCGGCCCGCGCGGCCCGCCTGATCGCCCAGGCCTACCGGGACGGCACGGCCGCGCCGTACATGGGCATCCGCATGAAGTGCATGGAGGCCGCGGTACGCGACCGGGGCATCCGCACCCTCGACGTCTTCCTCACCGGCCTGATGCAGGCCGGCGGCCTGCCCGACCGCCTGGTCCTCACCCTGCCGAAGGTGACGTACGCCGAGCAGGTCAGCGCGTTCGTCCGCCTCCTGGAGGCCTTCGAGGAGGTCCACGGTCCGGATGCCGGCCGCCTCGGCTTCGAGATCCAGATCGAGACCAGCCAGGCCATCCTCGCCACCGACGGCACGGCCACCGTCGCTCGCATGATCCAGGCCGCCGAGGGCCGCGCCACCGGACTCCACTACGGCACCTTCGACTACAGCGCCTGCCTCGGCGTCTCCGCCGCCCACCAGGCCGGCGACCACCCCGCGGCCGACCACGCCAAGGCCGTCATGCAGGTCGCCGCGGCCGGCACCGGCGTCCGCGTCTGCGACGGCTCCACCAACGTCCTGCCGGTCGGTCCGACCGCGAAGGTCCACGACGCCTGGCGGTTGCACTACGGCCTCACCCGCCGCGCCCTCTCCCGCGCCTACTACCAGGGCTGGGACATGCACCCCGGCCACCTCCCCACCCGCTACGCGGCCGTCTTCGCGTTCTACCGCGAGGGCTTCGAACAGGCCGCGTCCCGCCTGACCCGGTACGCCCACCGCGCCGGCGGTGACGTCATGGACGAGCCCGCCACCGCCAAGGCCCTCAGCGGCTACCTGTTGCGCGGCCTGGACTGCGGCGCCCTGGACATCGCCGAGGTAGCCCGCCTCACCGGCCTCACCCGCGCCGACCTGGAGAGCTTCGCGGCCCCCCGGCGGGGCGACCTGACGGCCTCCGCGCAGTAGGGGGCGCGCCGGCCGAGGGCGAACCCTCCGCGGCCCGACGAGGGGCCGGCCGCCTGAGGGGGCGGATCAGTCCGCGGGCGGCAGTTCGCCCGAGCCGCGGGTGACGAGCCGGGTCGGCAGCAGGATCCGCTCGGGTGCCAGGAGAGCGCCGTCCAGTTGGCGGAAGAGCCGTTCGGCGGCGGTACGGCCCAGCGTCGCCGCGTCCTGTGCGACGACCGTGACCCCCGGCTGGAGCAGGTCGGCCAGCTCGATGTCGTCGAAGCCGACGAGCGCGGTCCGGCGGGAGTGCTCGGCGAGGACCCGGATCACCGTCACCGTGACCCGGTTGTTCCCGGTGAACACCGCGGTGACGGGGTCGGGCCCGGACAGCATCTCCTCCGCCGCCCGCCGCACCCGCTCCGGGCTGGTCACACCGAGGGACATCCAGCGCCCCTCGACGGGTATGCCCGCGTCCTCCATGGCCGCCCGGTAACCACGCAGCCGCTCGGCCGCGGTGTGGATGCGCGGCATGTCACCGATGAACCCGATCCGGCGGTGGCCGTGCGCGATGAGGTGGGCGACGCCGTCGCGGGCGCCGCCGTAGTTGTCGGACAGGACGACGTCCGCCTCGATCAGCCCGGCCGGGCGGTCCACGAACACGGTCGCCACCCCGGCCCTGATCTCCGGCTCCAGGTAGCGGTGGTCGTTCCCGGCCGGGATCACCACGAGACCGTCCACCCGGCGCGCGCACAGCGCCAGCGCCAGCTCCTGCTCCCGCTCCGGGTCCTCGGCGCTGGAGCCGTTGATCAGCAGGGCGCCGTGCGCGCGGGCGACCTCCTCCACGGCACGGCTGAGCGGGCCGTAGAACGGGTCGGCGAGATCCTCCAGGACCAGGCCGATGCTCGCCGTGCGGCCCTTGCGCAGCACGCGGGCGCTGTCGTTGCGGCGGAAGCCGAGCGCCTCGATGGCCTCCTGCACCCGGCGCTCGGTGTCCGGGGTGACCCCCGGTTCGCCGTTGACCACGCGGGAGACCGTCTTCAGTCCGACACCGGCGCGGGCCGCCACGTCCTTCATCGTCGGGCGGTTGCCGTAGCGGTTCCCGGGAAGGCGTTCTGCGCGGCGGGTGGTCTCGGGCACGGGGCGCTGTCCTGTCTCTCGTCCGTCTCGTCCACGGCGGTGGTGCGTGATCCGTGGTCCTGTATGAGGATGTGGCGTCGAGCATAGAGCCTGGACAACGTTGTCAGATGCGGGAGAGACTGTCCACCGCTGTCTCCGGCCTGCGCCCCCATCGCATGTCCGGCCTGCGACATCCTGCTTTCACGCTTCAACGGGGAGATCTGACTCTTGATGCACACCGACCTCGTGGCGGCCCTGGACATCGGCGGCACCAAGATCGCCGGCGCGCTGGTGGACGGCGACGGACGGATCCTGGCCCGGGCCCAGCGCGCCACGCCCGCCCGGCAGGACGGCGAAACGGTCATGCGGGCCGTGACGGGGGTGCTCGGCGACCTCGCCGGGTCGCCCCTGTGGGGACGCGCCGCCTCGGTCGGCATCGGCAGCGCCGGCCCGGTGGACGCCTCGGCGGGCACCGTCAGTCCGGTGAACGTGCCGGGCTGGCGAGAGTTCCCGCTGGTGGAGCGGGTCCGCGCGGCCACCGGCGGCCTGCCGGTCGAGCTGATCGGCGACGGTGTCGCTATCACGGCGGCCGAACACTGGCAGGGCGCCGCACGCGGCCACGACAACGCGCTGTGCATGGTGGTGTCGACCGGGGTGGGCGGCGGACTGGTGCTGGGCGGCCGGCTGCACCCCGGCCCGACCGGCAACGCCGGGCACATCGGCCACATCAGTGTGGACCTGGACGGCGACCCCTGCCCGTGCGGCTCGCGCGGCTGCGTGGAGCGCATCGCCAGCGGACCGAACATCGCCCGCCGGGCCCTGGAGCGGGGCTGGCGGCCCGGCCGCGACGGCGACGCCTCGGCCGCGGCCGTGGCCGCCGCCGCCCGTGCCGGCGACCCGGTCGCCGTGGCCTCCTTCGAGCGGGCCGCCCAGGCGCTGGCGGCCGGCATCGCCGCCACCGCGACCCTGGTCGAGATCGACATCGCGGTGATCGGCGGGGGTGTCGGCAAGGCGGGCGACATCCTCTTCACCCCGCTCCGCCGGGCCCTGGGCGACTACGCGGCCCTGTCCTTCGTGCGGCGGCTCACCGTCGTGCCCGCGCAGATGGGCACCGACGCGGGCCTGGTCGGCGCCGCCGCGGCAGCCCTGACGAGCAGGACGGACGCCACCGCGGTGAGTCTGTAGGCGCCGCCGGCCCGCCCGCCCGAGCGGCCTGGACCGACACCGCCCGCGCCACCGGTGCCGGGCGGATCGCGCCGGAGTGCGAGGCCGCATCCGGGGCGGGAGGCCGCACCCGGGGCGGGGGTCGCGCCGGTGAGGAAGCCCGCACCCGGTGGCCCGGGCCGGGGGCCGTCCCGCAGCCGGCGTCCTACGCCCCGCCTCTGCTCCCTTACGGCCGCCCCCGCCGGGCCGTCTCCGCCCCGGTGCGGTAGCTTCCGTCCCCCGCCGGGCCGTCTCCGTCCCCCGCCGGGCTGGCCCCGCCCCCCTGCGGTAGCCTCCGTCCCCGCCGGGCCGCCCCCGGCCCCCTGCGGTAGCCCCCCGCCCCCGCCCGGCCGCCCCCGCCCTCGCACGATCGTCCGACCGGGCGCATGCCCGGCGGGTTCCGCGTGACCCCCGGCCGGTTCCGTAGTTGAACAGGGCATGAAGAAGCGCAGCATGCTCGCCCTCGCCACCCTCGCCACCGGATTCGTCGTGGCCGCCGTCACCCCGTCCCACGCGGCCGAAGCGCGTCCCCTCGGTGCCCCGAGCGTCCCGGACACCCTCGACACGGCAGGTCACCTCGTCAGCCAGGACGGTCTGGCCATGGACGAGGAGGACCTCGGCCGGGGATGAGGCCGGCTCACGTACGGAGAGCGTGCCGGTGCCCCCGCCGCAGGGGGCACCGGCACGCTCCCGTGCGGGGACAGGCGCCCTCACCGGGACGGGGTTTCCGTGGCAGGGTGGAGCGGGCAAGCCACAGGGGCCAACAGAAGAGGGGGAGTCCGTGACCGTCGTCTGGATCAACGGCGCGTTCGGTGCGGGGAAGACCACCACCGCACGGGAGCTGATCGAACTGATCCCGCACAGCACGCTCTTCGACCCCGAGGTCATCGGCGGGGCGCTCGCACACCTCATGCCGCCCAAGCGCCTGGCCGAGGCCGGCGACTTCCAGGAGCTGCCGGTCTGGCGCCGGTTGGTGGTGGACACCGCCGCCGCCATGCTCGCCGAGCTGGGCGGCACCCTGGTGGTGCCCATGACCCTGCTCCGCCAGGAGTACCGGGACGAGATCTTCGGCGGTCTCGCCGCCCGCAGGATCCCCGTGCACCATGTGCTCCTCGCCCCGGCGGAAACGATCCTGCGTGAACGGACGGCCGGTCGGGAGACACCGCCCGACCTCCCCGACGGCGAGCTGCGGACCCGTCAGTGGTCCTACGACCACATCGAGCCCTACCGCGCCGCCCTCGCCTCCTGGCTCACCGCCGACGCCCACCTCGTGGACACCAGCGCCCTCACCCCGTACGACACCGCCGTCCGCATCGCCGACGCCGTCCGCAGCGGTGCCGTACCCGCCTGTGACATCGTGCAGACCCCCGAGCCGACCGCCGAGACGCTCGCCGCCGGGGTGCTGCTCTTCGACGAACAGGACCGTGTGCTGCTCGTCGACCCCACCTACAAGCCGGGCTGGGAGTTCCCCGGTGGGGTGGTGGAGCGGGGCGAGGCCCCCGCCCGCGCCGGGATGCGCGAGGTCGCCGAGGAGACCGGGATACGGCTGCGGGAGGTACCGCGCCTGCTCGTGGTGGACTGGGAGCGGCCCGCGCCGCCCGGCTACGGAGGGCTGCGGCTGCTGTTCGACGGCGGCCGGCTGGCGCCCGCGCAGGCGTCGCGGGTGCTGCTGCCCGGTCCGGAGCTGCGCGCCTGGCGCTTCGCCACCGAGCAGGAGGCCGCCGCGATGCTGCCGCCGGTCCGCTACGAGCGGTTGCGCTGGGCGCTGCGGGCGCGCGAGCGGGGCGCCGCGCTCTATCTGGAGGCCGGGGTGCCGGTCGGCTGACCGGCACCGGTCAGGCCGTGGCCGCCACTGCGCGCAGTGCGGCGGCGGCGCCTCCCACCACCGGGTCACCGTGCCCGAAACAGGCCACCTCCGCCTCGAGTCCGGCCAACGTCCGCAGGGAGGCGCGGAGTTGAGTGCGGTCGAGGTTGAACACCCCGGGCATCGGCGTTCCGTCGGCCGGGGCGGCGGCCACCGTGTCCCCGGTGAACAGCACGCCTTCGGCGGGCAGGAACACCGCGATGCTGCCGTCCGTGTGCCCGGGTACGTGGAGGACCCGGGCGCCGCCGCCGAAGTCCAGCACCTCGCCCCCCGACAGGGCGGTGACCGCGGCGGGCGGCACCGGCTCGCCCTGGGGCAGGTGCTCGGCCGCCGCCGCGTGGAGCGGCAGCTCCCACTCCTCGAACCGCGGGGGCGGGCCCGGGAGTCGGCCGCGTACGAAGGGAGCGTCCCGTTCGTGCGCCAGCACCTCGGCACCGGTCAGCGCGGCCAGTTCGCCGGCCCCGCCCGCGTGGTCCTCGTGGAAATGGGTCAGCACGATCCGTCGTACGTCCCGGGGGGCGCGCCCGAGCGCCGTGATCGCGTCGGCGACGGCCCGGCCGGAGCCGAGCGCGCCCGCGTCGATCAGTGTCAACTCGTCACCGTCGCGCCAGAGGTAGGCCTGGCCGACCGGGAAGCGCAGGAGGTGGAGGCGGGGGAGGAGCTGAATGACGTCCATGCGCCGACCGTAGGCGGGGCCCCGCCCGTCGGCGAGGCCCCTCTGCCGCGGGCAGAACGGTTCAGCCGGCCGCGTAGTTGCGCAGGAACAGCGCCTCGGCGACCGAGAGCCGCTCCAGTTCGTCGGGCGACACGCTCTCGTCGACCGCGTGGATCCACGCCTCCGGCTCGCTGAGCCCGATGAGCAGGATCTCCGCCTGCGGGTAGAGGCCGGCGAGGGTGTTGCACAGCGGGATGGAGCCGCCGTGGCCGGCGTACTGCATGGTCTCGCCCGGGTAGGCCACCGCCATCGCGTCGGCCATCGCCCGGTGGGCGGGGCCGGCGGTGTCGGCGCGGAACGGCTGGCCCTGCCCGGTCTGCTCGGTGGTGACCCGGGCGCCCCACGGGACGTGGGCCTCCAGGTGCGCCCGGAGCAGCTTGGTGGCCTCCGCCGCGTCCACGCCCGGCGGCACCCGCAGGCTGATCAGGGCGCGGGCGCGCGACTGCACGGAGGGGGTGGCGCCGACGACCGGCGGGCAGTCGATGCCGATGACCGTGACGGCCGGGCGGGCCCAGACGCGGTCGGCGACCGAGCCGGCACCGATCAGCCCGACACCGTCCAGCACCTTGGCGTCCTTGCGGAACTGCTCCTCGGTGTAGTCCAGGCCGTCCCACACCGCCGTGGCCTCCAGCCCGTCGACGGCGGTGGAGCCGTCCTCGGCACGCAGCGAGTCCAGGACCCGGATCAGCGCGGCCAGCGCGTCCGGGGCGGCGCCGCCGAACTGGCCCGAGTGCAGGTTGCCGGCCAGGGTGTCGACCTGCACCCGGACCATGGTCATGCCGCGCAGGCTGGTCGTGACCGTCGGCAGGCCCACCCGGAAGTTGCCCGCGTCGCCGATGACGATCGTGTCCGCCGCCAGCAGCTCGGGGTGCTGCTCGGCGTACTGCTCCAGGCCGCCCGTGCCCTGCTCCTCCGAGCCCTCCACGATCACCTTGACGTGCACGGGCACGCCGCCGTTCGCCCTGAGGGCGCGCAGCGCGAGCAGGTGCATGAGGAAGCCGCCCTTGCAGTCGGCGGTCCCGCGGCCGTACCAGCGGCCGTCGCGCTCGGTCAGCTCGAACGGCGGTGTGGTCCAGCCGGCTTCGTCCAGCGGCGGCTGGACGTCGTAGTGGGCGTACAGAAGAACCGTTTTCGCACCCTCCGGGCCGGGCAGCCGGCCGTACACCGACTGGGTGCCGTCCGGGGTGTCCAGCAGGGCGATGTCGGCGAAGCCCTCGGCACGCAGCGCGTCGGTGATCCAGTGCGCGGCGGCCTCGCTCTCGCTCTTCGGGAACTGCGCGAAGTCCGCCACCGACCGGAAGGCGACCAGCTCGGCCAGCTCCTCCTTCGCCCGGGGCAGCAGCGAGGCCACGGTCTCGGCGACCGGATTCGACGGCATGGGCACGCTCCTCGTGGGTGCGACGTTGTACGGGGATGAGTACTCCGATCCTCCCACAGCGGCCTGCGCGGACGGCCGCCGTAGGATGCGGGGGGACACTTCGGCGGCGGCTTGATCGGAGCGGTAGACCATCGTGAGCGGCGACAATTCTTCGGCGGACGACGTGCAGCAGGTGTGGGACGTCGTCGTGGTGGGCGCGGGACCCGCAGGGGCCTCGGCCGCCTACGCGGCCGCGGTCGCGGGACGGCGCGTACTGCTGCTGGAGAAAGCCGAGCTGCCGCGCTACAAAACGTGCGGCGGCGGCATCATCGGACCTTCGCGCGACGCGCTGCCGCCGGGCTTCGAACTGCCCTTCCGGGACCGGGTGCACGCGGTCACCTTTTCCCACAACGGCCGCTTCTCCCGCACCCGTCGCTCCAAGCAGATGCTGTTCGGGCTGATCAACCGGCCCGAGTTCGACCAGCAACTGGTCGAGCACGCCCAGAAGGCGGGCGCCGAACTGCGTACGGGCGTCACGGTGCAGCGCGTCGAGCAGCACGGCTCGGCGGTGCCGGACCGGCGCACGGTCGCCGTCGTCCTCCAGGGCGGGGAGACGGTGCTGGCCCGCGCGGTCGTCGGCGCCGACGGCAGTGCCAGCCGGATAGGGTCCCACGTCGGCGTGAAGCTCGACCAGGTCGACCTCGGCCTTGAGGCGGAGATCCCGGTGCCGGAGACGGTCGCCGAGGACTGGCAGGGCCGGGTCCTCATCGACTGGGGCCCGATGCCCGGCAGTTACGGCTGGGTGTTCCCGAAGGGGGACACGCTCACGGTCGGTGTGATCTCCGCACGCGGCGAAGGCGCCGCCACCAAACGCTACTTGGAGGACTTCATCGCCCGGCTCGGCCTGGCCGGCTTCGAACCGTCCCTGTCCTCAGGGCACCTGACCCGCTGCCGCGCCGACGACTCGCCGCTGTCCCGGGGCCGGGTGCTGGTCTGCGGGGACGCGGCGGGACTGCTGGAGCCGTGGACCCGTGAGGGCATCTCGTTCGCGCTGCGCTCGGGCCGGCTGGCGGGGGAGTGGGCGGTGCGGATCGCCGAGTCGCACGACGCCGTCGACGCCCGGCGCCAGGCCCTGAACTACGCGTTCGCGATCAAGGCGGGGCTCGGTGTCGAGATGAGCGTCGGCAAGCGGATGCTGGCGGTGTTCGAGAAGCGCCCCGGCCTCTTCCACGCGGCCCTCACCGGCTTCCGTCCGGCGTGGCGGGCGTTCCGGGACATCACGCAGGGCTCGACCACGCTGGGTGAGATGGTCCGTTCGCACCCCTTCGCCCAGCGTGCCCTGGCCAGGACGGACAAGACGCAGGCCGCGCCCGCGAAGGAAGAGGAACCCGTCAGTTCGGGACGGTGATCCGGAAGACCGGGTGGTCGGGGGCGCAGGCGATGATCTCCGCGTCGGTGGACGCGGCGGTCACCCCGGCGAAGTACTGGTTGACCTCCCAGCCCCACTTCTCCAGGTAGGTCCGCAGGAGGGGGAGCTTCTCGGCGTCGGGGAGCTCCACCGCGGTGAAGGTGCGCACCTTGCGCCCGACGCGCAGTTCGCCGCCGCCCGCGGCACGCATGTTCCGCACCCACTGCGAGTGGCCGCGCGCCGAGACGAGGTACTGCCCGCCGTCGTACGTGTGGGGGTTGACCGGGACGCGCTGCATCCGGCCGCTCTTGCGGCCGCGCACGGACATCTCGGCACTCCCCGCGAGGCTGAATCCGTGCCGGGCGAGCCAGCCGATCAGGCTGTTGAGACGGACGTTCAGCGGGCTGCCCTTGAGGTAGTACGGCGAAGACGACGACATGATGACCCCCACGATTCGGGAGAGCGGTGCTCTCGCTCGTCTCCAGTGTGGGGCACACGGCATCCCAGAGCAAGAGCGCTGCTCTCTTTTGTGTGCGCTGCTCTAATTCGTGGCACACTGCTGCCATGAGCACCGCACAGGGCGCCCGCGCGCGGGCCAGGCAGGAAGTCACCGCGGCCATCAAGGGGGCGGCGCGCGGGCAACTGGTCGCGGAGGGTGCCGCCAAGCTGTCGCTGCGCGCGGTCGCCCGCGAGCTGGGCATGGTCTCGTCGGCCGTGTACCGCTACTTCCCCAGCCGCGACGACCTGCTGACCGCCCTGATCGTCGACGCCTACGACGCCCTCGGCGAGGCGGTGGAACAGGCCCGGGACGCCGCCTCGCCCGCCCCGCCCCTGGACCGCTGGACGGCCGTGTGCGAGGCGGTCCGCGACTGGGGCCTGACTCATCCGCACGAGTACGCGCTGATCTACGGCTCGCCCGTACCCGGATACTCCGCCCCCGACACCACCGTCCGGGCCGCGGCCCGCGTCGGCCTGGTCCTCATCGACATCGTCCGGGAGGCCCATCAGGACACGGGCCTGGCCCTCCCGCCCCTACCCGCCGAACTGCGCCCCGAGGCGGAGCGCATGGCCGCCGACTTCGCCCCCGGACTGCCGCCCGAGGCCGCCGCGGCACTGGTGGCCGCCTGGGCCCAGCTCTTCGGGCTGGTCGGCTTCGAGGTGTTCGGACAGTTCAACCGGGTGGTCGAGGACCGCGCCCCGTTCTTCCGGCACGCGGCCGCCCGACTCGCACACGGGGTCGGACTGGCCCGGCCCTGAGCGGCGTGCCTGCCGGGGAGTGTCCGCGGCCGACCCGCCTGGGGGCATCCGTGTGCACGCGGCCCGGCCCACGCCGAGAGTCCGGGCGCCCGGGGTCGGTTCGGCGCGCCGGGGTCGGTACGGCCGGCCTAGCCCTCGTCGCGCGGCACCGGCCGACCGGGCCCGTTCTGCCGCTGGAAGCGCACCAGCACGCTCACCACCCGGGCCACGAAGACCACCGCGGCGACGGCCGGGCCCAGCCGGAGCAGCACCGCGGCCGGCAGGGGCGGCAGGTCGAACAGGAGCGCGGGACCGGCCACTGCTCCGAACAGCACCGCCGCCGCGAACGCGGCACTGACCAGCGCGTACCCGATCTCGACCGTGGCCGCGTCCCGTTCGGCCTTGGTGCGGCGTCCCCCGTATGCATACATTCCGTCAGTTTCACAGACGCGCACCCGGCGGACAAGCGTCTGCCGCCGGGCGCTCGCGCTGGTCCCGGACCGGTAGCTGTCGAAGGCGGTCCGCGAGGTAGAGGCCGGACCGACCGTGCATGCGCATGCATTGAGTGCAAATGCAATTGATTACGACGCAACAAAACCGTTTCTCTGCTACCGTGCGCTCATGGCGGCGAAGAAGGCCGAACAGGCGCTCGCGGAGCAGTGGCGGGACATCCTGGCCCTGCAGGCCCGCACCCAGTGCGAACTGGACCGGGAGCTGCACGTACACGGCCTGTGCGCCAGCGACTTCGAGGTCCTCGACCTGCTGGCCGAGGACGCCGCGGCGGACCACGGCTGCTCGTACCGCGTACAGGAGATCTCCGACCGCGTCCATCTCAGCCAGAGCGCGCTGTCCCGGCTCATCGGCCGCCTGGAGAAGGACGGCCTCGTCGAGCGGGCCATGTGCCCCGACGACCGGCGCGGGGTGTATGTGTCGCTCACGGCGAAGGGGCGCGCGCTGCACGCGGAGGTGCGGCCGGTCCAGCGCGCGGTGCTGGCCCGGATGCTGACCGACGCCGGCTGACCGACGCCGGTCGGCCCCGGCTGACGTCAGATTCCCGACCGCTCCTGCCACAACGCCGCGAGCGACGGGTCGCCGGTCACCTGCGGCACCTCCCTGCGGTTCCACAGGGCCAGATACAACTGGTCGGCAGGGCCCGCGAGTTCGGCCTCGGCCGCACCGTCCGCCGAGCGCACGCACACCGGTGGCTCGGCCGTGAGCCGCAGGGTCCACACCGCGTCCGCCCCCGCGTCCACCGCCCGCACCCGCAGCACGCGCGGCTCCTCGCTGCGCAGACGGCTGCGGGAGCGGGCGTGGAAGCCGCTCAGCAGCTCGTCGATGCCGTCCACCGCGAAGTCGGTCGCGATCGGGGACGGCGTACCCCCGCGGGCCGACTCCGCGTCGTACCGGTGCACGGTCGTCTCGTGCGCCTGCCGGCGGGCCCAGAACGCCAACGGTGACGGACTGGGCAGCGGCAGGAACGTCCAGCACTCGGTGCCGGCGGGCGCGGCGGTCAGGGTGTCCAGCAGCAGGCGGTGGCTCTCCCGGTACCAGGCCACCAGCTCGGCGCCGTCCAGCTCCGGCGGCTCCCCGGGTGGCCTGCCCTCGGTGTGCCCGTCGGCGACGATGCCGGCGGCCCACCGGTGCACCACACCGGTGTGCCGCAGCAGATCACGCACCTGCCACTCCGGGCACGTCGGCACCTTGGCGTCGGTCCCCGCCGCCCCGGCCGCCGCGGCCAGCAGCCGGCCCTCACGGTGCAGGGTCTCGAGATACTCAGCAGTCTCCATGGGGCCGAGTGTGCCGGATGGACTGAACCGCAACGAGGCCGGGGTACACGTGTGTTGGGGGCAGCGGGGCGCCGCGGCGTGCCCGGGGCGATCCCGGTCCGGGGCAGTCGCGTTCGGGATGCGGACACGTGTGCGGGTTTTGAACCGCGCTGTGGATACAGGTCGGTTAATGCTTGCGCACGACCTGGTTGCGGGCGGGTGAGCGCGCCATGATGGGCCCATGACGTTGGCCTTCCGCGCGCTCGCGCAACTGGCGACCTGGCCGGACCTGAGACCGGCCGTCCCGAGCTGCGGGCTCGGGCAGGCGGTGTGTTCGACACGGGGCGAGATCGCCCACTTCCACTCCGAGCGCGACGTCGACCTACGGCTCACCGACCGGGCCATCCGGCGGTTCGCCAAGGACCTCAGGGGGTCGGGGCCGATCAGGATCGTGCCCGGCTCGCAGTGGGTGACCCTGCGGCTCGACGCCGCCAGCGACGTCGATCTGCTGCTGACCCTGGTGAGCGTGGCCCTCCAGGCGGAGCTGACCTGGCCCGACCCGGCCGACCGGCCGCTGATCGGCTGCAACGACCAGCGGGGCGCCGGGTTCGTGAGCGCCGACCACGGCGCCTTCTGAGGCGAACCCCGGCTGCCGGGCCGGAGTCGGCGGTGTTCCGGCGGGCCCGTCCCGGCGGCGCGCACCGGTCTCACACCGTCAGCACGCGGATGCCCGCCTCCTCGAACCGCCGTACCGTCTCCGCCGGCACCGCCGCGTCCGTCACCAGGGTGTCCACCAGCTCCGCCCCGCAGATCCGGGCGAACGCCCGGCGCCCCAGCTTGCTGGAGTCCGCGGCGACCACCACCCGCTCGGCGCGCTCGCACAGCAGCCGGTTGATCGCCGCCTCCGCCTCGTCGTGCGCCGCCGCGCCGTGCGTGACATCGAAGCCGACGACTCCCAGCACCGCAACGTCGAGCGTGATCTGGCCCAGCACCCCGTCCGCCAGCGGGCCGATGAGTTCGTACGACTGGGCGCGTGCCACCCCACCCGTCACCACGATCTTGAACTGGGGTCGTACGGCCAGCTCGTTGGCGATGTTGAGCGCGTTGGTGACGACGGTCAGCGCCGGCGAGCCGGTACCCAGGTCGCCGCGGACGGCCAGCGCGCGGGCCACCTCCGTGGTGGTCGTGCCGCCGGTCAGCCCCACCGCCTCGCCCGGCGCCGCGACGAGTCCGGCCACCGCCTTGGCGATGCGCTGCTTCTCGGAGGCGCGGCGGGCCGTCTTGTAGCGCAGCGGCAGTTCGTACGACACCCCGTGCACCACCGCTCCGCCCCGGGTGCGGACCAGCATCTGCTGCTCGGCGAGCTGGTCGAGGTCGCGGCGGATCGTGGCCGCCGACACCGCCAGTTCGGCCGCCGCCTCCTCGACCTCCAGCCGGCCGCGTTCGACGAGCAGTTCCAGCAGCGCCTTCCAGCGGGCGTCCCGGGACATCCGCAGCCTCCGTTCCCTGACCGTCTTGGATCTCCCGGCGACCCTAGCGCACCCGGCATCGCGCTCGAATGCTTGATTGTGCTCGAAAGATCGCTATATCTTGCAGAAACAATCAGCTAGGGGAGGGTGTGGGCATGACCCATGTCGAGAACGAGCTGAAGAGCCAGCCGGAGTGCTGGATACGGGCGGCCGAGCAGGCGGGACGCCACCGGGGCGCGCTGCCGGAGCCGGGGGAACGGGTCGCCGTCGTCGGGTGCGGGACCTCGTACTTCATGGCCCAGGCCGTCGCCGCTCTGCGCGAGGGCGCGGGGCAGGGGGAGACCGACGCGTTCGCCGCTTCCGAGTTCCCGTCCGGGCGGTCGTACGACCGGGTCCTCGCCCTCACCCGCTCCGGCACCACCACCGAAGTACTGGACGTGCTGGCGAAGTTGAGCGGACGGACACGCACCACCGCCGTCACCGCCGATCCGGACAGCCCGGTCGTGTCGACCGCCGACGATCTCCTGGTGCTCGACTTCGCCGACGAGCGCTCCGTCGTCCAGACCCGGTTCGCCACCACCGCGCTCACGCTCCTGCGCGCCCACCTCGGGCTGCACACCGACGCCGTCGTCGCCGACGCGCGCACCGCCCTCACCACCGCGCTGCCCCACGCACTCGTGGACCGCGCCCAGTTCACCTTCCTCGGGCGCGGCTGGACCGTCGGACTCGCCAACGAGGCCGCGCTGAAGCTGCGCGAGGCCTCCCTCGCCTGGACGGAGGCCTACCCGGCGATGGAGTACCGGCACGGCCCTATCAGCGTCACCACCGACGGCACGGCCACCTGGATGCTCGGTACGGCACCCGCAGGCCTGGCCGAACAGGTACGCGCCACCGGGGCGTTGTGGATCGAGGGCGGACTCGACCCGCTCGCCGAACTCGTCCGCGTACAGCGGCTCGCGGTGGCCGTCGCCGCCGCCCGGGGCCTGGACCCCGACCGGCCGCGCCATCTGACCCGCTCGGTGATCCTCGCCTCCTGAACCCACCGGCCCCGTCCCGGAAGGACACGCACGTGCCCCTCGCATCCACGGGCGAGCTGGTCACCCGCGCCGCCGCGGCCCGGTCCGCCGTCCCCGCGTTCAACGTCATCACCCTCGAACACGTCGAGGCCGTCATCGCCGGCGCCGAGTCCACCGGCGCCCCGGTCGTCCTCCAGGTCAGCGAGAACGCCGTCAGGTTCCGCTACGGACGGCTGCTGCCGCTGGCCCGCGCCGCCGTCGCCGCCGCCGAACGTGCCGCTGTACCCGTCGCGTTGCACCTGGACCATGTGCAGAGCGACGAGCTGCTGCGGCAGGCGCCCGGTGCCGGGTTCTCCTCGGTCATGTACGACGCGGCCCGTCTGCCGTACGCCGAGAACCTCGCCGTGACCCGGGCCGCCGCCGACTGGGCGCACGGTCACGGACTGTGGATCGAGGCCGAGTTGGGTCAGATAGGGGGAAAGGACGGCCGGCCCGCGCTCGACGCCCATGCGCCCGGCGCCCGCACCGACCCCGACCAGGCACGGGACTTCGTCGGCGGCACCGGTGTCGACGCGCTGGCGGTCGCCATCGGCAGCACGCACGCGATGACCACCCGCACCGCGGCCCTCGACCACGCCCTGCTCAGGCACCTCTCGGCGGCGCTCGCCGTGCCGCTCGTCCTGCACGGTTCCTCCGGCGTGCCGGACGAGGGGCTGGTCGCGGCGGTCGGGGACGGCATCACCAAGGTCAACGTCGGTACCGCCCTCAACATCGCCATGACCGGGGCGGTCCGCACGTACCTCGCGGCCCGTCCCGAGGCCGTCGACTCCCGCGAGTACCTCGGCGTCGGCCGGGAGGCGATGGCCCGCGAGGTCGCCCGGATCATCGGCGTCCTGGGCCGCACCCCCACCGGGCCGCCCGCCCCCCGGCCCTCCATCCCGACGTCGTGCCCGCGGCACCCCCGGACCTGACCCCGGACCCCACGCACGGCAGCGTCCGCCGGCAACGTCACCGAGGGGCCTCGTCCGAGCCGGGGGCGGAGGCTAGCTCTTCCTGACGGCCCTCAGTACGACGAACTTCGGGTCGCTCGCGACCAGCTCCGCGTTCCCGAACAGCCGTTTCAGCTTCACGTGGTAGCCGAGGTGGCGGTTGCCGACCACCCACAGTTCGCCGCCCGGCCGCAGCGCGCGCTTCGCCCCGGTGAACATCCGCCACGCCGTCGCGTCCGTCGTCGCCTGGTGGGAGTGGAACGGCGGGTTGTTCAGGACCAGGTCCACACTGCCGGGCGCCACCCCGGCCAGCCCGTCCCCGACCCGGAACTCGGCATGCCCGGGCACCCCGTTCGCCTTGTACGTCGCCTCCGCCGAGGCCACCGCCTGGAACGACTCGTCCACGAACAGCACTTCGGCCGCCGGATCGGCCAGCGCCACCGCCGTGCCCACCACGCCGTTGCCACAGCCCAGGTCCACCACGCGGCCCGCGCCCGGGCCGGGCAGGTGCTGGAGGAGGAAACGGGTGCCGATGTCCAGCCGGTCGGCGCAGAAGACGCCCGCGTGATTGACGACCGTGCGCCCCGACACGGCGCCGACACCGTCCGGCAGCGCGTAGCTGTACGGCCACGGGTTCGTGGGCCGCTCCCGCGCCGGGTCCGGGGTGCAGAAGATCAGCCGGGCCTTCTGCCGCGCCAGTGACGTCCGGGTCGGCCCGACGATCCGTTCGAACAGCTCCAGGGTCGAGGTGTGGATCTCCTTCACCATCCCGGCGCCGACGACGACGGTACCCGCGTGCAGGCCGGGCGCCAGCCGCGACAACTGGTCCTCCAGCAGCGCCAGGCTCTTCGGCACCCGCACCAGCAGCACGTCCACCCGCTCCGGCGGCGGGTCCTGCGTGGTGAGCAACCGGACGGCACCCGGCTCGACACCGGCCCGCGCCAGGTTCGACCGGGTCGCCTCCTGGCTCAGGAAGGAATCGGTGATCTGCACCGGCCGGTGCGCGGCCAGCGCCGTGACCAGTGCGCCCCAGCGGTCCCCGACCACCACGACCGTGTCCGAGAGCGGCACCTTCTCCTCGGCCAGATGGCGCAGCAGGTACGCGTCGGAGGCGTCCCAGGCGCGCAGCCGGTCGCGGGGATCCTCGGGGAAGCGGGTCAGCCCGACCTCGCCCCACGGTGTCGTCATAGGGTCGCTCATCGTGCGTCCAGGCTATCCGAGCCGCAGCTCAGGGATGGTGGGGCGGACCTGCGGCAGTATGGAGCCCATGGACGTGGAACTGTTCCCCCGGGAGCGCGCGGAGGTCGCCGCGGGCGCCGTGCACGTCCCGGACTGGCTGGACGAGGCGCGGCAGCGCGACCTGCTCGCCGCCTGCCGGGAGTGGGCGCGGCCCCCGGCCGGACTGCGCACGGTCCGCACCCCGGGCGGCGGCACGATGACCGCGCGCCAGGTCTGCCTCGGCTGGCACTGGTACCCGTACGCCTACACCCGCACGGTCGTCGACGGCGACGGCACACCCGTGAAGCCGTTCCCGGACTGGCTCGGCGAGCTGGGCCGCCGTGCGGTGGCCGACACCCTCGGCCCGGACGCCGTCCCGGACGCCCCGTACGACATCGCACTGATCAACTTCTACGACGGCGACGCCCGGATGGGCATGCACCGTGACAGCGACGAGAAGTCGGACGCGCCGGTGGTCTCCCTGAGCCTCGGCGACAGCTGCGTCTTTCGCTTCGGCAACACACGGACGCGCGCGAAGCCGTACACCGACGTCGACCTGCGCAGCGGTGACCTGTTCGTCTTCGGCGGCCCGTCCCGGCTCGCCTACCACGGCGTGCCGCGCCTCCAGCCGGGCACGGCACCGGGCCCACTGGACCTCACCGGCCGGCTGAACATCACCTTGCGGGTGAGTGGCCTCTAGGCGGCGTCGTCGGACTCGACCCGGCCGGCAGGCACAAACCACCCCGGCTGCGGATCATGGGAGACTCACCCCTATGAGCGGCGAGGCGGATCCCCGGGCGGCGGGGGAGAGGACCACCACGAGGGCGCGGCTGGACCGGGGGCGCGGTGCGCTCGGACCCGCGCTGGAGCTGGTGCACACCGGGCGCGCCCCCACCCGGGCCGTGCTCACCGCCGAACTCGGTGTCACCCGGGCGACGGCCGGCGCGGTGGCCGCCGAGCTGGAGGCGCTCGGCCTGATCCGGGTGGACGCCCGGCCCGGCTCGGCGGCCGGCTCCCAGGGCCGCCCCTCGCACCGGCTGGAGGTCGCCGAGGACGGCCCGGTGGCCCTCGCGGCGCAGATCCACGCCGACGGCTTCCGGGCCGCGCTGGTCGGTCTCGGCGGACGGATCGTGGCGACCGCGCCCGGCTGCGAGACCGTCGAGGCCGACCCGGCCAAGGTGCTCGGCTCCGTGGTCGAGGCGGGCGCGGAGCTGCTGCGCACGACCGGCCGGCGCTGCGTCGGCGCCGGACTCGCCGTACCGTCGGCCGTCGCCGAACCCGGCGGCCTGGCGCTCAACCCCCTGCACCTGGCCTGGCCCGTCGGCGCCCCCGTCACGCGGACCTTCGCCGAGTGCGTACGCGCCGCCGGCATCTCCGGGCCCGCGTTCGCGGCCAACGACGTCAACCTCGCCGCGCTCGCCGAACACCGGCACGGCGCCGGCCGGGGCGCACGGGATCTGCTGTGCGTGGCCACCGGACACCGGGGCGTGGGCGGCGCGCTCGTCCTCGACGGCCGCCTGCACACCGGCAGTTCAGGGCTCGCCCTGGAGGTCGGCCACCTCACCGTCAACCCCGAGGGCCGCCCCTGCCACTGCGGCAGCCGCGGCTGCCTCGACGTCGAGGCCGACCCGCTGGCCCTGCTCGTGGAGGCCGGCCGCGAACCCGGCCCCGAGGTGTCGCTGCTCCAGCAGGCCAACGACCTGCTGCGCACGCGGTACGACGACAAGGCCGTCCGCACGGCCGCCGAAGCCCTCATCGACCGTCTCGGCCTCGGCCTCGCCGGCCTGGTGAACATCCTCAACCCCGACCGCATCATCCTCGGCGGCCTGCACCGCACCCTCCTGGACGCGGACCCCGCCCGGCTCCGCGCCGTGGTCGCCGACCGCAGCCTGTGGGGCCAGAGCGGCGGCGTCCCCATCCTCCCGTGCACCCTGGACCACAACAGCCTGGTCGGCGCCGCCGAACTGGCCTGGCAGCCGGTCCTGGACGATCCGTTGGGTGGGCTTGCGGCGGGTGCCTAGACGCCCCGCTGGGTGCGCTGGCCGCGGGTGCCCGGGCGACGACGGGTCGGTGCTTCCGGGTATCGAAGCCGCCGGGCTCCGGTGCTTACGGACGTTCCCTACTCCTGGGCCGGTGGCCAGTCGGCGGCGAAGGCCCGCGCCGGATGCTCCGTGAGCATGCGGTCCACCAGGTCCGCGCCCACCGCCTCCGTCAGCCGCGTGCGCACCCGGCGCAGCAGGTAGGGCATCCCGGGCCCGCCGTCCACCGAGCGTGCCCCGGCGGTCACCGTGTCCCCGCCGAGCAGCAGCCGGTCCCCGAACCCGGCCTCCGCCAGGGCCCGTACGGCCTCCGGCATCCGCCAGTCGGTGGCGTGGTGGGCGAGGGACGGCCCGTCGAACGCCAGCCAGCAGCCCGACATGGCCGCCTGCCGGTGCACCACCGGGTCGGGGGCGCGGTTCAGATGACCCAGGACCACCCGCTCCCCGGGCACCCCCAACTCACCGCACAGCAGGTCGAGTACGTCCAGCGCGCCGGTGCCCTGCTCCAGGTGTACGGCGACGGGCGCACCGGTGGCGTGGTGCGCCTCGGCCGCCGCCGTCATGGTCCAGCGGGCGTGCGCGTCCAGTGCGTGGAAGCCGCCGGCCACCTTGATGAGACCGGCGCGTACCCCGGTCGTCCCGATGCCCTCGGTGAGTTCGGAGACGAACAGCGCGGCCAGCCGGCCACCGCGCAGCCGGGCGAGTGACTCCGCGTCGTAGTGCGCCGCTCGGTGCAGACCCGTCGCGCAGACCAGACGCACCCCGGTCGTCCGGGACAGCGCCGGCAGATCCGCCGCACGCCGGCCCATGCCGTACGGCGTCCACTGCACGACGGCCGCGCCACCCGCCGCGCGGAAGGCCGCCAACTCGGCCCGCGCGGCGGAGAGGTCGTCCAGTTCCTGTCCCGGCAGCCGCGGGCTGCGCAGGAAGAGGTGGTCGTGCGCGTCGCACACGCCCAGCTCCGCGCCCGGGATGTCGCCGAGGACCGTACGGACGTGGCTCACCACTGCCGTCCGCGCGGGAGCCGGTCCAGGCCCGGGGCGGACAGATGCAGCACCTCGAAGACATCCCCGTCGGCCTTCGCGGTGGCGTGCTCCCAGAGGGAGAAGTGCACCAGCTCCCAGCGGTCCGGGTCCACGGCCGTCGCGGCGAGTACGGCGCCGTCCTCGGCGGCCAGCCGTTCCGCCCCGGCCACCGCGTCCTCCATCAGCGCTGTCAACTCCGCACCCTCGGGCACCGGTTGCCGCCGACGCACGGCGAACGCGGCGCGTTCGGCCGTACCTTCGGCGTGGGCGAGGCCGGTCCACCGCCGCACCGCGGGCCGCCCGAAGTCGTCGACGAGTCCCTGGAAGGGGCCGCCCCACAGGAAGCGGTTCATGCCGTCGACCGTGTTCCAGAGGTAGAACGGCGCGTACTGGTTCACCGGCGAGCCGTGCGCGCCGCGTTCACGTATCAGGTACGCCTTGAGGCCGAGCCCCTCCCAGTCGTCCAGCAGATGGCCCACGCGGGCGACCCGGGCACGGATGACGCCCATGTCGTAGTCGGCGGGCAGGGACAACTCGTACTGCATTGCGTGCATGAGGTGGTCCTCCTCCGTCGGGGCGGGCATGCTCAGGCGGGGTAGTCGGCGGCGGACACATGGCAGTCCCACTCGGCGGTGGTGCCGTCCTCGGCGGCCTCCACGACCGCGAGGTGGGTCATGAAGGTGCGGGGCCCGGCACCGTGCCAGTGCCATTCCCCGGGCTCGATCCACACCGTGTCGCCCGCGCGGATCACCTCGGCCGCCCCGCCCTTGCGCTGCACCAGCCCCTCGCCCTCCAGGACGTGCAGCACCTGCCCGTGCGGGTGCCGGTGCCAGGCCGTGTGGCCGCCCGGCGCGAAGTGGACGTTCAGCATGCGCAGCCGGGACGGGGCCGCGGGCGCGGCGATCTCGTCCAGCCAGACCGTGCCGGTGAAGTGCTCCGCGGGGCCCCGCCAGGTGTCGGGCCCCCGTCTGGTGATGTGCACGTGACTCAGTTCTCCCGTCGGGCAGTTCGGGGTGCGAGCAGGGAGAGCAGACCGCGGACACCGGCGTCGAAGGCGGCGGGGGAGCCGGAGGCGCGCGCGAGCACATATCCGCCCTGCACGGTGGCGACGACGGCCGCGCCGATCTCCGCACCGTCCAGCTCGGGCGCGAACTGCCCCTGCCGCTTGCCCTCTTCGACGATCCCGGCGATCCGCTCACGGATGACGGCGATGGTCTCGTCGACCGGTGCGCGCAGCTCCTCGCTGGCGATCACGTCCGGGTCCATCGTCAGCCGGCCGACCGGGCAGCCGCGCAGCACGTCACGCTCGCGCAGCAGATACGCCTCGATGCGCTCGTACGGCGTACCGGGACCGTCGAGCACGGCCGCTGCGGTGGCCCGCAACTCCTCGGCGGTGCGCCGGATCGCCGCCAGGGCGAGGTCGGGCTTGCCCTTGAAGTGGTGGTACATGCTGCCCTGACCGGCCTCCGCGCGCTCCAGGATCGCCTTGGGGCTGGTGCCCACGTATCCGCGCTCCCACAGCAGCTCGCGCGTGGACTCGATCAGTCGTTCCGGGGTGCTCATGGGCTCACTGTACATACTAGTAGTTACAAAGACTAGTCATCGATGGCCGACCGTGGTGGCGGCGGTGCTTTCGACGGCCCGGGCACACGGCCCGGCCGCACCGCCAAGAGCGGTACGGCCGGACGTGGTGTCGGGGAACTGTCGCGGTCCGTCGGCGCGGGTGTCGAAGCCGTGATCCTGTTGGCGGCTGACCGCGTTCAGCCGCGCTTCATGCCGGTGGCCCCGGGTCGTCTTCGGCCCTGACCGGGGCGAGGGTCGCCGTCGGGTCAGCCGGGCAAGGCCGTTCGCGCGGGGGCTGGGGCGGGGGTCCGTGTTCCGGTCGTGCCTACGGGCTCCACGGCGGGCTCAGGGGCCGGGACTGACGTGGGAGTCGCGGCGGCGACGGGCGCCGTACTCCCGGCCGGGGGCAAGCCGCCGCGGCGACTCCCCGCGTGCGCGGCACCCGCAACCGGAGCCCCGGCACCGACCGGAGCCCCGGCACCGACCGGACCACCGGCACCGACCGGACCACCGGCACCGACCGGACCACCGGCACCGACCGGAGCCCCGGCACTCGCGACCGCGGCGCCAGCACCGACCGCAGCCCCAGCGGCCACCGGGGCCCCCGCACCGACCGGCGTCCGCGCCGGAACCGGAGTCCGCGCCGGAACCGGAGTCCCCGAGGGCGCGCCCGTCCGCACCGGAACCGAAGCCGGGACCGAAGCGGGGACCGAAGCTCCCGCCCCCGCAGCAGCCACAACCGCCGGAGCCACCGCCGTCGCCGGCCGTGCCGTGCCCCGCGTAGGCCCCGCCGGACGGCTGTGCGTCACCGGAGGTGCCGGCAGGGTGAACCAGACGATCTTGCCGTTGTCGCCGTCCGGCCGGGCGCCCCAGCTCTCGCTCACCGCGGCCACCATCGCCAGCCCCCGCCCGCAGGTGGCCAGCGGGGTGACGTCCGCCGGGTCGGCGATGTCGGCGGGCGCGGTGACGGGCACCGCGCCCGTGACGTCGGCCGAGAGGACGCCGGCCGGTGTCGCGGGCACGTCGGCCGGTACCGGAAGGCGTGGATCGTGGTCGCGTACCGAGACCGTGAGCCGGTCCGCCAGCAGTTCCAGCTCGACGGTGCACGACTTGTCCGGCCTGGCGTGCCGGTGGACGTTGCTCAGCAACTCCGTCACACCGAGCGCGGCCCGGTCTATCAACGGATCCATATGCCAGTAGCGCAACTGCGCAGATACGATTCTGCGGACCTGCCCGATCCGCGACGGCAGAGCCTGGAGTTCCACTGTGCAGTGCCTGCTTGAGTGAGTGATCACGGCTGCGACTCCCCGATGTGAGGTCCGAAAGAACCGGATGAACACGGAGAACAACGGATCCAGCAGGGTGCTTGCGTCCAAACGTCCGCCTGCTGTCGTGGCCGGCGGGCTGGTTCGCAGCGTTATCGCCGGTAAACCCAGAGTGACGTGAGATCAGCGTGACGCAGCGGATGCGCTCACGCAACTCGCCGCGACGGTGCGCTGTTCAGCCGCGGTCTCCCGCGGCCCGGCGCACCGCCTCGATGAACCGCCGCGCCGCGGGCGGCCCCGGCCGGCCCGGCGCCGGATCCTGCTCGCCGAGCGTCAGCAGATACCGCGTGCCGTTGACGTCGGCCAGCGCCCGGTCGTCCGGCGCGAACCACGGCTTGGACGCGCGCACCGCCTGCACCGGCGCGCTGTCGATCTCGCTGCCGTAGCTGGTGAGCAGCTCCAGCCTGCCGTCGCTGATCCGGACCTGCCCGGCCCGGGTGAGCGAACGCAGCCGCTTGCCGATCCGCACGCCTGTGGCCGTGAACTCCGGTTCCGCCATGTCCTGCCGCCCCCTCGCGGTGTCTTCCGTGGTCCCGTGTGCGCCTCCGTCGGCGACGGTCGCCCCGTCGCGTGCAGTCTGCCTGGATGCGGCGCGGAGCACCAGTGCGCGCGGGGCGTGTGCGACAGGCACCGGGAGCGCGTGCGCCCCTGCGCCCCCGGCTCCCTCGCACGGTCGTGCCCCAGGGGTGGCTTTGGGTGGCTCAAAGATGCGTTTATGCAGGTGGGGGGCGGTGTGAAAGGTGCCTATGCTCGAAGGTGCCGACCGTGCGAGGCGCCGTCGGCGACCAGCGTAAGGAGCCCCCGTCGTGAGCACCACCCATCAGACCAGGACCGGCGCCACTCTCGACGTCGACCGCAGTGACGCCGCCTACCGAGGCTGGCTCAAAGAAGCCGTCCGCAAGGTGCAGGCCGACGCAAACCGCTCGGCGGACACGCACCTGCTGCACTTCCCGCTGCCCGAGCGGTGGGGCATCGACCTCTATCTCAAGGACGAGTCGACCCACCCGACCGGCAGTCTCAAGCACCGGCTCGCCCGGTCCCTGTTCCTCTACGGCCTCTGCAACGGCTGGATCCGCCCGGACCGACCGGTGATCGAGGCCTCCAGCGGCTCGACGGCGGTCTCGGAGGCGTATTTCGCCAAGCTGATCGGGGTGCCCTTCATCGCGGTCATGCCGCGCACGACGAGCGCCGAGAAGATCCGGCTGATCGAGTTCCACGGCGGACGGTGCCACTTCGTGGACGACTCGCGGAAGATGTACGAGGAGTCCGCCCGGCTCGCGGTGGAGACCGGCGGCCACTACATGGACCAGTTCACCTACGCCGAGCGGGCCACGGACTGGCGCGGCAACAACAACATCGCCGAATCCATCTTCCGTCAGCTACGGCTGGAGCGGTTCCCGGAGCCGGCCTGGATCGTCGCGACGGCGGGCACCGGCGGCACCTCCGCGACGCTCGCGCGCTACGTCCACTACATGCAGTACGACACCCGGATCTGCGTCGCCGACCCGGAGAACTCCTGCTTCTTCGACGGCTGGACGACCGGCGACCCGGACGTCACCTGCGACTGCGGTTCGCGCATCGAGGGGATCGGCCGGCCGCGCATGGAGCCCAGCTTCGTGCCCGGCGCGGTCGACCGGATGATGAAGGTCCCGGACGCGGCCAGTGTCGCCGCCGTCCGGGCCCTGGACCGGGCCATCAACCGCAAGGCGGGCGGTTCGACCGGCACCGGTCTGTGGAGCGCCCTGAAGATCGTCGCGGAGATGGTGGCGGAGGGCCGCCGGGGCAGTGTGGTGACGCTGCTCTGCGACCCGGGGGACCGTTATCTCGACAAGTACTACTCGGACGCGTGGCTGACCGGGCAGGGTCTGGACATCACGCCGTACGCCACGGCGATCGACTCGTTCCTGGCGACGGGTGAGTGGCCGGTCTGAGCCGGCCCCGGCCCGGGGCGACCGGCCGCCGACGGGTGGGTGACCGGGGTGTGTCGTTTTGATGACGTCTCAATTGGGGCTCTGGGTAAGCGTGTTGCCTCCGTGCGACTGATAAGATCATCCCACTTTTCAGTGGGCTGACGGCGTGTCATGAACGCGTCCGGGGGGACAGTCTCGAAGGCACCATCGCGCTGCTCACGTTCCCGGCGCGCTGCGACTTGAAGAGAGTCTCATGACGTCTTTGACCCGGGATCCACTGCTGTGGATCTTGCTTGTGGTGCTCCTCGCTGCGGTCGTCGCAGTGATGCGGGCCCGGAGAACCAACATGGCGCTCCGAAGAACGAGGAAGGACCTGGAGGCAGGACTCGGGCAGGCCCGCGGCGACGTCGGCCAGCTCCACAGCCACGTCGCGGCGCTGACCGCGCAGCACCGGCGCGACCTCGCCGACGTACGGGCGGACGCGGAGGCGGCGACCAAGGCGGTGCTGAAGTCCGCGATGGGAACGCTCCAGTCGCTGGCCGAGGAACAGCAGGTGCTCCTGGACAACCTGCTGAAGAAGTACGGCGACACCACCGACGTCCTGGCCGACCTGATGTCGGTCGACCACACCGGCAGCCAGTTCGGCCGCCGCGCCAAGGGCATCTCCGTGCTGTGCGGCGGCTGGCTCGGCAGACGGGAGGGCGCCGCCACCGTCTACGACGTCGCCCGCAGCGCGCAGGGCAGGATCAAGGACTTCGACCGGGTCGGCGTCCACTCCCAGGTCAACGTCTCCCTCGTCGGCAAGGCCGTCGAGCCGGTCGCCGTCGTCCTGGCCGAACTGCTGGACAACGCGACGACCTACAGCGCGCCCGGAACGCCGGTCGAGGTCAACATCCAGACCGTGCCCACCGGTGTGTGCTTCATCGTGGACGACGCCGGTCTCGGCATGGACCAGGAGACCAAGGACCGGGCGACGGCACTGCTCACCGTCGACGGCCCCGTCGACATCACCGGTCTCGGCGATCCGCCGCGGTTCGGCTTCGCCGTGTGCGGCATGCTCGCCGCCCGCTACGGCTTCGCCGTCTCCGTCGGTTCCGTGTCCCCCTACGGCGGAGTGCGTGCAGTGATTCGTGTACCCGAGAGCCTCCTCGCGGCCGACGCCCCTTCTCCCGCGGCCGGCGCCCAGGACAGCCCGGGCCCGCAGGCGGCCCCCCAGCGACTGGCGCCCGTCCCGGTCGTGGGCCCCTCGCACGTGGTGGGCACGACCACCGGCGGCCTGCCCAAACGCCGTCGGCGCTCGGGTCCCGTCACGATGGTCCCGGCCCTCGACAGCACCAACCAGGACGCGACGTCCGAGCCGGCCGGCGAGGTGACCGCGTCGCGGCTCGGAGCGTTCGCACGCGGCACACACCTCGGGCGCACCACGAACACCACGGAAGGATCTGACGACCAGTGAAGACCGACCTGTCCTGGGTGCTGAACGACGTGCTCGGGGTGCGCGGAGCCCGCCACGCGATCCTCGTCTCGGGCGACGGCCTGCTGCTGCACCGCTCGGACGACATCGGACGGGACGACGCCGAGACGAACGCCGCCGCGATGAGTTCGATGCAGTCGCTGAGCCGCGCCGTCGCGGGCTTCGTCGGAGCGGGACACGGCATCTGGAAGCAGACGCTGCTCGAGTACGACGGCGGCTGGATCTTCCTCATCGCCGCGGGCCAGGGCTCCTACCTCGCCGTCTCGGCCGCACTGGACGTCGACATGGAGGCCGTGTCCTTCCGCATGCAGAAGACGGTGGCCGCCCTGAGCAAGGCGATGAGTGTGGCGCCGCGTGCGGACAACGGTGTCGGCTCATGACGAAGCCCGTCGAGGAAGCCTCCGTCACCAGCGACTTCGTCCGCTCGTACGTCATCACCGGCGGCCGGACACTGCCGGACTCGGACGACCTGGCGTTGCACACCCTGGTCACCCTCGCCCCCGAGCGGACCCCTCCGCTGGGGGCCGGTCCCGAGGTGACGGCGATCTGGCACCTGTGCGCGGGCGGCTACCTGTCGGTCGCCGAGGTGGCCGGCCACCTGGAACTCCCCGTGGGGGTGGCCCGGCTGCTGCTGACCGACTTATTCGAGCAGGGCCACCTCCTGCGCCGCGCCGAGCCGCCCCGGGCGCAGAACGTTGACAGAGCGACCCTCGAGAAGGTTCTGAATGGACTCCAATCCCTCATCGGCTGAGACGGCCCCTGGATCCATCTACGTCTCCAGCGCGGTGACCAACGCGGCCAAGATCCTGGTCGTCGGGCATTTCGCCGTGGGCAAGACGACGTTCATCGGCTCGCTGTCGGAGATCACCCCGCTGCGCACCGAGGAGAGGATGACGCAGGCGTCGCTCCACGTGGACGACCTCAGGGGTGTGACGGACAAGTCCACCACCACCGTGGCCCTGGACTTCGGCCGGCTGACGCTCAGCGACGACCTCGTGCTGTACCTCTTCGGCACCCCCGGACAGCAGCGTTTCATGCAGTTGTGGGAGGACATGGCCCGTGGCGCGCTGGGCGCGCTGCTGCTGGTCGACCCCGCCCGGCTGGAGGAGACCTTCCCTGTCATCGACCTCGTCGAACGGTACGGACTCGAGTACGCCATCGCGGTCAACAGCTTCGGCACGGACACGGCGTACGCGGAGGCGGAGGTCCGTGAGGCCCTCGACCTGCTCCCGGACACCCCCGTCGTCTACTGCGACGCCCGCGACCGGCAGTCCTCCGCCCACGCGCTGATCGCGCTCGTGCGTCACCTGCTCACCCGAGCCGCCTGACACGCCCCACCGCCCGGACCATCGGCCGCGGGCCAGCAGAAGGAACCTCATGGACCGTCAGTCAGTCAGCGCCCACACCGGCGCAGGATGCCCCCTGCACGACGCCGCGTTCGCCGCCGACCCCCACCAGGTCTACGACCGGGTGCGCGCCCACGGCCCGGCCGGGCCCGTCGAACTCGCGCCCGGCGTCGACGCCACCCTGGTCGTCGGGTACGAGACGGCCCTGCGCGTACTCCAGAACACCACGCTCTTCGCCCGGGACGCCCGCCGCTGGAAGGCGCTCAACGAGGGGCACGTCGGGCTGGACCACCCGGTGCTGCCGATGATGGCGTACCGGCCCAACTGCCTGTTCACCGACGGCGCCGTGCACCTGCGGCTGCGCAAGGCCGTCACCGACAGCCTCGCCCGGCTCAACATGACCCGCATCCGCCGCGACGTCGAGCCCATCGCCGACTACCTCATCGACCGCTTCAGCGAGCGCGGCCGGGCCGACCTCCTCAACGACTACGCCAAACTGCTGCCGTTGCTGCTGTTCAACCAGCTCTTCGGCTGCCCGGCGGACATCGGTGACACCCTCACCAGCGCCATGTCGGCGATCTTCGACGGCAGGGACGCCCTGCGGGCCAACGAGGAACTCACCGCCTGCCTCATGGAGCTGATCGCCCTCAAGCGCCGCCGCGCCGGCGACGACGTCACCTCCTGGCTCATCCAGCACCCCGCCGGCCTCACCGACGAGGAACTCAAGGACCAGTTGGTCATGCTGATGGGCGCCGGCGTCGAACCCGAGCGGAACCTGATCGGCAACGCCCTGCTCCTGCTGCTGGCACCCGGCGCGGGCGGCGACGGCTCCGGCATGCTGATCGAGGAGGCGATCGATCACGTGCTGTGGAACCAGACGCCCATCGCCAACTACGCCACCCACTACCCGGTGCAGGACGTGGACCTCGGGGGAGTGGTGGCCGAGGCCAACACACCGGTCGTCATCAGTTTCGCCGCCGCCAACAGCGACCCCGCGCTGGCCGACGCCCGCCGGACGCACAGCAAGGGCGCCCACCTGGCGTGGGGAGCCGGTCCGCACGCGTGCCCGGCCAAGGACCCGGCGCAGGTCATCGCCGTCACCGCGATCGAGAAGATCCTCAACGCCCTGCCCGACCTCACCCTGGCCGTCCACGAGAAGGACCTCCAGTGGCGGCCGGGACCGTTCCACCGGGCGCTGGTCGCACTGCCCGTGGCCTTCAGCCCGACCCCGGCGACCCGGACGGCCTCCGCCCTCCGCAGCCGTACCGCCCCCGCCGCGGCCGAGCAACCGGTCCCCACGACCGCGCCTGCCACCGTCCGCCCGGAACCGGCGAAGAAGAAGGGTTTCTGGAGCAGCTTCCTGGACACCTTCCGGGTCTGATGTGCCGTATGTGACAGGAGCAACACGCACAGGCGCATGACCGAGGTGAGAGGAGGGGTAGGTTCCGGCGGTAACGGTAGCGCCCAGCCATCAGAGGAGCTTCGCGTGACCGCCGTCGGCGTCATACGCGGTACCACCACGGACCGCCGAGCCGTCATTCCCCTCCTCCGACGCCTGCGTTCGGCCGAAGGACAGGCCGACCCCCTCCCCGTCTGGCAGGAGTTGCGCGCACTGGGCGATGTGGTGCCCGCTCCCTGGGGCGGGTACTTCGTCACCGGGTTCGACGCCTGCAGCCAGGTCCTGCGGGGCAGGGACTGGCTCGCACCGGACTTCGCCTGGCAGGAGCGCCAAGCGGACACGGCACGCTGGCGGGACCCGTCGACGCGGGAGATGACGAGGACGCTGTCCCGGCTCAACGCCCCCGCGCACACCGTCCAGCGCCGCGCCCTGGGCAATCTCTTCGACCGCGGCACCCTGGAGGCCCTGCGGCCCCGGATCACCGCCCACGTCACCCGGCTCCTGGACCGCCTCGACGCCCGACTGCGCGCCCACGGCGAGGCCGACTTCGCCACCACGGTGAGCGACCGGCTCCCGATCCGCACCGTCGGCCAGTGGCTCGGCATCCCGGCCGGGCACTACCCACGCATCCTGGACTTCACCCACCGGCAGGTCCACGCCCAGGAACTCCTCCCCACCAAGAGCGAACTGGCGATCTCGGCGCGGGCCACCCGGGAGATGCGGGCCTACTTCACCGCCCTCCTCGCCCACCGGCGCGCCCACCCCGGCGACGACGTCCTGAGCGGCTGGATCCGCTACTGGGACGCCCAGTACCCCGCCGACCGCACGACCGCCGACCAGACGCTGTACGACCTGACGATGTTCATCACCATCGCCTCCCTGGAGACCACCGCGACCCTGCTGAGCAACGCGGTGTGGTTCCTCACCCAGGACCCCGCACGGGCCGACCGGCTGCGCCGGCACCCCGAACACGTCGACGACGCCATCGAGGAGTCGTTGCGCTACGACCCGCCGATCCACCTCAACTCCCGTGTCGCCGCCGCCGACACGGTCCTCGCCGGCGTGCCCGTCGCCAAGGACGCCACCGTCCACGTCCTCTACGGCGCCGCCAACCACGACCCGCGCCGCAACGAGAACCCGCACGTGTTCGACATGCTCCGCAGGGGCGGCCACCTCACCTTCGGCGGCGGGGCCCACTACTGCCTCGGCTCGGGACTGGCCCGCCTGGAGGCCCGGATCCTGCTCACCGAGCTGCTGGAACGATTCCCCACCCTGCGGCCGGCCGCAGGACCGACCTACGCGAACCGGATGGTCTTCCGGCGCGTGACCTCCCTGAAAGTGACGACATGACCGCCCTCCCCCTCACGGCCTTCCCGGCCGGCCCCGTACGGCAGACCCTGCGGACCCGCCGCGAGGGCGCCGTCCTCACCGTCGAGCTGAACACCCCGGCGGAGGGCAACACCGTCACCGACGCCCTGCTGGACGACCTTCTGGCGGTCCTCCAGGACCAGGACCCGGCGGTCCGGGTACTCGTGCTCGCCGGCAGCGGGGACGACTTCTGTCTGGGCGGGGACCGCGGCGAGTTCGGCCGGCACCTCGCCCACGACCCCACGGGCAGCGGCATCCGCCTGTCGGGGGCCAAGGCGCGGCGCGTCTGCGACGCCCTGACCGGGAACCCGGCCGTCACCATCGCCCGCGTCCAGGGCAAGGCCGTCGGAGCGGGCCTCGCCCTCGCGCTCGCCTGTGACCTGCGCGTCGGGTCCGAGGACGCGACCTTCCGGCTGCCCGAACTCGCCCTGGGGCTGCCCACCGCCTGGGGTGGTCTCCTGCCCCGCCTCATCAGCGAGGTCGGTGCCGCCCGCGTCCGCGAACTCGTCCTGACCGGCCGGGCCTTCACCGCGGCGGAAGCCCTGTCCCTGTCCGTCCTGCAGAAGGTCGTGCCCGCCCACGAGCTGGACGCGGCCGTCGACGCGTGGGCCGGGCCCGTCGTCCGCCGCCCCCCGGCGGCACTGCGCGTCACCAAGGCCCTGCTCAACTCGCTGTCCGCCGGCTCGCGCCTGGCCGACACCTCCGCGCTGGACGCGGAACTGATGGCAGCGGTCGTGGCCGAGGTGCACCACTCCCGCGGCATCGTCTGATCACCGGCCCGCCCGGTGCCTGCCCGGGGAGGTCATCACGCGGACGGCACGCCCCGGGCCGCCCCCGGCCCGGCGTGAGGACGCGGCGGGACAGTGCCGTCCCGTCGGCGGCGGACACCGCCTCCAGGGGGCCAGCCCAGGGCCTGTCGTGAGCGCCCCGACGGCTCCTCAGATGTCCCCGTCGCCTACACCGGGCTCGCCCGCCACCACCACACGCAGGTGCTCGGAGATCTCCGCGCGCGCCTGCGCGGCCAAGCCCCCGTCGGTCACCAGCGTGTCCACCTGCGCCAGCGTGGCGAAGGAACTCAGGCCCACCGTGCCCCACTTGGTGTGGTCGGCGACCACCACGACCCGGCGCGCGGAATGCACCAGCCGCCGGTTGGTCTCGGCCTCCGCGAGGTTCGGCGTGGACAGCCCGGCCTCCATCGATATGCCGTGCACACCGAGGAACAGCAGGTCGAAGTGGAGGGTGGCGATCGCCTGGTCGGCCACCGGCCCCACCAGCGAGTCCGACGGCGTGCGCACCCCGCCGGTCAGCACCACCGTCGCCGCCCCCTGCCGCTGCCCCGAGGTGCGCTGAGCCGCGTGGAAGACGTCCGCGACCCGCAGTGAGTTCGTCACCACGGTCAGGTCGGGCACCTCCAGCAGATGCTGGGCGAGCGCGTACGTCGTCGTGCCACCCGACAGGGCGATCGCCGCACCCGGCGCGACCAGCCCGGCGGCGGCACGCGCGATGTCCTCCTTGGCGGTCAGCTCCAGCCCCGACTTCGCCTCGAACCCCGGCTCGTGGGTGCTCGCCTCGACCACCGGCACGGCACCGCCGTGCACCTTCTCCAGCATCCCCTGCCGGGCGAGCGTGTCCAGGTCGCGGCGCACGGTCATGTCCGACACACCCAGCTTGCGGGTCAGTTCGTTGACCCGCACACCGCCCCGGCGGCGGACCTCGTCCAGGATCAGGGCGCGGCGCTGCTCCGCGAGGAGGTTCTGATTCTCACTCACGTACGCTCCGCTCCTTTCACCGCCACCCGTCCGACGCCTTCGGCACACCGGCTCCGACCTGGAAACTCCCTCGGTCCGGCAGTACGCGGGCGTTCCATCCTTTCACGGGACGGCACCGGTCGCGCCACCACCTGCCGGCCGCGACCCGCCCCCGGGGCGGGCGCACGGCCCGCCCGTCGCCCCCGGATCGGGGAGATTCCGTGAGGAGTGGGACACGACGCCGCCGGACCGGGATCCTGGACCGTGCACGGCACAGACGTCAGGGCGTCACGGGGGAAGTGCGAGAACAGTGGAACGTGCGCAGGAACGCCCAGCGGAGCGGCACGCGGACCGGCCCGCCGAGCCGGGCCGGGACCTGGAACTGCTCGTGCACGGGGTCGGCGGTGCCACGCCCGAGAAGATGCTCGGCGACCCGCGCACGGTCCGGGTCACCGGCGACGACACGGCCGCCGTCTTCCGGCGCGCCGAGGACATGGAAACCGCAGGTCAGGACGCGGAAACCGTAGGTCAGGACGCGGAAGCCGGCGGTCGGGGCGCGCGGGCCGCCGGGCGCGGGACCCGGAGCGGTCCGGTGCGGGAGGCGTACGTCTGGTGCAACCTGACCTCCGGCGACGGCAGCCGCGCCCTGTGGCTGTTGCTGCTGCCGTTCATGGTCGTCAACCTCGCCCACTGGATGCGCCCCGCCGCGCCCGGCCGGCAGCGCACCGTCCGGCTCTACGGCCTCCTCGTGCGCCTGGCCGCCCTCACCCTGACGGCGCTCCTGATCGGCGCCGCCTGCGAGGTCGCCCTGGACCTGGTGGCCTGGCAGTGCGCGGGCGTCCCCGGCTGCGTCCGCCGCCACTCCTGGCTGGGCTTCCTGGCCCCCGCCGCCGACGGAGCACCGGCCGGGTCCGGTGGCTGGTGGAGCGAGCCCGGCCGTCGGCTCGCCCTCGCCGCGACGCTGCCGGCCGCGCTGACCGGCCTGCTCTGGTACCTCGCACACCGCACCTGGAGCGCCTACGAGTCCCACCGCCCGCTGTCCCGCGCCCCCGAGCCGGACACCGACGGCAGCGCGCTGGCCCGGCCCGGCTTCTGGTACGGACGCCGCCTGGTGGCCCGGCTGCGCGCGGCCCACACGGCGGTCGGCCTGCTGACGGTGGCCGCCGCCGTCGCCGTCCCGGCGGCCCGCTTCGACCACCACCCCGACGGCCCCGCCGCCCTGGACGTCCTCGGCCGGCTGCTCATCGCCGCGCTCCTCGTCTGCGCGGGCGTGGCCGTGGGCGTCGTCTGCCGCCGGGGCCGCAGCGAGAACCGCCTCGACCAGGGCCTCGACCGGCACCTCGTGCGCCGGCTGCCGCTCGGCGCGCTGGGCCTGCTGCTGCTCACCCTGCTCTACGCCGGCTGGTCCCGGCCCGGCTGGCAGTCCACCGGACGGCTGCCCGGGGACCCGGCCTTCGGCGCCCTCACGACCACCCAGGGCCTGCTCGTCGTCGCGCTCGGCGCCGTGGCCCGGGACCTGTACCGCCGCTGCCCCGACCCCCGTGCCGGGATGCGGGGCCTCGGCGGCCCCGCGGTCGCGCTGCTCGCCTGCGCACTGGGCGGCGTGATCTCCGGCGGGGTCGCCCAGCGCGTCGCCGACTGGCTGGACGGCACCCGCGCCCTGCTCGCCGGACCGCCCGTCCTGCTCACCTGGCAGGCGTCCGCCATCCCGCCGCTCCTCGCCGTCCTGCTGCTCCTCGCCGCCCGGCTCGCCCTGGACACCGCCCGGCTCGCCCGCGCCGAACGCGACCGGGTCCGCCGTGAGCACCCCGGCGAACCCGAGGACCCGTCCCGCACCCGCGCCGTCGCGCACGCCCGGGCCATGGCCACGCTCACCGACCGGGCGCCCCTCGTCCTCGCCGTGCTCACCGCCGCCACCCTCCTGCTGGGCAGCGCGTCCCTGGCCGGAGCCCTGGCCACCGGGAAGACGCCCGACGGCGCCGCCCGCCACACCCAGCACGTCGTCCGGGCCGTGGCCGAGACCTCGCAAGCGCTGGGCTCCTGGCTGGTGGGGTTCGGCTTCCTGCTGTTCGTCACCTGGGGCCGGCGCGCCTACAAGGACGCCTCCGCCCGGCGGACCATCGGCATCCTCTGGGACGTGGGCACCTTCTGGCCGCGCGCCGCCCACCCCTTCGCGCCGCCCTGCTACGCCGAGCGCGCGGTGCCGGACCTGACCTGGCGCATGGCGACCTGGACGCGGCACACCGGCGGCCGGCTCGTCCTGTCCGGCCACTCCCAGGGCAGCGTCCTCGCCGCCGCCGCGGCCTGGCAACTGCCGCCGTCCGCACGCGGGCGGGTCGCCCTGCTCACCTACGGCTCCCCGCTGGAACGCCTCTACGGCCGCTGGTTCCCGGCCCACTTCGGCCCACCGGCGCTCGCCGCCCTGCACCACGACATCGCCTGCTGGCGCAATCTCCACCGCCCCACCGACCCCATCGGCGGCCCCGTCCGCGTCTCCGACGGCACCACCCCCGAGGTCGACCACGAACCCTTACGGGACCCCCTCGCCTACGGCCGTACCCCCGAGCACCCTCTCCCGGCCCCGATCCTCGGCCACTCCGACTACCAGGCGGACCCCGCCTTCGCCCGCGAACGGGCCCAGCTCCTCAGCCGCCTGCGCCCGGAGCTGCCAGGACAACGCCCCCACCCGGGACCGGGCGGACGAGTCCACGGCTAGACCCCGCCCAGCGCCGCACCCGCGCCCCCGGAGCAGAGACCCGGCCGAGCCGCTCACGGCAGGTCCGGCAGGTCCTCCCCGAACAGCAGCGTCAGATCGTCGGTGGTCGGGTCGGCGAGCTGGGCGACCCGGCTCGCATGCCGCTCCACCATCGCCTCGAACGTCTGCCGGGCGGTACGGCCGTTGCCGAACGCGGGCCCCTTCGGAATCGCGGTGAAGTACTTCAGCAGGGCCTCGCAGGCACCCGGGGCCAGCCGGTACTCGTGCTCGTCCGCCTGCTGCTCAACGATCCGCAGCAGCTCCTCGGGGCCGTAGTCGCCGAAGGTGATGGTGCGGGAGAAGCGGGAAGCCACACCGGGGTTGACGGAGAGGAAGCGCTCCATCTCCGCGGTGTACCCAGCGACGATCACCACCACCGCGTCCCGCTGGTCCTCCATCAGCTTCACCAGCGTGTCGATGGCCTCCTTGCCGAAGTCCCGCCCGGCGTCCTGCGGGGACAGCGCGTACGCCTCGTCGATGAACAGCACCCCGCCGCGCGCCCGCTGGAACGCCTCCTGGGTGCGGATCGCCGTGGAACCGATGTGCTCCCCGACCAGGTCGACCCGGGACACCTCGACCAGATGGCCCTTCTCCAGCACACCGAGGGAGGCGAGGATCTCGCCGTAGAGCCGGGCGACGGTCGTCTTGCCGGTACCGGGGGAGCCCGTGAAGACCAGGTGGCGCTTGACGGAAGCCGCCTTCAGACCGGCCCGCTGCCGGCGCCGGCCCACCTCGATCATGTCGGTCAGCGCGCGCACCTCGCGCTTGACGCTCTCCAGACCCACCAGCGCGTCGAGTTCCCCGAGCACGTCCTTCGACGAACGCTGCGGCGGCTCAGGCTCCGGTTGCCCGACGGCGACGGGCGGCTCCCGCTCCGCGGTCTGCTGCCCGGGGATCGCGCCCAGCAGACCGGTGCCCTGCGGCACCGTCTGCCCGGCCGCCTCACGGGGCGCGGGCGGCCGTGGGCCCCCGCTCTCGTCGCTGGTGCAGTCCTCCACCACCGGTCCCGTGCCGGGCCCCGCGTCCGGGCCGCCGTCGGCGAACTCGTACCCACCGCGGGCGCACCGTTCCGTACGGCATCTGCGCAGCGTCGTACGGCAGCCGTCGAGCACATGGAAGCCGTACCCGCCGCTGCCGCTGACCCGGCAGTTCAGGAAGTTGCCCCGGCCGCCCGCGGACACGTAGAAACCGGCCTCCGAGGGGGAGCCGACCGTGCAGCGCTCGATGGTCGGGTCCGCGCCCTTGGTGACGATCACACCCGTCTGGGTGCCGTCCAGGCTGCAGTTGTTGAGCGTGCCGCCGCTGCCGTGGTCGCGGAACCAGGCACCGGTGGCCGCGTCCCGGATCCGGCAGTCGTCCAGTTGCGCGGTCGCCCCGTCGCTCACCGAGACGGCCGTGTTGCGCACCTGGGACAGGTCGCTGTCCACGACGTCCGCGCGGGAACCGCGGTCCAGCACGAACAGCGCGTCCGGCACGTCGTGCACCCGGCAGGAGTCGAGGACGGCGGTGGCGCCGTCGCTCACCCACACCGCCGGGTAGTCACCGGTGCTGTCGAAGATCTCGCACTGGTTGGCGTCCACCCGGGTCCCGGGATCCCACACCGACAGGCCGTTGCGCCCGAACTGACGGACCGTCGTCCTGGTCAGGGTGAGCACCGAGCGGGAGCGCAGGTCGACCGCGTTCTCCGGGATGTCGTGGATGCGGCAGTCGGCGAGCGTGAGCACCGCGTCCGTGTCCAGGGTGATGCCGTCGCCGGTGGTGCGGTGCACATCGCAGTCGGTCAGGTGCGCGGTGGCCCGCTCGGTGACCTGCACCCCGGAGCCGCGCACCTCGTAGACCTCGCAACCCACCGCCTCCAGCGCGGAGTTCTCGCCGGTCACGGTCAGACCGGTGCCGGAGGCGTGGTGCACGCGGCAGCGCTCCAGCCGCGGATGCGCTCCGCCGCGGACCGCCACGCCCGCCTGTCCTGCCGCGACGACCTCGCACTCCTCGAACACGCCGCTGCCGCCGTCGAGCACGGTGATACCGATGCCGGCCGGGTTGTCGACGGTGCAGCGGCGCACGGTCGGGCGGGCACCGCCGCGCACCTCGATGCCGGCGGCCGACCGGGTGACGACGCGCACGTCCATCAGCTCGGGCGTGCCCTCCTCGACCAGCACCGCGGGCGCCGCCGCGTCCTGGCCCTCCACGTGCAGGTCCTGCACCACGGCCGAGGCCCGCACGGTGAGCGGCACCCCGTCCACCGGCGCGAGCCGCACCGAACCGGAGGACCCCTCGGGCCCACGGAGCGTCACCGCCCGCTCGATGACGAGGTTCTCCCGGTACGTGCCGGGAGCGACGGTGAGGACGTCGCCGTCGGCGGCGGCCTCCAGGGCGGCGGCGAGCGACGCGTACTCACCCGTGCGGCGCCGCCACCGCGAAGTACCGGTGTGCGTCACCTGGACCGTGCCCTGTGCCATGGCGTTGCCGTGCCCCCACCTCGTCGTACTGATGCTCACCGCCCGCCGGGGCGCTGCCGCGGACGCCGGGACCGCGACCCCGCCCGGCCCTCGGGCCGGAGTGCGGTCGACTCCCGGGAACCTGCGCGCCCCGGGGGTTCACGCATCCGCGGGTCGTCGCCGAAAGTGCTTCGGCCGGTCCACCGTAGCGTGTGCGTGCACGCCGGGTTGACCAGAGCCGGAAGGCCGTCAGCTACCCGTGCCCGCCTTGCCCCAGTCCGGACCCGCCCGGTCCCAGGCCTGGTCCCAGAGTGCGTACCGCCGGCGGACCATGCGCCAGACGGTCAGGCGCCGGCCGGTCTCGACCAGGACCGCGATCACCAGGGCCGCGCCGAACCCGGCGAGTGCGGCGTGCGCCGTCGCCGTGGCGGCATCCAGCGGGCGGGTCGTTATTCGGCCGTGCGGGTCGGACCAGAGCCTGAAGCGGTCGCCGCGGCCGGGTGACTCCAGGTCCACGAGGACCTGCCCCCGCCGCCGGGTGCCGTCCGGCGCGCGCCAGTACGCGAGGACGCGGCTGCGGGCGTCGCGCGCGGTGGTGGTGTCGGGATCGGCCTCCGGCGGAGCCCCGCCCAGGTCCCGTACCACCGTGGCGGTGACGAGATGACGCGCGTGCCGCTGCTGCCGCACGGACCGCTGGAGCGAGTCCTGGGCGGCGGCGCCGACCAGACAGCCGGTCAGGGGAGCGGCCACGGCGATCAGCAGCAGTGCCACGAGGGCCACCCACGCCTCGGCCAGATCCGTCGCCCGGCGCAGCGGATTGCGCCGCCAGCGCCACAGCCCGCTGAGTGCCCGCATGCCCCACCCCCTTCCGGTCCGTCACGACCCCGGCTTCCGCGCTCACCCCCGGCCCCGGCCGGGGGAGGACCGCCTCACATCCGCCGCCGTAGCTCTCGCCCGCGGCCTCTCATGAATTTCTCACGTCCCCTCAACGACCGGGGACCGGGCCGGGGTTCCCGGCCCCCGGGCCACGGCCGCGCGCTGCCCGCGTGCCGGCGGCGTCCGCGTGCCCGTGGTGTGCGGGGGCTACGACAGCACCCGCACCGGGTCACCGATCCTGATCGTGCCGGGCGAGAGGGGCACCAGGTGCACGCCGAACAGCAGCTCCCCGTCGATCCTGCGGTGCCGCGCCAGGGTGTGGAGCGGCTCCCGGCCGCGTACGGCGGAGTCCTGGTCGTTGGTCGTCACCACACAGCGTGCGCAGGCCTTCGGGACGCGGAGGTCCACCTCGCCGATGGAGACCCGCGTCCAGTGGTCCTCGGCCCAGGCGCCGGTGCCGGTGACGACGATGTTGGGCCGGAAGCGGGTCATGGGCAGCGGGCCCTCGTCAGCGTGGCCGCCCCGCGCTATGAGCGCGTTCAGGGCGTCCAGCGAGGCCGTCGTGGTGACCAGCAGGGGGAAGCCGTCGGCGAGGTTCACCGTCTCGCCGGGCAGGGCGTACTTGGGCACGATCGGGCGGCGGGTGGCCGGATCGTCCAGGTGGACCAGGCGGACGTCGGCCTCGAGATAGGCGCTGCACCAGGCGTGCGCGTCGGCGGCGGCCGGGACGACCTCCACCTTCGTACCGAACACGTTCACCGGCACGGTCACGGCCGGCTGCGGCACCTCGACCGTCAGCGGCTCCCGGCCGGGCGCGGACAGACGGACGCCGCCGCCGGCCAGAGGCTCGGCGGCGGCCAGTGCGAGGCGCGGATGCTCACGTTGTGTGACGACCTTTCCCCCGTCGTCGATCAGTGACCAGCGCCGGTCCCCGGCCAGACCCCACGGCTCCACGACGGCCTCCCCGGGCGACAGCGCCCGGAACGCCTTGACCGGATGGATGTGGAGCGACCGCACTTCGACGTTTCCCATGCCGCCATCGTGCCAAACGACACCGACGGCCGGGTGTGCCGGTCAGTAACCGCGGTACTGCTGCTGCTGGTTGTTGTACGGGTCCTGGTAGGGAGCCGGCGCCGGCCGCGGGGCGGCCGGACGCATGGCCTCGTACCCGTTGCTTGCCGCCATCGGCCGCTGCTGCTGCTGCGGAGCCTGCGGACCGGGATAGCCACGCGGGGCGCTCGCCTGCTGCGGGATGTACGCCGTGGGCGCGTACTGCAGCGGTGCGGGCTGCTGCGCCTGCGGGTAGCCGTAGGAGGGAGCCTGCGGGGACGGGGCCGCCGGGAGGGCGGGCAGCGCCGACGGCAGGGCGGGCAGGCCGCTGCCCGTGTCGTAGGCGGCGGGGACCCGGATCGGGGCGATCTGCGGGGTGCCCCGCTCGGCGACGAGCGAGTCGTAGATCGGGGTGTCCGGGAAGGAGGCGGAGTAATAGCCGCCGCCATAAGTGGAGCGGGGGGAGGTCATGGCACATAAGTTAAGCCCACGATGTGCCGGTTGGGGAGACCGATAAGAGGGTTGTTTTCCGTGTCGGCGCCAGGCTGAGACCCCCAATCCGAGCGAACTCGGCAAAAAGGGACACCGATCCACGTTTGGATCGTGTAACGGCCGGGTTCTTACCGGGTTACCGGCGGTTGACCGGCGATCTTCCTGTGCCGTTCGGGGGCGTTCGCCGTACGCGGGAATAAGTTGTGCGGGTAGGGACGACCCGGACCGCCGGGGCGAAAACCGTGGACCGAATACCCGATGGGGGCGGACATGTCAATGCCGAAAGGCGCCAACGTAGCTGTGGCGACCGCGGCCCTGCGCGTCGAACTGGGCTGGCGCACCGAGCCCGGGACGCCGGACGCGGACGCCTCGGCACTGCTGCTCGCCGCCGGGAAGGTCCGCTCCGACGGGGACTTCGTCTTCTACAACCAGCCCGCGCACCCCTCCGGCGCGGTCCGCCACGAGGGCAAGCGGACGACCGGCGGACGCGTCACCGACGCCCTTGTCGCCGACCTCGCGCGCGTGGAGGGCGCCGTCGAGCGCATCGTCGTCGCCGCCTCCGCGGACGGCGGGACGTTCGGGCAGGTCCCCGGCCTCTACATCGAGGTCACCGACGCCGCTTCCGGCCAGGTCGTCGCCCGCTTCGACAGCCCCGGAGCGACCGTGGAGACGGCCTTCGTACTCGGCGAGTTCTACCGCCGCCAGGGTGGCTGGAAGTTCCGCGCCGTCGGCCAGGGCTACGACAGCGGACTCGAGGGCCTGGCAACGGACTTCGGCATCACCGTGGACGAGCCGCAGCGTGCCGCACCACCGGCGACCCCGGCTCCGGCCCCTGTGTCCCCGCCGGCCGCCCCCACCCCCGCCCCGCCTCCGGCAGCCGCGACCGTGCCGCCACCTCCCGCTGCTCCGCCCGCGTCCACCGCTCGCCCCGCGCCCGCCGCCCAGCCGGTCCGCCTGTCCAAGGTCACCCTCACCAAGGCGGCCCCCTCCGTCTCGCTGGCCAAACAGGGCGGCAGCTCCGGAATCATGCGGGTGAACCTCAACTGGCAGGTGCGCAAACAGTTCCCGAGCCGTATCGGCCGGTGGGGCGGCGGCCCGAACCTCGACCTCGATCTGGGTGCCCTCTACGAACTCGCCGACGGCCGCAAGGGAGTCGTCCAGGCCCTCGGCAACGCCTTCGGCTCGCTCCACCGGCCGCCGTACATCCACCTCGACGGCGACGACCGCACCGGAGCCACGGCGAGCGGCGAGAACCTCTCTGTCAACCTCGACCACACGCGGGACTTCCGTCGCGTGCTCGTCTTCGTCACCATCTACGAAGGCGCCCGTTCCTTCGCCGACCTGCACGCCACCGTCACCCTCCAGCCGCAGTACGGCGCCCCCGTCGAGTTCTCGCTGGACGAGTGCACCGTCCCGTCCCCCGTGTGCGCGCTCGCGCTGATCACCAACACCGGCGGCGACCTCGTCGTCCAGCGCGAGGCGCGGTACCTGGTGCCGGAGCGCGGCGTGAGCCCGCAGCGGACCATGGACCAGGCCTACGGCTGGGGCATGAACTGGACGCCCGGCCGCAAGTGAGCGGGCTCAGCCCTCATCGGGCACGGCGTCCGCGCGGGCGTAGGTGCGGCCCTTCCAGGCGGCTCCGCGCCCGCGGTAGTGACGCACCGCGGAGTCGACCGTCATCAGCAGGTACAGGAACGCGGTGAACGGCAGCAGCGGAGCGAGCCACAGCGGCTGCCGGTGGTAGCGCAGCATCGGCGCGTACGTGCCCGCCATCACCGCCCACGCCAGCCCACCCATGACCGCCGTCGCCGTACTGCCGCCCGCCACGCCCGCCACGACCGCGGCGGGCGGCACCAGGTACACCAGAGCGAGCCCGGCGACCGTACCGAGGAGCAGCAGCGGGTGGTGCCGTAGCTGGGCGTAGGCACTGCGCGCGACCATCCGCCACAGGTCGTGCAGCCGCGGATAGGGGCGCACGCTGTCCACCCGGTCGGCCAGCCCCAGCCACACACGGCCACCGGCGCGCTTGACCGCGCGCGCGAGCGCGACATCGTCGATGACGGCGTGCCGGATCGCGTCCGGGACGCGCGCCTCGTCCGCCATGCCCGCCCGCAGCAGGACGCAGCCGCCCGCCGCCGCGGCCGTGCGCGAACCCTCCCGGCCGATCCGGCGGAAGGGGTAGAGCTGGGCGAAGAAATAGACGAACGCCGGGACCACGAGCCGCTCCCACGCACTCTCCACCCGCAGCCGCGCCATCTGCGACACCACGTCGAAGCCGCCGGTGAGGGCCGCCGCGACCAGCTCGCGCAGGCTGTCGGGGGCGTGCGCGATGTCCGCGTCCGTCAGCAGCAGATACACGGGCTCACGCGCGCGTGCCAGCCCGATGCCGTACCGCACCGCCCACAGCTTGCCCGTCCAGCCCGCCGGCGGCTCACCGGGCGACCCGACGGTCAGCGGCAGCCCGCCGTGCCGCCGGGACAGCTCCCGGGCCAGGTCCCCGGTGCCGTCCGTGCTCCCGTCGTCCACCAGGAAGACCTCGGCCCGCCCCGGATAGTCCTGCGCCAGCAACGACGGCAGGGCGGCGGGCAGCACCTCGGCCTCGTCTCGGGCCGGTACGACCACACAGACCGGCGGCCACACGTCCGGTTCCCGGCGCCGCGGCAGCCGGACGTCCGTGCGCCAGAAGAAACCCTGGCCCAGCAGCAGCCAGCACCAGGCGGCCAGCGACACGACGGTGATCCACAGGAAGGCGCTCACGGCCGCAGTCTGCCCCACCGGACAGGCGCACAAGGCCGCATCGTCTATCGTGGCCGGGTGAAGATCGCGCTCATGGACTCCGGAATCGGCCTGCTGGCGGCCACTGCCGCGGTACGGCGCCTGCGGCCCGACGCGGATCTCGTACTCTCCCTGGACCCCGACGGCATGCCCTGGGGACCGCGCACCTCCGAGGACCTCACCCGGCGCGCACTGGCCGTCGCCGAGGCCGCCGCGGCCCACCGGCCCGACGCGCTGATCATCGGCTGCAACACCGCCACCGTGCACGCGCTGCCCACGCTGCGCGCCCGTCTGGAGCCCGGCATACCGGTCATCGGCACGGTCCCGGCCATCAAGCCGGCCGCGGCCGGTGGCGGCCCCGTCGCGATCTGGGCGACCCCCGCCACCACGGGCAGCGCCTACCAGCGCGGACTCATCGAGGCCTTCGCCGGCGACGTCCGGGTGACCGAGGTGCCCTGCTGGGGTCTCGCCGAGGCCGTCGAACACGCGGACGAGACGGCCATCGACGCCGCGGTCGCGGCGGCGGCCCGGCTGACACCCGACGATGTGACGACCGTCGTCCTGGGCTGCACCCATTACGAACTGGTGGCGGAACGTATCCGCACCTCCCTCCGGCGGCCCGTCGCCGCCCCGCTCGTCCTGCACGGCTCCGCCGGCGCGGTGGCCGCCCAGGCCCTGCGCCGTCTCGGCGAGCAGCCCGCGCCCGAGGCGCCGGCCGAGGGCACCCTCACGGTCCTGCTGAGCGGCCGGGAGAGCGGCCGGCTGCCCGAGGCCGCGCTGCACTACGCCGAAGGGCGGCTGCTGCCGCTCGTCGGTTCGGTCGCCGACCACAGGTGACACGCCCCGGCGGCGGGCGCACGCATCCGTGTCCGGCCGCGTGCGCCACCGCCGCCCCGCCGCCTCAGGGCCAGGCCGAGACTTGTGCCGTCGCGTCGAGACCTGTGCGAGCCGCGACGAGCGGTCACCCTCCGCGAGCGGGTACCACCGCAGCGAAACCTGAGTAACCTCGTGAACATGAGGGACCACCCCCACGCCGACGAGGGCCCCCAGCCCGACGTCTGGACCGGGCGCGCCACCAACCGCGTCCAGTGGCTGCTGGCGCTGGTCGGCGCCGCCTGCCTGGCGCTCGGCATCGAGCTGGCCGTCGACTCGGCCTGGACCTCCGGCGTCGCCGCACTCGCGATGTCCGTCGTGGGCTGCATCGCCGCCGGCCTGCTGGTCATCTTCGGCACGCTCGCCTTCGTGCACGTCGACCTCAAGCTCGACCGGGAATGCCTGGAAGTGCGCTGCGGTCACATAGGGCTGCCGCGCCGCCGCATCCCGCTCTCCGCCGTGGCCGGCGCCGACTTCACCGCCCTCGTCACTCCCCGGCAGTGGGGCGGCTGGGGCTACCGCTGGCGTCCCGAGATGGGCACCGCGGTCGTCGTACGCCGCGGCGAGGGCATCGTGCTGCGGCTGTGGGACGGCCACATGTTCACGATCACCGTGGACAACGCGGAATCGGCGGTGCGGGTCATCAGGGACCGACTGCGAACGATCACACCGGGACCGAATCTCTGACCGTCCGGGGCGGGGCCGCTGACCCCGCCGGGCCGTACCACGCCATGTCCGGGCCGTACGCACGCCACGTCCGGCCGTGGGCGACCGCGACGGTCCCCTCTCTCACCCAGCCGAACGGTCACCGCGCGGACTCACACGGATGGACGTCGCCACGCGGACCCACAAGGGTGAGCGATCGCCATCCGGATTCACACAGACGCACGGTCGGCACGCTGACTCGCACAGACACACGGTCGGTACGCGGAGGAAGCGGTGGTGGGAGCGGAGGCGCGGACGGCCCGCCCCCGCCCGCAGGCCCTTCAGGGCGGTGGCGTCGCACCGTCGCCCGACCACGGCCGGGCCGTCGCCCATCCCGCCAGCAGCCCCCCGCCCGCCGTCACCGTCGTGAAGCTGAGGGCGTTGCCCACCGAGGCGAGGACGGCCAGCACCGTCAGGGTCACGGCCGCGGTCAGCGCGACCGGAGCGGAGCGAGGAGTGCGCCACAACGCGTACAGCAGCCAGCAGAACACCGCGGCCAGCAGGAACAAGCCGATCAGGCCCTGCTCCGCCGCCAGCTCGAGCGGGGCCGAGTGCGGTGTGCCGTCGCCCGGCGGCAACGGTGTCGCCCGCACCGATGCGCCGAACCGTCCGGGACCGGCACCCAGGACGCCGTACCGGCCCGCCAGGTGCAGCGCGCCCCGCCACAGCCACACCCGGTGCGGCGTCAACCGGTCCTCCAGCGCCCCGACGAGGCCATCGGGCAGCGCGTCCGCGGCGACCGCCCACACCGTGCCCGCCACCAGGGCCGCCGCCATGGCGGCGCCCACCAGCCACGCGCCCCGGCGGTGCGCCGAACCCGCGGCCAGCGAACACGCCAGGATCACCGTGCCGGCCGCACATCCGGCCACCGACCCCAGCACGGCCCCGGCCGGCACGACCGCGCAGGCCAGCACCCGCAGCCCCAGCCGCCACACCGGTACGGCCGTCGCCCAGGCGGCACAGCACGCGGCCCCGGCGGTCAGCGCCAGGAGGGCGGCCGTGGCACTGGCGTGCCCGAGGGGCGCGGCGTACCAGGGTCCGGAGGACAGCCCGGGCAGCGTCACGGCCAGCACGAGCCCGGCCACCGCACCGGCGCAGGGCGCGGCCACCGGCAGCAGCGCCCCGGAGACCCGGCCCACGGCGTAACCGGCGGCCACGGCGAGCACCGCGAGCAGCGTGCCCTCGGGCCGCCCGTCGTGGGCCGCCGCGGTGATCAGCGACCACCCGGCGCAGGCCCCCAACAGGACCATCCCCGTCCCGTCGGAAAAGTTCCTCCGCATGTCGTGGACATCCGCGCCGTACGCACCGGCCGCGAATCCCGTCCCCCTCGACCCCACCCGTCGCCCCTCGTACCCGGTCCCCCGACCTGTGGCAGGCCACGGCCGCGTGCCGGTCCGGCCGCGCCGCCGAGGCTGGGCACACCGTAGCGGCTGAGAGGTGATGCGGGGACGAGTCCCCACAGAAACGCAGTACAGCCCGCCGGCTCCGACGCCGTTACCGGCCCTGAGGACGGGCGTCATCGCCCCCGGCCACCCGGGCGGGTGCCGTCTACCCCCAGCCACACGGGCAGGCGTCACCGCGCCCGGCCGGCGCTGCGGTCGAGGCGGGGCGGTGCCCCGGGGGTTGTCGCTGGTCGGCGACCGTTCCCGCGCACCGGTGGCCGGGCCGAACCGTGCTGTCGACGGTGATGTCCACCGCCGTACACTCACCCGGGTGACCGTCACCGCAACTTCCGTGGACCAGTCGGACCAGCTCCAGCCGCAGCCCGCCCCCGGCGCGCGCGGCGGCCGGCTGCTGCGCCTGGTCCCGGCCGCCGCCTCCGCGCTCTGCGGGGTGCTGCTCTACGTCAGCTTCCCGCCGCGCACCCTGTGGTGGCTGGCCCTGCCCGCCTTCGCCGGCCTCGGCTGGGTGCTGCGCGGCCGGAGCTGGAAGGCCGCCCTCGGCCTCGGCTACCTCTTCGGGCTGGGCTTCCTGCTGCCGCTGCTGGTGTGGACCGGTGTGGAGGTCGGCCCGGTGCCCTGGCTGGCCCTGGCCGCCGTGGAGGCGGTCTTCGTCGCCCTGGTCGCCGTGGGGGTGGCCGCCGTCAACAGGCTGCCGGTCTGGCCGGTGTGGGCCGCCGCCATGTGGGTCGCCGGCGAAGCGGTACGCGCGCGCGTGCCCTTCCGCGGCTTCCCCTGGGGCAAGATCGCTTTCGGCCAGGCGGACGGCGTCTTCCTGCCGCTCGCCGCGGTGGGCGGCAGCCCGGTGCTCGGGTTCGCGGTCGTACTGTGCGGATTCGGCCTGTACGAGGCGGGGCGCCTGATCGCCGAGCAGCGCCGGACCCGCATCGTGCGGCGCGCCGCCGCGACCGCCGCGCTGCTGAGCATCGCCGTACCGGTGGCCGGCGCGGTCGCCGCCCGCGCGCTGGTGAGTGACAGCGCGGAGAACGGCACGGCCACCGTGGCGGTCATCCAGGGCAACGTGCCGCGCTCCGGGCTGGAGTTCAACGCCCAGCGCCGGGCCGTGCTCGACTACCACGCGCGCGAGACGCACGAGCTCGCAGCCGACGTCAGGGCCGGCAAGGCCGCCAAGCCCGACTTCGTCCTGTGGCCGGAGAACTCCTCCGACATCGACCCCTTCGAATATCCCGACGCCGCCCTCGTCATCGAGCAGGCGGCCAAGGACATCGGCGTGCCCATCTCCGTCGGCGGTGTGGTGGAGCGGGGCGGCAAGCTGCTCAACGAGCAGATCCTGTGGGACCCGGTCAAGGGCCCCACACAGACCTACGACAAGCGGCAGATCCAGCCTTTCGGCGAGTACCTTCCGCTGCGCTCGTTCATCGGCGCGATCAACCCGCACTGGACCAGCATGGTCCGCCAGGACATCAGCCCGGGCATCGAACCGGGCGTGTTCGACTTCCACGGCGTCAAGGTCGGCCTGGCCACCTGCTACGAGGCCGCCTTCGACCGGGCCGTACGGGACACGGTGACACACGGCGCGCAGATGATCTCCGTGCCGAGCAACAACGCCACCTTCGACCGCAGCGAGATGACCTACCAGCAGCTCGCCATGTCCCGGATCCGCGCCGTCGAGCACAGCCGCACGGTGACCGTGCCGGTGACCAGCGGGGTGAGTGCGATCATCATGCCGGATGGGCGGATCACCCAGAAGACCGGCATGTTCGTGCCCGCCTACCTCGTCCAGAAGGTACCGCTGCGCACCTCCACGACCCCCGCGACGAAGCTGGGCATCCTTCCGGAGATGGCGCTGGTGCTCGTCGCCGCGGGCGGGATCGGCTGGGCCGTCGGGTCGGGCCTGCGTGCCCGGCGCACCGACGCCGCGTAGCCGTACGAGCGTCGGACGACCGCCGCAGACTCGCGGAACGGCTGCCCTAGGACCGCCGTACGCCTGCGGGAGTGGCCGGGAGTGGCCGGGAACGGTCGGGGACGGGGCGCCGGTTCCCCCGGGGCCCGCCCCGCTAGGGTCGGATCATGGCTACTCCTGAATTCATCCGCACGCTCCGGGCCTCCGCCGGCCGGCAGTTGCTCTGGCTGCCCGGGGTCAGCGCGATCGTCTTCGACGACGAGGGCCGCGTGCTGCTCGGCCGGCGGACCGACACGCGCAAGTGGGCGGTGATCGGCGGCATCCCGGAACCGGGCGAGCAGCCCGCCGCCTGTGCCGTGCGCGAGGTCTTCGAGGAGACGGCGGTGCACTGCGTCGCCGAACGGATCGTGCTGGTCCAGGCCCTGGAACCGGTCACCTACCCCAACGGCGACACCTGCCAGTACATGGACATCACCATCCGCTGCCGGGCGGTGGGCGGCGAGGCCCGCGTCAACGACGACGAGTCGCTGGACGTCGGCTGGTTCGCTGTGGACGCGCTGCCCCCGCTCAACGAGTTCGGGCTCTTTCGGATCAAGCAGGCCATGTCCGACGCACCCACATGGTTCGACCCCACGACTGTCGGCTGAAGTGTGGGGCGTCGCCACATGTGGTGACCGTCGGGTTCCGCTTAGGGTCGGCACATGACCTCGCCCACCCCCCTGCCCGGCCCCGGCCCCCATGTCCAGCCTCTCGCCCTCGACCTCGGCGGCCGTACCGCCCTGGTCACCGGTGCGGCCAGTGGCATCGGCCGCGCCTGCGCCCTGCGGCTCGCCGCCGCCGGGGCCGAGGTGCGCGCCGTCGACCGGGACGCCGCCGGCCTGGCCGAGTTGGCCGCCCAGGCGGAACGGGCCGCCGGGCAGCGGGCCGGCGGCCTCGCGGGAACCGTCGTACCGCGGGTCGTGGACCTCACCGACCTGGACGCGGCCGAACGCGTCGCCGCCGGTACCGATGTGCTGGTCAACAACGCCGGGCTGCAACTCGTGCGCCCCATCGAGGAGTTCCCGCCCGAGGTGTTCCACACGGTGCTGACCGTGATGCTGGAGGCACCGTTCCGCCTCATCCGGGGCGCCCTCCCGCACATGTACGCGCAGGACTGGGGCCGGATCGTCAATGTGTCCTCCGTCCATGGTCTGCGGGCCTCGGCCTTCAAGTCCGCTTATGTGGCCGCCAAACACGGTCTCGAAGGCCTGTCCAAGACGGCCGCGCTGGAAGGCGCCGCCCATGGAGTGACCTCCAACTGTGTGAACCCGGCCTATGTGCGCACCCCACTGGTCGAGAAGCAGATCGCCGACCAGGCCGAGGCACACGGCATCCCCGAGGAGCGCGTACTGTCCGAGGTCCTGCTGAAGGACAGCGCGGTGCAGCGGCTCATCGAACCCGAGGAGGTCGCGGAGGCGGTGGCCTACCTGTGCAGCCCCCAGGCGTCCTTCGTCACCGGTACCTCCCTCGTCCTGGACGGCGGGTGGACGGCCCACTGACCAGCCCGCCGGCACCGGCTCCGGCAGTTGTCCACAGGGCTGCCGGGCCGGGCGGCCGATACGGAATCCTGTGACCATGTCCCGCGATCACCTCCAGTCGGCACCCAGCGGCAGCGCCGAGGCCCCGTACCTCGACCTGCTGGCCCGCGACGCCTCCGCGGAGGCCTACGAGCAGCCCGTGCTGCTCGCCCGAGCCGAGGGCGAGCCGGCCGGCCGGATCGCCGCGCTCGAAGAGGCCAGACTGCTCGCCCTGCGCGTGCGCGCCGAACTGGAGGGGCGCCGCCGCCGCGAGGCCGAGCTGTCCGCGCTGTTCGAGACCGCCCACGACCTCGCCGGCCTCCGCGACCTGGACGCCGTCCTCCAGGCGATCGTGCAGCGCGCCCGCTCCCTGCTCGGCACGGACGTCGCCTACCTCAGCCTCAACGACCCGGTACGCGGCGACACCTACATGCGGGTCACGGAGGGCTCCGTCTCCGCCCGCTTCCAGCAGCTGCGCCTGGGCATGGGGGAGGGGCTCGGCGGGCTCGTCGCCCAGACCGCGCGGCCGTACGTCACGGACGACTACTTCCAGGACAGCCGGTTCCAGCACACCCTCACCATCGACGGGGGCGTCCGCGACGAGGGACTGGTCGCCATCCTCGGCGTACCCCTGATGCTGGGCCCGCACGTGATCGGCGTCCTCTTCGCGGCGGACCGGCGGGCCCGCGTCTTCGAACGCGAGCAGATCGCCCTGCTCGGCTCCTTCGCCGCGCTCGCGGCAGCGGCCATCGACACCGCCAACCTGCTCACCGAGACCCGAGCGGCCCTGGCCGGACTGGAGCGCGCCAACGAGATCATCCGGGACCGCAGCGCCGTCATCGAACGCGCCTCCGACGTGCACGACCGGCTCGCCGAACTCGTCCTGCGCGGTGGCGGGGTCCACGACGTGGCCGCGGCCGTCTCCCAGGTCCTCGACGGCACCGTGGAGTTCACCGAGGCGCAGGCGGCACCGGCCGCGGCCCTGGAGGCATCCCGCGCCGACGGCCACGCCGTACGGCACGGCAGCGACTGGATCGCCGCGGTGGCCGCCGGCGGCGAACTCCTCGGCGCGCTGGTCCTGCGCGGCCACCCCGGACTGGACCCGGTCGACCAACGCACCCTGGAACGGGCCGCGATGGTCACCTCGCTGCTCCTGCTCGCCCGCCGCTCCGCCGCCGAGGCCGAACAACGCGTGCGCGGCGAACTGCTCGACGATCTGCTGGACGCCCGCGACCGGGACCCGCGCCTGCTGCGCGAACGCGCCAGCCGTCTGCACGCCGACCTCGACGCCACCCACGTCGTCCTCGCAGCCCGCCTCGACGGCCCGGCGGCCGACGCCGACGAGGAGGCCGCGGCCCGCCGCCGGCTGTGGTCCGCCGCGTCCCACCTCGCCGCCACCCGGCACGGACTGGCCGCCGCCCGTGACGGCGGCACCGTCCTGCTGCTGCCGCTCGGCACCGGCGACACCGCCACCGAGGTGGCCCGCCGCGCCGCCCGCCAGCTAGGCACGGCCGTCCACCAGCCCGTCACGGTCGGCGCCTCCGCACCCGTCACCGCCCTCACCGCGCACCCCGAGACCGTGGCCACCGCCTACGCCGAGGGCCGCCGCTGCCTGGACGCGCTGCACCTGCTGGGCCGGGCCGGGGACGGGGCGGCGGCCGAGGACTTCGGCTTCCTCGGCCTGCTGCTCGCGGGCGGACGGGACATCGCCGGTTTCGTCGACCGCACCATCGGCGCCGTGGTCTCGTACGACAGACAGCGCGGCACGGAACTGCTGCGCACCCTGGAGGCGTACTTCGCCGGCGGGATGAGCCCGGCCCGCACCAAGGACGCGCTGCACGTCCATGTGAACACGGTGGCGCAGCGGCTGGAACGCGTGGGCCGCCTGCTCGGCGCGGACTGGCAGACACCCGCCCGCGTCCTGGAGATCCAACTCGCCCTCAGACTCCACCGACTGGCCACACCGGGACGGCTCTGACCGGCCTCCTCGCGGGAGCCGGCCGGAGCCGTCCCAGGACGACCGCCCCGGTCAGACGAGAGGCGCCTGCGCGGCCGAAGCCGCCGCGGAAGGCTCCCCGCCCTTGCCCTCGCCCTCCCCCTCGGCCTCGGTGAGATCCCGGTGTCGTGTCTCCCGGGACAGGGTCACCGCGACCAGGGTCAGTACGGCGGCGGCGATCACGTACAGAGCGATCGGAGTGGAGCTGTCGTAGTCGGAGAGGAGCGCGGTCGCGATGAGGGGGGCCGGCGCACCGGCGGCGACCGAGGCGAACTGGGCGCCGATGGACGCACCCGAGTAGCGCATCCGGGTGGCGAACATCTCCGCGAAGAACGCTGCCTGCGGTGCGTACATGGCACCGTGCAGTACCAGTCCGACGGTCACGGCCAGCACCAGGTACCCGAACGACCCGGTGTCCACGAGCGCGAAGAACGGGAACGCCCACAGGCCGACACCGGCCGCCCCGAACAGGTAGACGGGCCGTCGTCCGACCCGGTCCGACAGCGCGCCCCAGGCCGGGATGACGGCGAAGTGCACGGCGGAGCCGACGAGTACGGCGTTGAGCGCGGTCTGCTTCGAGACGCCGGCCGAGGTGGTGGCGTAGACGAGGATGAAAGCGGTGATGACGTAGTAGCTGATGTTCTCCGCCATCCGCGCGCCCATCGCCACGAGCACGTCACGCCAGTGGTGCCGCAGCACGGAGACGAGCGGCAGCGGCTCCGTCTCGCCGTCCTTGCGGGACTCGGCCCGCTCCAACGCCTGCTTGAAGACGGGGGATTCGTCGACAGACAGCCGGATCCACAGACCGACGACGACGAGCACGCCGGAGAGCAGGAACGGGATGCGCCAGCCCCATGCGCCGAAGGCGTCGTCGGACAGTACGGCGGTCAGCAGTGACAGCACACCGGTGGCCAGTAGCTGCCCGGCCGGCGCACCCGTCTGCGGCCACGAGGCCCAGAAACCGCGCCGCCGCGCGTCCCCGTGCTCCGACACCAGCAGCACGGCGCCGCCCCACTCACCACCGAGCGCGAACCCCTGCACCAGCCGCAGCACCGTGAGCAGCACGGGCGCGGCACTGCCGACGGTCGCGTGGGTCGGCAGCAGCCCGATGGCGAACGTCGCCCCGCCCATCAGCACCAGACTCAGCACCAGCAGCTTCTTCCGCCCCAGCCGGTCGCCGTAGTGCCCGAACACGAGCGCCCCCAGCGGACGCGCCGCGAACCCCACGGCATACGTCAGGAACGACAACAACGTCCCGACCAGCGGATCGGAGTCCGGGAAGAACACCTTGTTGAACACCAGCGCGGCAGCGGAACCGTAGAGAAAGAAGTCGTACCACTCGATGGTGGTCCCGATGAGGCTGGCGGCGACGATCCGGGGGAGGCTTGCGGGGGGTGGGGGAGCGGTGGTCGGGGATGCCATGTGCGCCACTTCCTCGTGTGCGGTGGGGACGGGTACGTGTCGGCACACGGTAGAAACACGCAGGTCAGGCGCACATGTGGCGGGGCAACATAGTTCGAGGCTTGGCTATGCGTGCGGCCACCATGCCGTCTCGCGGACGGGCGGTTCAGGGCCTCGAAGGTGGTCTGAACGAGCACCGTCCGGGACGCGTAGTTCGCGGTGATTCGATAGTGCGGTGCTGACTCCCGTGCTGGTTCGGTGCTGACTGAAAGCCCGCGTCATCACCCCTCCCGTGCTGACTTGGTGCTGACTACGCTCCGTTGTACTCGGACTCGGGTGCGGGTTCGTCCGTTCCGCAGCGCGAGAGAAGTGTCAGTTACCGCGCCTATCGGGTGAGCCCTGTCGAGTGGCGCGGCGTGTTGAGAGCGGTTGGGGAGTGGTGACTCGTGGAGTGGCCGTGCAAGCCGTAGAGACGAGCAGTTCCAGGCTGAGCGCGTAGCCGCCTTCGGGTGCTGGCCCGGAGCTGATGGTGCCGCCGAGTGGTTCGGCGCGTTGGCGCAGGCCGATGAGGCCGTGATGGGCGCCGGGCAGGGGGAGGGCGGGCCGGGTGGGGGCGTGTTTGCGGACGTTGGCCAGGGCCTCCTGGACGGTGCGGTAGACGGCGCGCTGGACGGTGGGAGGGAGGTCGTCAGGCAGGTCCGTCTTCAGTCCCGCGTCGATGCCGCTCGTTGCGACCAGGCGCTCCAGGTCGGCGAGGGACGGTTGGGGGGAGTTCCGTCTCGTGGCTGCCTGAGGCGCGCAGCACGCTGACCATGTGCCGCAGCTCCTCGAGGGTTTGCACGCTGAGCTGCCGGATCGTGGCTGCTCATGTCTCTGGCCTCGGCGTCCTGGCTGCCCACCTGAAGTGCTCCGGCCTGTACGGCGATGAGGCTGACCTGGTGGGAGACCACGCCGTGCATCTCCCGGGCAAGCTGGGCGCGCTCCTTCGCCAGGACGCTCTGGGCCGTCAGCAGCCGTTCGTGCTCGCGGGCTTCCGAGATTTCGACGAGTCGCTGACAGAGGTCGCGGCGGGCCTGTACGAGCTGGCCCAGAAGGACGGGAGCGTGTGTCAAACAGCGCGTCCGCCAGCTCAACACCGACAACCGCACCCTCGCCGAACGACTCGACGCCGCCCGCTCCCACCTCCGTTTCCAGGACCGGCGCATCGCCGAACTCGAGGGCCGCCTCACCGACGACTGACCACGACGTGTTTTTGTCCGCCTGGCTGACTCCGCAGTCCGGCCACCGCCCCACGGGCGGGCCATGACATGGGCCCGCCCGGATGGGCTGGAAGCCGCAGAGCGCCAGACACGTGACTTCGCCGGAGGAAGGGAGGTGTCGGCTGCGTGAGCGGGATGGGTCAGGTGAGTCGCCGCCCCATCTTTGCTGACTGCCGGTTGTGTCCCTTCGTGTCCCACCACTCTTCCAGATGGGCGTGGACGAGGTGCACGAGCTGCAGCAGTCGGTCGGGAGGGGGTGCGGGCGAGGTGAGCACATCCGCCCAGGACTTGTCGTCCCAGGAGAGGGCGACGACCCAACGTTCGTCCGGGTGGTCTTGGCGGCCTACAGTCAGCCAGTACCTCAACGTCGCGCTACGGTCCGGATGGTGCTCGACCGTCATTTTGATGACGTCGAACCGGAGTCCGTCAGCGGTGCCGTACGAGCGGCTGAGGGCCTGCTCGGCTGGTGTCTGTTCCGCCACAGGGGTCAACCACCCTTTCACCTAGCCCGCACCCCAACATCGTGTTCAGCAGGGAGCAGCGCCGGCGACGGCCGGCTGGTCGACCTTGTAGGCCGTCAGGAGGTCGTTGCTCCCGGCCGGGGTACCGATGATGGTGCGGAACTTCTCCACGTTCGGGCACTGATGGGTGTAGGTAGAGTAACCGCCGCGGCCATTGGGGTCCCCGGACCCGATGGCCGCGTCTATCTTCCGGTCCATCGTGCTGTCCCAGCCGTGCCCCGCCTTGATGTGCTTCCAGCCCCATGTGCTTGTGCCGCAGCGCAGGGTGTAAAAGGTGGGAGGGCCAACGGGCACACGGCGGTAGTACTTCTTCAGGACGTAGGTGCGGCTGTGGCTCCTGCACTTGGCGTCGAAGCTGTCGGCCGCCGCGGTGCCGGTCTTCCCTGAGGCGGCGGGCGCGGCGGACGCGGAACCGGCTGCCGGAATCAGCAGGGCCGATATGACGGCAGCAGCGGACAGCGCTGTCTTGACGGAAGTGTTGTGAAGCATGCGTTCCCCTCTGTTCTCCCCGTGGTCAGCGGGGAGTTGGTGGACGAAGCGCCTCATTGGTGACGCCGTTTCACCGTGTCATCGCTGACTGCACGCTGTCAATTGAATACATGTCAGGCCATCCAGGCGCAGGCTTCACGGCACCGACCGGGCCCATCACAACAACCGGCATCTGCGACTTCGGCTTCGCCGCCGCCGACGTACCCACGGCCCGCCCCTCCGCGGTCAGTGCTACCCGATCGTCCTGAGCGTGACCCTGCCCGGCCTCGTCCGCCGCGGGGCGGTCAGCACCTCAACGACCAGCGAAGAAGCGTGCTCGGCTCCGCAAAGACATCAGTCGCTACGTAGCTGAACCCGGGGGGAGTGACCGACCGGCTGTCCTACCTTGTGGCCGACTCCGGCATGAGATCAGCCAGACGAGTGGCGGTAACGGCCCCAACTCCACGTCACGGACATATGGCCTACGAGTCGTCGCAGTTCGGAGTCAGTATCCGAGCTCTTGCGGTCGGTGATGTGGAGTACAAGCGCGGCGTCGATGCCGGCGTCGCTTGGCGACGGCGGGCAGGCTGCGGACGGCGGCGACCCGGGCGCGCCCAGGACGTGCCGCTGCCAGCCGCTATGGATGAGGTCGAAGTCGGGCCGGGCCCCGCGCGCGGCGCCCGGCCCGCATCAGCTCCAGGGGGGTGAGCAGGCCCTGCCCGCGGGCGGGGAGCCCAGGATTGCGTCGAAGGTGCGTATCTCCTCCTCCGCCCCGTCGTGGACCGGCGTCACCGGTCCCTCCCCGCTGCTTGTCCTATATGCCTTCCGCCACGGCACGGCTTCCCGCCCCGTGAAGCCGGATCTCCGAGGCGCCCTTCGGAGTCGCGGCCGTCTTCCTCCGCCTGCCCGACCCGGCGCGCGGGGCGGGCGGGGCGGTGTCAGCGTGAAGAGACGGCGCGTGGCGTCTGCGCGGCCTGACACCGACCGCAGCAGCAGGAGGGGTCATGACTCGGACGACGGGACCGGGAGGCACGGCCTGCCACCGGACGCGGCGGCGACCTCCGCACGTTCGCGCGCGGGCAGCGCCCGGACGCCCCGACGCCGTCCGGCATCCTCCACCCGGGGCGGACCGCCGCAGGGCTCACCCGCCGGTTCCGTCGGCTCGGCCGGTCGGGTCGACTCTGTTCCCTCCGGCGGAATGCGTCGGCCCGGTGCCGTGCGCAGGTCGGGGAGGGTGGGTCCCACGCGGGCGACGGGGCCGCCGGCGCTCCATGCCCCGGTTCCGGCGATGAGCCGGGACGCCGCCGGCAGGGACCCGGCCATGGCAGTCCGGGACCGCGTTTCCCGGCCGGGTGACGGAACGGTCCGTATTCGCGCGCTCGACGGGCTGCGAGGACTGGCCGTCGCTGCGGTGCTCGCCCATCACGGCGGCATCCCCTGGGCCCGCGGCGGCTTCCTGGGCGTCGATGCGTTTTTCGTTCTCAGCGGTTACCTCATCACCACCTTGCTGCTGGGGGAGTGGACCCGCACGGGAGGGGTCCGGCTCGCCGCCTTCTGGGCGCGCCGCGGCCGTCGCCTCCTCCCCGCCCTGCTGCTGATGCTCCTGGCGGTGTGCCTGGTCGGCCCCCATCTTCAGATGCCGTCGACGGACCTCGGGGCTCTGCGCGGTGATGTGCTCGCCGCCCTGATGTACGTGGCGAACTGGCGGATGATCTTCCGGGGCACGGACTACTTCACGCAGACGGCCACCCCCTCGCTGGTGCAGCACACCTGGTCGCTGGGGATCGAGGAGCAGTTCTACATCATCTGGCCGCTGCTCGTCATCGCGGTGATGCGGGTGTCCCGCGCACGCCGGTGCCGCACTCCCGCGATGCTCCTGCTGATCAGCGTGTCCGGTGTCGCGGCGTCGTCGGTTCTGTGCTGGGCCCTGTTCACGGGCCCAGCCGACGTCGGGAGGGTCTACTTCGGCAGCGACACACGGGCTCTCGCGCTTCTGATCGGCTGCGCCGTGGCGGTGGTACTGGCACGTTCCACCGGGTACGGGCTTCGGCACCGGTCTCTCCTTGCCGGCGCGGCGGCGTCCGGTGCGATCATTCTCGTCTGCCTGTGGTCGCACTTCGACGGCACGGAGGCCCTGCTGTACCCGGGCGGTCTGCTGGCGGGTTCTCTGGCGACGGCAGCGGTGTTGGTTCACGTGGTCACGGTGACCGGCTCGATCACCGCGCGGATCTTGTCGCTGGGCCCGCTGGTGCTGCTCGGCCGCACCTCGTACGGGGTGTACCTGTGGCATTGGCCGCTGTTCGTGTGGCTCGACGCCGAGCGAACGGGAACGCTCAGCGCTCTTCCGTCGGGGCCACGGCTCGGTCCGTCCACGGTCGCGGTGCCGGACGGCACCGCCACCGCGCCGCCGCGGGACGACCACTCAACCGGCCCTGTCACGTCCCGCCCCACCGGCCGTCATCACCGGCCGGGCACGCCCGTCTCGACTGTGGTCATGGGTGACTCCATCGCGTGGACCCTGCTCCACTACCTGCCGCCGACCCCGGGTGTTGCCGTCCATGACGTCACCCGGCAGGGATGCGGCCTCGCCCTGGGCAGCCCGTACCGCTACTTCGGCACCCTCCACTCGGTGTCCCGGCGGTGCGAGCGATGGCCGGCCGACCTGCGCCAGGCGGTCGACCACTACGACCCGGACATCGTGGTGCTCTTCTTCGGGCGCTGGGAGACCATGGACCGCGAGCAGGACGGACGCTGGAGGCACATCGGTGACAAGGTGTTCGACGCGTATCTGCGGGCGCAGCTTGATCGGGCCGTCGGCACGGCGGCGGCACACGGCGCCCTCGTACGGCTGGCTACGGAGCCCTATAACCGTCGAGGGGAACGGCCGGACGGCGGTGTGTGGCCCGAAGACCGTCCCGAGCGCGTCGACCGGTGGAACCGGATGCTCCGCCAGGTCGCCGCACAGAGGGGCCCCGGCGTCAGGATCCTGGATCTGGGCCGTCGCCTCTGTCCCGACGGCGTCTTCACCTGGCAGGTCGACGGCATTCGAGTGCGCAGCGACGGCGTCCATCTGACACCGGAAGGAGTGCGCTGGCTGCAACCGTGGCTGACTTCGCAGCTAAGAAACGCGGCCCGCTGAAGCCGGACCGCGGCGCTGGTTACCGGCGGCTGCCGCTCGGCGACCGACGCCTCGACGCGGCCCAGAGCGCACTGTCGAGTACCTGCTGGCGACGCGGCTGGAGCGCCTGCGTCGCATTACGTTCGGCGTGCAATCTCCTTGAACGGGTCGTCGTGGCTGACGCGCGGCTGTCCACGCCGGTGGTGAACCGGACATGGTCTCGGCCCAGGGGGTGGCCTCGCCGCTCAGCAGAGGATCTTCGGCTCACACCGATGCCCGGGGGGTGGCTTACGCTGACTGACGCCTGCCAGCATGATGCGGGCAGGTCACCGGCGTGGGGGGAAGAGCACTCAGCGCGCGGAATCGTGAAGATGCGAATGCGGCAGCGGGAGGATGGTCGGTTTGAGCAGGTCCGAGGGGGGCACCGCCGAGGTAGCGGAGGGGCTTGTCCGGCTGTGGGAGTGCATCGACCGCCGTGTCGCGCCTGCTGTTCCGCCCGCTCAGTTCCGCGTGCTGAGGGTGGTGGGCACCGCGGGTGTCGTGACGTCCACGAAGATCGCTGAGGCGACCGGCGCGATGCCGTCGTCGATCAGCCGGCTGATCGGCCGGCTGCAGGGTGCTGGCCTGCTGGTGAAAGAGGAGAACTGCAGCAACCGTCGGGAAACCTTGATCAGGCTGACCGCTGACGGGCAGGAGCTGTTGCGTGAGGTGGAGGAGCAGCGTCTGGATGAGCTTCGCCTGTTGCTGAAGCCGCTGAGTCTGCGCGGTCGGCAGGCTTTGCTGCGGGGCCTGATCTCGTTCAACCAGTCGCCCCTCTGGGACTGAGCAGGCGGGGGCGCGGTTCGGCGGATGAGGGCTGCTTCCGCGTGGCGATCGTTAAGATTTGACAATCGTTGTTCCGGGGTCAGAATGGCATCGGAAAACGGGGCGGACACTTGCGTCCTCGTGATCAAGCAAGGCGTGGCCGTGGCCCGCCTTCGAGACGAGGAGCAGGAGATGGCTGAGATGGCCTCAGGCCCCGCGCGCGGTGCGCGCGGGAGGGGGGTCATCGGGCGACGGTGGTGGCAGCCGCGAGAGCGGTCAGGCCGTCGAGCAGTGCAGCGCGGTCGTGGCTGGGCAGGGCTTCGATGATCGGTGTCAGGGCTTGGCGGCGCTCGCTTCGCAGTCTCTCCAGGTAGGTGCGTCCGGAGCCGGTGAGCTGCACCTGGACCTCCCGCCTGTTGTGCGGGTTGGGGACGCGCTCGAGGAAGCCGGCCGCCTCGATGCGGTCGCAGAGCTGGCTGACGGCCGCAGAGGTGATCGACAGTGTCCGCGCGAGAGTGCGTAGGTTCGTGCCGTCGTGGTCTTCGAGCGTGTACAGCACGCGCAACTGCGAGGGCGACAGGGGCGCGATGTTCACCTCGGGCGTGTTCGCCCACCTCTCCTCCATCAGGTCAAGAGCATGGCCGGCAGCCTCGGCGGCTTGCGTGGGCAGGGCGGAATGGCGGGTCACGTGCTCACTGTGTCATCCCGCGGTCGGCCTGTCTGCCATGGACCGCCCTGACGCTGGGGTCCTGCACGAGTCATCCGCGTGTTCATGTGCGTTTCCTCCAGCCGTACCGTGCGGCTGGCGATCTCTGAAGGCGGTCCACCGAAGGTGAAAACTCTCCTCGCCCTGGAGCGGGCTCTGCAAAGAGCGGCCCCGCACCAGTTGCTGGACACAGTGCGTGACCTGCTGGCCCGGCACTGGGACGCGACGCTGGTGGAGCTGTTGCTGGCGGACTACGGGATGACCGTGTTGCAGCCGGTGACGATCCCGCCCTACACCGGGAAGCCGATCTCCGCGTTCACCGGGGAGCTGGGGCGCCTGTTCGGCTCGCAGGACTCCACGGTCCGCGAAGTCGCGCCGGGGCGGGTGGAGGCGCTGGTGCCGGTGACGGTGCGCGGTGACCGGCTGGGCGTTCTGCGCGTGACGCTGCCGGCCGAGGCGTGCGATGTGGAGCAGTTGGAGGTGGTCGCGGGCGTCCTGGGGCGGGAGCTGGTGCTGTCCGAGCGGGATACCGACCTGTATTTGCAGGCGCGCCGTACCCGGCGGCTGACGCTGGCGGCCGAATTGCAGTGGCAACTGCTGCCGGCCCGGGCCTATGCGCGTCCCGAGTACGAGCTGGGCGCCCAGCTTGAACCGGCCTACAACATCCACGGGGACAACTTCGACTGGTGTGCCGAGGCCGACTACCTGACGCTCACGGTGACCAACGGCATGGGTGAGGGCATCGATGCCGCTCTGCTGACGAATCTGGCGGTCAACGCCCTGCGCAACGCGCGCCGGGGCGGCACCGCGCTGGCAGGGCAGGCCGCGCTCACGGACCAGGCCATCTACGCCCACTATCGAGGGCGTATGCACGTCTCCACGCTGCTGCTGCGCTTTGAGCTCTCCACCGGGCGGGTGGAGGTGGTGGACGCCGGTTCCCCCCAGGCCTGGCTGCTGCGCGACGGCACGGTCTCGCTGGTGCCCTTCGATGCCCAGTTGCCCTTGGGCATGGTGGACGAGACGCCCTACGACGTCCAGCACATGGACGTGGTGCGCGGGGACCGGCTGCTGTTCGTCAGCGACGGCATCTACGACGCCGCTTCGGCGGAGGGTGAGAAGTACGGCGAACGCGCCCTGGCGAGAGCCCTGACCGACACCCGGCTGCTGCCCGCAGCCCAGGTCCCCGCCGCGGTGCTGCGCGCGCTCGAGGACTGGAGAGGCACTCCGGCGCCGGCCGATGACGCGATGGTGGTGTGCCTGGACTGGCAGGGCGCGGAAGCGGAGTGAGGGCGGACCCCCGTTGCAACCATTAAGGTGCGACAAGTATTCTCGGCGCGGAGCCGCCAGCAGGGTGGCGAAGTGGAGGGGATCGTGGTGGGGCCCATCAACGCCGTCGGCCGGGCGGCCGACGGCGTGCAGGACCACATCCCGCCTCCCCCCGCGCCCCGTGAAGAGGCCTTGGCGCACATTCTGCTGGTCGAGGACGATGACGGGGACGCCCTGCTGGTGGAGGAGCTGCTCCACGACGCCTACCCGGCTACCGAGCTGCGAAGGGCACGCACCCTGGCGGGGGTTAAAGCCATGCTGGACGACGCGCAGTCCCCGCAGTGCGTCCTGCTGGATCTGCATCTTCCCGATGCGCGGGGTCTGGATCTGCTGCGCGAGGTCCTTCGTGCGTCACCGCGCGCGGCCGTGGTGGTGCTCACCGGGCTCGCCGAAGAGGGCATGGGCCTGTCCGCGGTAGCGGCCGGCGCCCAGGACTACCTCGTCAAGGGACTCATCGAGCCCTCCGCTCTGGGCCGGGCGATCCGCTATGCCGTCCTGCGCCGCCAGAGCGAGCAGGCCGCGGTCGCCATACAGGCCAGCCGACTGCGCGCCGAGGAGAACGCCCGCCTGGAACGCGGGCTGCTGCCCTCCCCTCTGCTGCGATCCGACACGGTCCGCATCGTCACCCGTTACGAGTCCGAACGCGCCGACGCCCTCCTGGGCGGTGACTTCTTCGACGCCGTCGAATCGGCGGACGGCAGCGTGCACGCGCTGATCGGCGATGTCTCGGGGCACGGGCCCGACGAGGCCGCGCTCGGCGTCTGCCTGCGGGTGGCCTGGCGCTCCTTCACCATGGCCGGCGCACGGGGCGACGACCTCATGCACCTGATGGAGGAGATCCTGTGCGCCGAGCGCTCCTCGGCCGAGATCTTCGCCACCCTCACGACGCTGACGTTCAGCCCGGACCGGGACACGGCGGTCATGGTGCGGGCGGGCCACCCGCCCGCTCTCCTCATCACCGGCGCGGACCGGGTGCAATTGCTGCAGACTCCCGTAGGCCCGGCCCTGGGCCTGCTGCCCCCGGGGTTGTCCCGCTGGCCGCAGACCGGCATTTCCCTGCCTGACGCCGGAGCCCTCCTTCTGTTCACCGACGGGCTGTTCGAGGGCCGCACAGGACCGGCGGGACAGCGCCTGGGCGAGGAAGGCCTGCTTGAGATCGCCCAGCACCACGCGCACCTGCCGGCCGAGCGACTTCTGGACACCCTGATCACCCGCACGCAGGCACTGTCGGCCGCCTACGGCGGGCACTTCGACGACCGCGCCGTCGTACACCTGGAATGGAACACGTAAGTGAGTACCACCGGCCCGCCTGTCGCCCCGCCGGCCAACGCCTCTGCCGGCACGCCCGAGGGCGTGACGCCGGCCGGCCGCCTGACGGTTCAGGGCTGGGTCCACCTGGCCCTGGCACTGATGGGAGCGATTCTGCTCTTGGCCGCGGTCGTCGGCTCGCGTCAGCTTTCACGGACCGCCGAGGTCGCCGACCGGCTCATCAGCCAAGTCCAGCCCGCCCGAGCAGAGGCCTTCCGCATCCAGACGGCGCTGGTGGACCAGGAATCCGGAGTGCGCGGCTACACGATCACCGGCGACCGGCGATTCCTCAAGCCGTACACCGACGGCCTCGCGTCCGAGAAGGCACACGCCCGCACCATGAGCGGCCTGCTCGCGCATGACGGGCGGCTGGAGAAGGATCTGCGCACCCTGCGTCGGGCGGCGGACGACTGGCGTCGCCGTTACGCGACACCGCTGATCACCGGGGCGAACGCGGGACCCGCACGCGCCGGCGAACGGGCGGACATGGAGCAGGGACGCCGGGCTTTCGACCACCTGCGCACCCTGTTCACCCAGCAGAACGCGCACCTCGAACAGGCCGGAGAGCGGACCGAAGCACAGTTGCAGCAAACCCGTTCTGTCCGCAACTGGTCATTTGTCGCCATGCTCACCGCCCTGCTGCTCACCGGAGCAGCTCTGGCGGTCATGCTCCACTTCTTCGTCGTCCGGCCACTGCGCCACCTGCGCGCCGACGCCCGGCGGGTCGCTGACGGTGACTTCGGCCACCGCATCTCCGCCCGCGGCCCCAGCGACCTGCGCTCCGTGGCCTGGGACGTGGAGGACATGCGCCTGCGCATCGTGAACGAACTCGCAGCCTCCCGCTCCCAGCAGCAACGCCTGACCCAGCAGGCACAAGACCTGGACACCCAGGCGACCGAGCTGCGGCGCTCCAACGCCGAACTCGAGCAGTTCGCCTACGTCGCCTCCCACGACCTGCAAGAGCCCCTGCGTAAGGTGGCCTCCTTCTGCCAGCTCCTGGACAAACGCTACGGCGAGCAGCTCGACGGCCGCGGCAAGCAGTACATCGACTTCGCCGTCGACGGCGCCAAGCGCATGCAGGTACTGATCAATGATCTGCTGACCTTCTCGCGGGTCGGCCGGCTCAACGACGCCCGTGAACCCGTCGACCTCGACACCGTCCTGGACAAGGCCCTGGCCAACCTCACCGCGGCCGTGGACGAAGCGGACGCGCTCATCGAGCGCCCCGAGCGGCTGCCGCACGTCACCGGTGATCCCACCCTGCTGACCATGCTGTGGCAAAACCTGATCGGCAACGCCGTCAAATTCCGCACCCCCGACCGCGCCGTCGCCGTACACATCACCGTCGCCCGCGACGCCGAAGACAACGCATGGCGTTTCTGCGTCACTGACAACGGCATCGGCATTCCCGAGGAATTCGCCGACAAAGTCTTCGTCATCTTCCAGCGCCTGCACGGACGCGACGCCTACACCGGTACCGGCATAGGCCTCGCCCTGTGCAAAAAGATCATCGAGCACCACGGTGGCCGCATCTGGATCGACACCGCCCACAGCGACGGGGCCCGGCTCTGCTTCACGCTGCCCGGACAACCCCAACCCCCCCCCCGCCCCACGACGAACAGCCGGCAGACCGTGAAGGAGTCCCAGCGTGAGCACCCCGCCCGTCCAGCCCATCGAGGTCCTCCTGGTCGAAGACGACCCCGGCGATGAGCTCATGACCCGTGAGGCCTTCGAAGACAACAGGATCGGCAACACCCTGCACGTCGCCCGCGACGGCCAGGAAGCCCTCGACTTCCTCTACCGCCAGGGCGAGCACACCAGCGCCCCGCGCCCCGACCTGATCCTGCTGGACCTCAACCTGCCCAGATACGACGGCCGGCAAGTCCTCGAACGCATCAAGTCCGATCCCGACCTCGCCCACATCCCCGTCGTCGTCCTGACCACATCCTCAGCCGAGGAGGACATTCTGCGCAGCTACCGCCTCCACGCCAACGCCTACGTCACCAAGCCCGTCGACCTCGACCAGTTCGTCTCCGCCATCCGGCAGATCGACGAATTCTTCGTGACCGTCGTCCGCCTCCCCCGCACCTGACCGAGACATCTCGCGCCTGCGTGTGAGAGCAGCGACGCAGCCTCAGCGGACGGCCACGACGCCGAGATGAAGCTCCCGTCCCATCCCGCCCCACCAGCCAGTCAGTCCGAATCAACCCCCCACACACCCACAAGGGGAACGTAAGAATGAGCCACCCGGTCGACGTGGAAATTGACCTGAACCGTGATGTGTTCCTGCGGACGCTGGTGCGCGAGCTGGCGACGTCGCTGGAATCGGTGATCGGTCTGGAGGAGGCGTCCGGCTACATCAGTCTGGTGGGCCAGGCGGTGGGCAGCCAGATCGACGATATGTACCTCAAGGCGCTCGGTACCGACACGCTGTCCCGGGAGCAGGTCGCGGAGGCGCTGGTGGACCTCAAGCGGCGCATCAAGGGTGACTTCTACGTCATCGAACAGGATGACACGAAGATCGTTCTGGGCAACCGTGCCTGTCCGTTCGCGGAGAAGGTCCTGGGCCGTGAGTCGATGTGCATGATGACCTCGAACGTCTTCGGGACCATCGCCGCCCGCAATCTCGGCTACGCCAGCGTCGAACTGCACGAGACCATCGCCCGCGGCGACGCCGGCTGCCGCGTCGTCGTGAACCTGGTGCCCGGCGCCGGACCGGCCACCCGACGTGAGTACTTCGGCGACGCAGAGCTACCCTCCGGCGGCCCGGCCAACGGTACGGTACCTGCGTGAACACCGGCCTGTTCGAGGCCATCACCCATACCCTGCCCCACCCCGTCATCCTGTGCGCGGGGGACGGCACGATCCTGGCAGCCAACCCCGCCGCCACCGCCTCGATTCCTCAACTGTGCGCGGGCGCGAGCCTGTACGCCCTGATCCAGGATGACGCCGGCGTCCTGCGCACGCACCTGGGCAACTGGCTGCGCAGCGGCAGCCCGCTGCCGGGAGCGCTCGTCCTCAAGGACAGCGACGGCAGCCCGGTGCGTTTTCGCTGCCGCGGTGTGCGTGCCACCTGGTGGCAGGGTCCCGGGACGGTGGTGCAACTGAGCCTGCGCCGTCTCGACCAGTCCGACCGGTTCGCTGTCCTCAGCCAGCAGGTCAGCGCGCTCAACCGGGAAATCGCCATCCGGCGCACCGCGGAAACACAGCGTGAGGAACTGCTGCTCGCCGAGCAGGCCGCCCGCGCCCGTCTGCAACGCCTGTATCGGCTGACCGCGGCGCTGGCATCAGCCGCGACGCTCGCCCAGGTCGCCGAGGCCGTGGCGACCACCGCCGCACGGGTCCTCGACGTCGACCATGTGACCTTGCATCTGCACTCCCAGCGCCTGGTGCCCCCGCTGGAACCCGGTGAGGAACTGCGAGCCCTCACCGACATCACCTGGAACGACCTCGACCAGCCTGAAGACAGCACCGCCCCTGCCGCCACGGGGACGGCACTGATCACGCTGGAAGCCGACAGCGTCGTCCTGGGCGCCCTGGCCGTGCGTCCGGGAGCGGCCGGAATGCCCGAAGCCGAGCATCTGGCCGCGGTGGCCATGCAGATCGCCCAGGCAGTGCACCGCGCCGGGCTGTACGAGCACGAACACCGTGTCGCCGAACGCCTCCAGCTCAGCCTCCTGCCCCGACTGCCGGACATCGCCGGTCTGGAGGTGGCCACCTGCTATGCGCCCGGCAGCGACATGGTCATGGTCGGCGGCGACTGGTACGACCTCTACGACCTCGACGAGGACCACATCGGTCTGTCGATCGGTGACGTCGCCGGCCACGGCCTGCCCCAGGCAGCCGTCATGGCCCAGATCATCGCCGCCCTGCGCGGGATCGTCCTGCGCTGCGGCACCCACCCGGAAGCGGTACTCCGCGAGCTCAACGAGTACCTGCACCTCTACCACCGCAGCCAGATGGCGACCGCCGCCTACCTGCTCTACCACCGGCCCACCCGCACCCTGACCTACGTCAAGGCCGGACATCCCCCGCCGCTCGTGGTACACCCCGACGGCTCCAGCCGCTACCTCGACGGCCCCATCTCCCCGCCCGTGGGACCCGTCCCCGGCGCCCGCTACCGCCAGAGCGAAACCAGCCTGGCCGAGGGCGAGGCCGTCCTGCTCTACACCGACGGCCTGATCGAACGCCGCAGGGAACCCCTGGACACCGGTCTTGAGCGCCTTACCGAGACAGCCCGCCGGGGCGCCGGCCTGAACGTGCACCGCCTGTGCGAGCTGTTCCTCGACCACCAGCCAGGCGCCGACTACACGGACGACCGCGCCCTGCTCCTCATCCGACCGGACTCGCCTCCGCCCATCCCGTGAAATACGCAGCGGCCTCCGACACATCTCACGGGTCGCTCAGGCCCCTGTTTTTCGGGCGCGGGCCGTCCGCGCGCGCAGGGCGCGATCGGGCGTGCGCGCCCTGCGCGGGGGCCGCCTGCGGGGAGGGTGCCTGTTGAGTCGGCACGGAGTGTGATGCCGGTGTTGCCACCGGTCCGTTGCTCCGTGCCGCTCGCCGAACCCGGCGTGCCCGTTCCCCGCGTACCGGGTGGGGGGCCGCAGGCCGGGGTGGGCTGGTGTCAGGTGGTCGGGCTGCCCGCGACCCACTCGCTCCACGACATGTTCCAGTCGCTGAGGCCGTTGTCCGGGGCCAACGTGGTCTTGTCCTCGGAGTTCTTGAGGATCACGAGGTCACCGATCATCGAGTGGTCGAAGAACCACGCGGCGGGCTGCCTGCCGTCGCCGCCGCCCCTGACGTCCTTCAGGCCTACGCAGCCGTGGCTGGTGTTGACCTTGCCGAAGACCGAGTCGGTACCCCAGTAGTTGCCGTGGATGAACGTGCCCGAGTCGGTAAGGCGCATGGCGTGCGGTACGGCCTTGATGTCGTACGAGGGCTTGCCGTCCTTCTCCGTGAGGCCGACGCTCGCACCGTTCATATGGATCTGCCTGAACTTCTCGGAGATCACCATCTGACCGTTGTACGTCGGGTGTTCGGGGCTGCCTGACGAGATCGGGATGGTCTTGATCGTCTTGCCGTCCCGGACGACGGTCATCTGCTTCGTCTTCGCGTCCACGGTGCTGATCTGGCTCCGGCCGATCCTGAACGTGACCGTCTTCCGGATGCCGTGGCGGTTGAGCGTGACGGTGACGGTGGAGCCGGGCTTCCAGTAGCTCTCGGGGCGGAAGTCCAAGCGGTGGTCGTTGAACCAGTGACCGACGACCCGCTGGCCGCTGCTGGACCTGACCTGGATCTCCGCCTCCACGGCGGCCTTGTCGCTGATCGCCTTGCCGAAGTCGACCGTCACCGGCATGCCCACGCCGACGGTCGAGCCGTCCTCGGGGGAGACGTGCCCTATGAAGTCGTTGGCCGGGGAGACCGTGGTGATCGTGGCGTTACCGGTGGCGGAGCGGCCCTTGGCGTCCTCGGCCTCTGCGGCGATCTGATACTTGGTGGCACGCCCCAGCCGGCCGTGCGGCTTCCAGGAGGTGCCGTCCGCGGACAGAGTGCCCGGGATCTCGGCACCGGTCGCGACGGCGGTCATGGTCACCTTGGTGAGGTTGCCGTTGCTGACGGTGACACCGACCGGGCCGTTGATCCCGACGTTGTGGGCACCTTGCCCGGGCGTGATCTCTATGCGGGCGTCCGAGGCTTCCTGGGCGCCCGCCTGATTCACCCGCGCCTGCGTCTTCGGGGGGGTCCCGGCATCGTTGCCGCTGGTGGCAGCGTTGCTTGTACCGCCGAGGGCCGTGACCGCGAGTACGCCGCCGAGTACGCCGGCCGTGGCCACCAGCCCGGTGCGTCGTTTGTAGAGCGTGATCAAAGGCTTCTCCATGCCACTGGTCTTTGCATCGCTGCGCTGATCGCCGAAGGAGTGCAACCAGCATGAAACCACTTATAGGCACGCCTCTGTCCAGATTTGAGCAAATTGTGGTGAAGGCCACGCATTGTCGAGCGCGTCGCCGAGGTCGCGGATCTGGAGCTGGGCCTGGGAGCCGATGGGGAGGGCGCTGCCAGGGCAGGGGGCGGCTTCCCGACAGTTGACATACCGGACAGCGAGCCCGACGGGTCTGCGCCGGCGACACCGCGGCTTCCGCGCTCCCGCGGCACCGACTCACGCAGCGTGGCCCGGTTGATGCCCAGGTCGGCGGCGATGCTCTTGTACGTCGCCCCGGGCGCGGACTCGTACAGAGCCACGGCATCGGCCTTCCTGCGGTACCGGCGGGGGTGAGTGGTCCACGGCGGCAGTCAGGATGTGTTCAGGTGCCCGGTGGCACCCTCGGGCCCCATGACCTATGAAACGTCTGCGAACCAGGTGGTACCCGAGGCCGGCCAGGCGGCCCCTTCGCGGCACCGGCTGCGCTGGAACAAGGTGCCCGAGGTCACCGTCTACTTCTGGTTGATCAAGGTGCTGTGCACGACGGTCGGCGAGACCGCGGCAGACCTGCTGAACGAGAAGGCCGGTCTGGGACTGACCGGTGTGTCGGTGCTGATGAGCGCGTTGCTGGCCGTGGTGCTGGTGGTGCAGTTCCGCACGCTCGCCTACCGGGCGGGCGTGTACTGGCTCGCCGTGGCGCTGATCAGCGTAGTGGGCACGCTGATCAGCGACAACCTCACCGACAACATGGGTGTGCCGCTGGAGACCAGTACGACCGTCTTCGCGATCCTCCTCGCGGTCGTCTTCGTGATCTGGTACCGGCGCGAGCGGACGCTGTCCATCCATCACATCGACACCCGCAGCCGCGAGTCCTTCTACTGGCTGGCGGTCCTGTTCACGTTCGCCCTGGGCACCGCCGCCGGTGACCTGGTCTCCGAGCGTATGAACCTCGGATACTGGTTGTCCGCCGTCCTGTTCGTGGCGGCCATCGCCGCGGTCGCCATCGCGCACTCCGCGCTGGGCCTGGACGCGGTGTGGAGTTTCTGGATCGCCTACATCCTCACCCGGCCTCTCGGCGCCTCGATCGGTGACTACCTCTCCCAGCCCACCGGTGACGGCGGCATCGGCCTGGGCACCGTCGTGACCAGCGTCCTGTTCCTTGCGGTCATCCTCGGCCTGGTCGTCTACCTCTCCGTCACCCGAAAGGATGTCAACGAACCGGAGCAAGCAAGCGTGCACACAGCCTGAGCTTCGGGAACAGTGACGTTCAGGAACCGTTCAGGCCATCTCTGTCAGGGTGGACGGTCCCGGCCGCACCTGACGGCCGGCTCATTCCACAGGGCGCTCGTCACCGTTTCGGGGCGAGCGCTCCGCCGTTCAACCGGATAGGAGCAGTTCCTTTGGAGAAGCAGGAGGTCCTCACCGACCTCGACGTGGCGAGCACGTCGAGTACGACCAAGTCGGTGATGAAGAAGCTGCCCGAGGTCACCCTGGCATTCTGGATCATGAAGGTCGCCGCGACGACCCTGGGCGAGACGGCGGGCGACCTCTTCGCGCAGACACTGAAGCTCGGCTACTTCCTCACCACGATCGCGTTGTTCCTGATCTTCGTGGTGACACTGGTGGTCCAACTGCGGTCGAGCCGCTACAACCCGTTCTTCTACTGGACGGTCATCCTCTCGACCAGCATGGCCGGCACCACGATGTCCGACTTCATGAACCGCGACGCCAGCGCCAAGTTCCTCTCGAACGGGGCCAAGTCGCTCGGCTGGGGTCCGCAGGGGCTCGGCCTGGGCTATCCGACCGGCGCGGCGATCCTGATCTCGATCCTCCTGGCGATCTTCCTGGCCTGGAAGCTGAGCGGGATGACGTTCCAGATCCGCGACATCGTCACCTTCAGGGGCGAAGCCCTGTTCTGGTCGGCGATCCTGGTCTCCAACACCCTCGGCACGTCGATGGGCGACTTTCTGTCCGACAGCTCCGGCCTCGGCTACCTGGGCGGCGCCCTCCTCGTGACCGGGGTGCTCGCCGTGCTCGTGGCGCTGATGAAGGTGCCCGCGGTGCCGAACGTGCTGCTGTTCTGGATCGCCTTCGTCCTCACCCGCCCGCTCGGCGCCACCGCTGGTGACTTTCTCACCAAGCCGGCCGCGAAGGGCGGCCTGGATCTCGGTACGGCGGGCTCGTCCGCCGTCCTGCTCGCCGTCCTGTTCGGCCTGATGGCCTACGCGCAGGTACAGGAGCGCCGGACCGCAGTGCCCACGTCGTAAGGAGCGGTACTCCTACGGGCGTGCTCGTCGGTGTCCTGCGACGGCGCGGGCCGGATGTCGCGCGAGCGGCAACCCGTGGCCCGCGCCGTCGTGCCGTTCCCCGATGCGTCAAAGAGGTTCGTGTACGCCGGGTCGGACGGCTTGACGGACCGGCGACACCGCGGGCCGCGCTCGCTGCGCTCACCTGACGTAGGCGATCCGGCTCACCCACTGGGACAGCGTGAGCGAGGCGGCCACGGCTCCGCGGGCAGAACCCCGCCCCCGGTGCTGGTGGCGTGGGCAGTGGCGGGACCCGGCCATGCCGGGCACGTACGACGGCCGCTGCCGGCCGGTGTCGCGCGCCAGGGCGTCGCGGAGAGAGGTCAGGTGCGCGGCCACGGCCGCCAGACAGTCGTGCTCGTCGCGGCAGGTGGAACAGGTCGCCAGATGGGCGCCGACGGCGCTCGCGTCGGCGGGCTCCAGGACATTGAGTGCGTGTCCCGCCAGCAGGTCGCAGATCGTGCGGCATTTCTGGGAGGGAGCGAGCATGGCGGGGTTTCCCTTCGTGCAGGGTGTGAATCGCGCGGTCGGCGCCACGAGACTCAGGAGTGAGCGTGGACCGAGGACGCCGAGAATGTTCGACGGCCGAGCGCGGCCAACGGCAACGGAGCCGGTGTACGGCTGGTGCACTCGTACGGAAGCTCCATTCATGACCTCACCATCGCCCAGGGACGGCCGTTCGCGCGTCGTCCCCGTGCAGCGATTCCCGGGTACCACGGCCGCGGTACGCGGCAGGCCGGGCTACGTCCGGGCCGGAGCATGCTCCCAGCCGTGCCGACGGTCACCCGGACGCTGACGGGCGAGTCACTGCCGCCCCCAGGCTGACCAGCCCGGATTGGTAGGCGATGACCACAAGCTGGGCCCGGTCCCGGGCGGCCAGCTTGGTCATCGCCCTGTTGACGTGAGTCTTGGCGGTCAGTGGGCTGACGAACAGGCGGGTGGCGATCTCGTCGTTCGACAGTCCCAGCGCGACAAGCCCCACGACGTCGCGTTCCCGTCGCGTCAGGCATTCCAGCCGCTCGTGCACCGCTGCCGAGCACGGTTCCGGCTGCGACAGAAACCGCCTGATCAGCCCTTGGGTCGCAGCGGGGGACAGCAGCGCGTCCCCTGCGGCGACGGTGCGGACAGCGTTGAGCAGCTCCTCGGGCAGGGCCCCTTTGCCGAGGAAGCCGCTCGCGCCCGACCGCAGTGCTTCTGCGACGTATTCGTCGTCCTCGAAGGTGGTCAGGATGAGGACCTTCACCTCCGTGAGGTCCTCGGCCTCGCCGATCAGCCGCGTGGCGACGAGGCCGTCCATCTCGGGCATGCGGATGTCCATCAGGATCACGTCAGGGTGCTGTGTCCTCGCCAGCTCCACTGCCTCGCGGCCGTTGGACGCCTCGCCCACGGTCTTCATGTCGTCGGCGGAATCGAACAGCATCCGGAAGGTGCCCCGCAGCAGGGCCTGGTCGTCGGCGAGCAGTACGCGGATCGTCATGCCGGTCTCTCCTCGGCGGTCCGCCCGAGCGGTACTCCCGTTGCCGGACTCGGCCGCAGCGGCAGTTCGGCGGTGACGGTGAAGCCCCCGTCGGGGCGCGCCGCCGCCTCCAGGTTCCCCCCGACGCTCGCCGCACGCTCGCGCATCCCGATCAGCCCGTGTCCGGTCCCGGGGCGGGGCTCGGGCGGCCGTCGTGCGCGCCCGTCGTCCTCGACGGTGATCGTCAGCCATTGAGGCCGGTAGTGCAGGTAGAGGCGGGCGTGATCGGCCCCGGCGTGCTTGCGCACATTCGTCAGGGCCTCCTGCACGATGCGGTACGCGGTCACGTCCACCGCCGGTGCCAGCGGCTCGGCCATGCCATGCCGCGTGTGCCTGACCGACAGGCCGGCACGCTCGAAGGACGCCAGCAGCGCCGGCACCTGCGCCAGGCCCGGCATCGGATCCCGCGGCGCCTCCATGTCACCGGACTGCCGCAGGAGGCTCACGGTCACCCGCAGTTCGTCCAGCGCGGACCGGCTGGTGTCCCGGATACCCTCCAGAGCGGTGACAAGCTGCTCCGGCCGCCGCTCCACCAGATGGACGGCGACACCTGCCTGCGCGTTGATCAAGGCGATGTGGTGTGCGACGACGTCGTGCAGCTCGCGTGCGATCCGGACCCGCTCGGCCGCCACTCGCTGCCGTGCCTCTTGTTCACGGGTCCGCTCCGCGTGCTCCGCCCGTTCCTCCACGGCCGCCACGTACGCGCGGCGCGAGCGCACCCCGTCCCCCACGGCGGCGGGCAGAGCCGTCCAGGCCAGCATCGCCGCATTGTCCGGGGCCAGCCACGAGCCAGGGGTGAACACGATGGCCGCCCCCACCAGCAGGGCAGCCGAGGCGGAAGCAACGGTCCAGGTGGTTCGCCGGTCGGTCCGGGCGGCCACGGTGTAGACGGACACCATGACCGGGCTCGTGACCAGCGGGGCTCTCCCGAACCCCCAGTACCTGGAAAGCGGCCCCGCAGGCGACCGCGGTGACCAGTACGCCGAACGGGTGGCGACGACGCCACAGCAACGCGGAGCAGCCGACCGCCGCCAGCACCACGGCAGGCCAACGGAACGAGATCCGGAGCTCGTGCGGGATGACGGAGGCGGCCACGACCGACATCACGAAGAGCACAACCGGCCCCAGCACGTCCATCGTGCCGCCCCCCGGCTCCCGCTCCCCGCCGCCGACCGTCGATCACTGCCATGCCACCACCGTAGGGGCGATGTCCGAGTGCTGCCGGATGGTCATTGCCGGCCATCGCCCGACCACCACCTTGGCCGAGGAGCCCGGTGGACCATGGGAAGTGGGCCCCGAACGCCGGGACCGTCCTGGCGCCCTGCTGACGGCGCCCACCGTGGCTCCCGGCAGGCGCCGCTCGCGTTGCCGACCGGGCACCGGTGGGACCGGGTGCCGGGGGTGACCCTGCTCGGTGATGCCGCCCATCTTTCGGCTCCGAACGGCGAAGGCGCCAACCTGGCCACGCTCGACGGCGCTGAACTGGGCAAGGCCCGCGCCGTGCAAGCAGCAGCGGGGCGCCGCCTCGCTCAAACCCTTTCCGGTCTTCTTGAGGCGTCTCCAGCGGATCAGGCTGCAAGCCGACGAGAGGAATGGGGTCGCGGAGTTCGATACGTCGTTCCCAGCGGAGCGCGAGGTGTTCGAACTCGTGGAGCAGGGCGAAGGCAGTCGTACGCCTTGTCGCCCGGGAGGCACTCCGGCCGCCCTCGGGGCCGGCCGGGTCGTCCGGCGACGGGCGGGATGCCGTCGAAGACCTCGAACCGAACTTCTGTGCCGTCTTCGACCTCGTTCGCTACCGGGAGTGACCATCCGGAAGGTGCCTGGGGTCGTCCGTGCGCCGCGACGGCGCCGACGGCATCCCGCGCAGCAGCGGAAGGCACCCCAGGAGCAGCAGGCCCGCCGCGGCCCAGGCTGCTCCGGGACCGACGTGTCCGGCCAGGACGCCTCCCAGCGCGGCGCCGACGGGCATGGTCCCCCAGGCGGCGAGGCGGTATCCGCTGGTGACACGGCCCAGCATGTCCGGTGGGGCGAGCCGTTGCCGGAGCGAGACCGTGCAGACGTTCCACAGCACCACGGCGGCACTGTTCCCGGCCAGCATCAGCGCGACAAGCGGCCACCAGGGCACCACCGCGACGACCAGGTAGGTGAGCGCGGACACGGTCACCGACACCACCAGGCTCCGAGGGGTGCCCAGCCGGTGCGCCGTCCGAGCCGCCGTCCTGGCGCCGGCCAGGCTGCCGAGGGCCGCCGCCACCAGCGGCGCAGGACCCGGTCGCCGCCGAGCAGCCGCAGGCCGGCCCAGGTGCCGCGCAGCAGAGCCGCGACGCCATGCTCCGTCCGCTCACCGGGAGCGCCCAGAGGCAAGCCCCTGAGCAGGAGCGCCGATCCGAGGAACGTCACCGCGTCCACCGCGAACGGCCACGGCTGTCCGACCGCCCACAGTGCCGCCCCGAGCGGAGGGCCGATGAAGCCGGTCCCCGTGATCTGCGCCCCGATGATCCGGGCGTTCGTCCGCTCCAGTTGCCGGTCCGCGGCCAGCCGCGGTACGACCGCCTGGGCCGCGCTGTCGAAGAACACCTCGGCGATGCCACAGAGGAAGGCCAGCAGCACCAGCAATGTGACAGGCACCCACCCGACGGCCGTGGCCGCGGCCAGCACCGCCAGCAGGGCGCAGCGTGCCAGCTCCGCGCCCACCATGGACCGGCGCGCCGCCATGCGGTCGACGAGGGTGCCGATGAGCGGTGCCGGCAGCCAGGCCGCCCGCCCTGCGGCGGCGACCACGGACACCCAGAACACGTCGTGTGTGACGGCCGCCGCCAGCAGGGGCAGCGCCGCCAACCGTGCGCCGTCCCCGACCGAACCGAGCGCGTTGGCGGTGACCAATCGGCTGAGTGGCGCCGCACGAAGAGGACCCGGACGGAAGGCAGGTCGCGAGCCGAATGTCATGAAGCCGGTGTCTTCCTTGTCGGCGGACCAGGGAAGGCGCGGCGGTTGCCGGTCCTTCCCCGCGCCGCGCCGCGCCAGGCCTCGGTACCCGGCACCGAACCAACTGCGCCTGCTCCAGGGCGACTTTGCGAACTCTTTCCCGACTCGTCGATCCGTCGTCCGTGGTAGCCCGCAAAGTGGTTGGCACGTGTACGTGGTCCTCCCCGATCCGGCGATCCTGGAGACCGCCCGCGCCGACGAGTCCGGTGCCTCTGCCGCGATGCGGGAGTGCCGGCGGTGGGAGTGCGCGCTGACCTGAGGGCCGCCCCGCGGTGCCGGCGGGAACGGTCCGGCGCGCCGGAGTCTTGACCTTCGTGACGGATGCCGTACGCGGACTTCCGCGCGGAATGCCGTCGACGACCGTCGCGCGGGAGTGCCGTACGAAGATCATCGCGCGCGATGCCCCAGGAGAGGGACCCCTTAACCGCCGTGGGGGCCCCTGGGGGCCGTAGGGGTGTCCTGGGTCATCGCCGGCTGCCTAGCCTCCGACAGCGGAGGGGAAGCGGACCGGAAACCGTCCGGAGGCGATCCGCACGGCCCAGGCCCTCACTTCGATCTCGATCGGATGGCGCGCTGGTGAACAACGAAGAGCAACTGCTCGACTATCTCAGGCGGACGACCGCGGACCTGCGGGAGGCGCGGCGGCGGCTGCGCGAGAACGAGCAACGCGCACACGGCCCGGTCGCCGTCGTCGGCATCGGCTGCCGGTATCCGGGCGGCGTCACCACCCCCGAGGACCTGTGGGATCTCGTCGTGACGGGTACCGACGCGGTGACGGACTTCCCCGCCGACCGCGGCTGGGACGTGGACGCCCTGTACGACCCGGACCCGGCGCGGCCCGGCAGGACCTACGCCCGTACCGGTGGATTCCTGCACGACGCCGCCGACTTCGACCATGACTTCTTCGGCATCAGCCCCCGCGAGGCCCTCGCCATGGACCCGCAGCAGCGGCTGCTGCTGGAGATCTCGCACGAGGCCTTCGAGCGGGCCGGTATCGTCCCGGCCTCCCTGCGCGGCAGCCGTACCGGCGTGTTCGCCGGCGTGATGTACAACGACTACGCCACCCGTCTCACCTCCGTACCCGACGACCTCGACGGCTACCTCGCCAACGGGAGCGCCGCGAGCATCGCCTCCGGACGCGTCGCCTACACCTTCGGGCTCGAAGGCCCGGTGGTCACCGTCGACACCGCCTGCTCGTCCTCCCTGGTCGCCCTGCACTGGGCGGTGCGGGCGCTGCAGGCGGGCGAGTGCTCGCTCGCCCTGGCCGGCGGTGTCACCGTGATGTCCACACCGGAGACGTTCATCGACTTCAGCCGGCAGCGCGGGCTCGCGCCGGACGGCCGGTGCAAGGCGTTCGCCGCCGCGGCCGACGGCACGGGCTGGGGCGAGGGCGCCGGCATGCTGCTGCTGGAACGGCTCGCCGACGCCCGGCGCAACGGCCACCCGGTGCTCGCCGTCGTCCGGGGCAGCGCCGTCAACTCCGACGGCGCCAGCAGCCGGCTGACCGCGCCCAACGGCCCGTCCCAGCAGCGGGTCGTGCGGCAGGCGCTGGCCGGTGCCGGGCTGACCGCCGCCGATGTCGACGTGGTCGAGGCACACGGCACCGGTACCTCGCTCGGCGACCCGATCGAGGCGCAGGCGCTGCTCGCCACCTACGGCCAGGACCGCGCCGAGCCGCTGCTGCTCGGCTCGGTCAAGTCCAACCTCGGGCACACCCAGGCCGCCGCGGGCGTCGCGGGCGTCATCAAGATGGTGCTGGCCATGCGGCACGGCGAGGTTCCGCCCACCCTCCACGTCGACGCGCCCACCGACCAGGTGGACTGGAGCGCGGGAGCCGTCGAGCTGGCCCTGGAACGGCGCCCGTGGCCCGCCACCGGCCGGCCCCGCCGCGCCGCCGTCTCCTCCTTCGGCATCAGCGGCACCAACGCGCATGTCGTCCTGGAGCAGGCGCCCGCCGACCCGGAGCCGGCCGCCAACCCCGCCAACCCCGCCAACCCCGCCAACCCCGCCAACCCCGAGAACCCCGAGAGCGCGGAGAAGCCGGCCGGCGGGGAAGAGGGCGCGGAGAACGCGCCCGTGCGGGAAGGGGGCGGGGAGAACTCGCCCGGCCGGGGGGGCGGTTGCGTTCCCTGGATTGTCTCCGGCCGTACCCGCCAGGCCCTCACCGCGCAGATCGCGCGGCTGCGCGACCACCTCGACGCACACCCCGGCACCCGCCCGGCCGACCTCGGGCTGTCGCTCGCCACCACCCGCGCCCGCTTCGAGCACCGCGCCGTCGCGGTCGGCCGGGACACCGGCGACCTGCTCGCCGGCCTCGCCGCCGCCACCGCGCTCACCCCGGCCGGCGGCAGGACCGCCTTCCTGTTCACCGGTCAGGGAACCCAGCGGATCGGCATGGGCCGGGACCTGCACCGCGCGTTCCCGGTGTACGCGGAGGCCTTCGACGCGGTGTGCGCCCTCGCCGACCGGAGCCTGGAGCGGCCGCTCGCCGACGTCATCGACGGCGACGCCGACCTGCTCACCCGTACCGACTACGCGCAGATCGCCCTCTTCGCCACCGAAGTGGCCCTGTACCGGCTCCTGGAGTCCTGGGGCGTGACCCCCGACTACCTGGCCGGCCACTCCGTCGGTGAGATCGCCGCCGCCCACGTCGCCGGGGTGCTGTCCCTGCCGGACGCCGTCCACCTCGTCCTCGCGCGCGGCACCCTGATGGCGGCCCTGCCCGCGGGCGGTGCCATGGCCGCGCTACGCGCCACGGAGGACGAGGTCGCCCCCCACCTGGACGAGCGGGTCGGCCTCGCCGCCGTCAACGGCCCGCGCTCCGTGGTGATCTCCGGTGCCGAGGACGCCGTGGCCGCCCTCGCCACCCGCTTCCAGGGCAAGCGGCTGAAGGTCTCGCACGCCTTCCACTCGCCGCTGACGGAACCGATGCTCCCCGGCTTCGCCGAGGCCGCCGCCATGTGCTCCTTCGCCGAGCCGCGCATCCCGATCGTGTCCACGCTCACCGGCGCCCTCATCGAGCCCGCGCAACTGGCCACCCCCGGTCACTGGGTGGACCACGTCCGCCGGCCCGTCCGCTTCGCCCCCGCCATGACCGCCCTGCACGAGCTGGGCGTCCGGGCGTTCCTCGAAGTCGGCCCGGACGCGGCCCTGACCGCGCTGGCCGTGGACTGCGTGCCCGAGGACAGCGTGACCGTCGCCGGACTGCGCCGCGCCGGCGACGAGGAACGCGACCTGGTCACGGCCGTGGCCCGGCTGCACGCGGCCGGCACCGCCGTGGACTGGGCGGCGTTCTTCGCCCCGCACCACGCCCGGCACACCCACCTGCCCACCTACGCCTTCCAGCGTGAACGCCTCTGGCTGGAGGCCGGCGCCGGCGGCAGCGGCGATGCCGACGGCCTGGGACAGAGCGCCACCGGCCATCCGCTGCTGACCGCCGCGACCGACCTGCCCGGCACCGGGGGAGCGGTCCTCACCGGCCGGCTCTCCCTCGCCTCCCACCCGTGGCTCGCCGACCACGCCGTGCACGGAACCGTGCTGCTGCCCGGCACCGCCTTCGTGGAGCTGGCACTCCGGGCCGCGGAGCGCACCGGCTGCGACACCGTCGGCGAACTCACCCTGCACGCCCCGCTGATCCTGCCCGAGCAGGGGGCGCTGGCCGTCCAGGCCGCCGTCGGCGAGGAACAGGACGGACGGCGGGAGCTGACCGTCTGGTCCCGCCGCGCCGACACCCCCGACGCCCCGTGGACCCGCAACGCCGCCGGCGTCCTCACCTCCACGACCGGCGACGGGTCGAGCCCGGTGGGCCTGACCGACTGGCCGCCCCGGGACGCCGAACCCGTCGACCTGGACGGCCTCTACCCCGGACTGGCCCGCACCGGTTACGGCTACGGCGCGGTCTTCCAGGGCCTGCGCGCCATGTGGCGCCGCGGGGACGAGCTGTTCGCCGAGGCGGCCCTGCCCGAGAGCGCCCGCGCCACCGCCGCCGCGTACGGCGTGCACCCGGCGCTGCTGGACGCCGTCCTGCACGTCAACCTGCTGGACCTGCCCGGCGGCCAGGCGGTGCTGCCGTTCGCCTGGGGCGGTGTCACCCTGCACGCGGCGGGCACCGACACCCTGCGCCTGCACCTGTCGCCGTCCGGCCCCGAGGCCGTCGCCCTCACCCTGGCCGACGCCACCGGCGCGCCCGTCGCGACCGTCCGCAGCCTCGTGGCCCGCCCCGTCTCCGCCGAGCAGCTCGCCGGGGACGGCGACGACCCGCTGTACCGGGTCGACCTCGTCCCGGCGCCCGTCCCGGCGACCGCCAGCACGCCCGCCCTGGCCGTGTGCGGCCTCGCGCACACCGGCCGAGCACACACCGGGACCGACGACACCGGTGTCACGCACACCGGCCTCGACGCGCCCCACCACCCCGGCCTGGCCGCCCTCACCGCCGCCGGCCCGGTGCCCGACCTGGTGGTGCTGGCCGTACCGGCCACCCCCGGCGCCGTGACCGACCTGCCCGCCCTGGTGCGCGAGCGGGTGCACGCCACGCTGGACGCGCTGCGCGCCTGGCCGGCCGACGAGGACCACGCCGACCGCCGGCTCGCCGTCCTGCTGCGCGCCGGCGACCTCGGCCACGCCCCCCTGTACGGGCTGGTCCGCGCGGCCCAGGCCGAGAACCCCGGCCGGTTCCTGCTGGTCGACAGCGACGGCAGCGCCGCCCCGGGACCAGCCCTCGCCGCCGCGCTCGCCTCCGGCGAACCGGAGGTCGCGGTGCGGGACGGCGAGGTACGGCTGCCACGGCTGGCCCGCGCCAAGCCCGGCAGCCCGCTCGCCTGGGACCCGGACGGCACCGTCCTGATCACCGGCGGCACCGGCGGCCTCGGCGCCCTGATCGCCCGTCACCTGGTCACCGAGCACGGCGTACGGCGCCTGCTGCTGGCCGGCCGGCGCGGGGTGGACGCCCCCGGAGCGGCCGAACTGGGCGACGCGCTGCACGAGCTGGGCGCCGACGTGGTCATCGCCCGGTGCGACGCCGCCGACCGCGCCGGGCTGGCGGCGTTGCTAGCGGAGCACGACGTGCGGGCCGTGGTGCACGCGGCCGGCGTCGTCGACAACGGCGTCCTCGCCACGCTCGACGCGGACCGGGTCGACCGGGTGCTGCGGCCCAAGGTGGACGCCGCCTGGAACCTGCACGAACTGACCCGCGACCAGGACCTGTCGGCGTTCGTCCTGCTGTCCTCCACCGCTGGTCTGCTGGTCGGCGGGGGCCAGGCCAACTACGCCGCCGCCAACACCTTCCTCGACGCCCTCGCCGCCCACCGCCGCTCGCTCGGCCTGCCCGCCGTCTCCCTCGCCTACGGCCTGTGGTCCGGCGCCGGCGGCATGAGCGCAGGCATCGACGCCGCCGGCCTGGAACGGCTGCGCCGGCTCGGCCTGCCGCCCCTGACCCCCGCCCAGGGACTGCGCGCCTTCGACGCCGGCCTCGGCGGCGAGGACGCCGTCCTGGTGCCCGTACGCCTGGACGCCCCCGCGGTGCGCGCCCGGCCGGACGGCGTACCGGCGCTGCTGCGCGGCCTGGTACGGACCGCCCGGCGGGGTGCCGAGCCCGCCCCGGGCGCCCCCGCCGGCTCCTGGCGCGACCGGCTGGCAGCGCTGGCCGACTCCGAACGGGACCGCGCCCTGCTGGAACTGGTCCGCACCCACGTCGCCGCCGTCCTCGGGCACCCCTCGCCCGAGTCGGTCGACCCGGGACGCGCCTTCCAGGAGATGGGCTTCGACTCGCTCGCCGCCGTCGAACTGCGCAACCTCCTGGCCGGCGCCACCGGGCTCACCCTGCCCGCGACACTCGTCTTCGACCAGCCCACCCCCACCACCCTCGCCGCCCACCTCAAGTCCGCGCTCGTGCCCGGACCGGCCGACCGGGCCCGGACCGCGCTGGCCGAGCTGGACCGCCTCGAAGCCGCGCTGCTCACCCTGCCCGACGAAGGCGGCAGCCACGCCCGCGTCACCGCACGCCTCGAAGCGCTGCTCCGGAGCTGGCAGGACACCCACGGACGGCACCCCGCGCCCGTGGCGCCGGAGGACTTCGGCGAAGCCAGCGACGACGAACTCTTCGCCAGGATCGACAACGAACTGGGAGCCCTGTGATGGAAGACTCGGCCACGGCCGACAAGCTCCGCGACTACCTCAAGCGGGCCACGACCGAGCTGGAGCGCAGCCGCCGCCGCGTACGCGAGCTGGAGGAGCAGGACCGCGAGCCCGTCGCCGTCATCGGCATGGGCTGCCGCTACCCGGGCGGGGTGCGCACCCCCGAGGACCTGTGGCGGATCGTCGACGAGGGCACCGACGTCGTCACCGAGTTCCCCACCGACCGCGGCTGGGACGTCGAGGCGATCTACGACCCCGAGCCCGGCGCCCCCGGCAAGTCCTACGTCCGCCACGGCGGGTTCCTGCACGACGCCGCCGAGTGCGACCCCGCCTTCTTCGGCATCAGCCCCAAGGACGCGCCCGGGACCGACCCGCAGCAGCGGCTGCTGCTGGAGGTCGCCTGGGAGGCCTTCGAACGGGCCGGCATCGACCCCACCACGGTGAAGGGCACCCCGACCGGCGTCTTCGTCGGCCTGATGCACCACGACTACATCGGCGGCACCATCTCCGGCAGCATCGTCTCCGGCCGCATCGCCTACACCCTCGGCCTGGAGGGCCCCGCGGTCACCATGGACACCGCCTGCTCCTCCTCGCTGGTGGCGCTGCACTCGGCGATCCAGTCGCTGCGCAGGGGAGAGTGCTCCCTGGCGCTGGCGGGCGGCGCCGCCGTCATGGCCAGCCCGGAGATGTTCATCGAGTTCAGCGAGCGCCGCGCGCTGTCCCCCGACGGCCGCTGCCACTCCTTCTCCGACGACGCGGCGGGCGCCGCCTGGGCCGAGGGCGCCGGCATGCTGCTGGTGGAGCGGCTGTCCGACGCCCTGCGCAACGGGCACGAGGTGCTCGCCGTCGTCCGCGGCTCGGCCGTCAACCAGGACGGCGCCTCCAACGGCCTGACCGCACCGAGCGGCCCGGCCCAGATCCGGGTCATCCGGCAGGCCCTCGCCGACGCCCGGCTCGCCCCGCACCACATCGACGCGGTCGAGGCGCACGGCACCGGCACCACCCTCGGCGACCCCATCGAGGCACAGGCCGTCATCGCCGCCTACGGGCAGGACCGGCCGGAGAACCGGCCGGTGTGGCTCGGCTCCATCAAGTCCAACATGGGCCACCCGCAGGCCGCGGCCGGCGTCGGCGCCGTCATCAAGATGGTCATGGCGATGCGCCATGGCACCCTGCCCCGCACCCTGCACGCGGAGAAGCCCTCCACCGCCGTCGACTGGAGCACCGGCGACGTCCGGCTGCTCACCGAGTCCCGCCCCTGGGACACCCCCGACGGACGCCCGCGCCGCGCCGGCGTGTCCTCCTTCGGCATCTCCGGCACCAACGCCCACACCATCCTGGAGGAGGCACCGCCCGTCGAGACGGCACAGCCCGCCCCGGAGCGGGCCGCGCTGCCCGTCGTCCCCTGGGTGCTGTCCGGCAAGGGCGCCGACGCCGTCCAGCGGCAGGCGGAGCGGCTGCTCGCGGTGGCCGGCGACCTCGACCCGTACGACGTCGGATACTCGCTGGCCACCACCCGCACCGTGTTCACCCACCGGGCCGCCGTCACCGGCCGCGACCGGGACGAGCTGCTGGCCGGGCTGCGCGCCGTCGCCGACGGCAGCAGGCCCGCCGTGGTGCCTCCCGAACCCGGCCGCCTCGGCGTGCTGTTCTCCGGGCAGGGCTCCCAGCGCCCGGGCATGGGCCGCACCCTGCACGCCGCGTTCCCGGTGTTCGCCGCCGCCTTCGACGAGACCTGCGCCGCGTTCGACACCCATCTGGACCGGCCGCTGCGTGAGGTCATGTTCGAGGACACCGACCCCGCCACCGCCCGCCTGAACCAGACCGCGTACACGCAGGCCGCCCTGTTCACCTTCGAGACCGCCCTGTACCGGCTGCTGGAACACTGGGGCATCCGCCCGGACCTGCTCGCCGGGCACTCCATCGGCGAGGTCGTCGCCGCGCACGTCGCCGGCGTCCTAAACCTGAAGGACGCCGTCGCCCTGGTCGCCGCCCGCGGCCGGCTCATGCAGGACCTGCCCGCGGGCGGTGCGATGGTGTCCCTGCTCGCCGGCGAGGCCGAGGTCACCCCGCTGCTCATCGACGGCGTCGGCATCGCGGCCGTCAACGGCCCGCGCGCGGTGGTGATCTCCGGCGACGAGGAGGCCGTGCTCGCCGTCGCCGCGCGGGTGGAGAAGTCCACCCGGCTGAAGGTGTCGCACGCCTTTCACTCCCACCGCATGGACCCCATGCTCGACGCGTTCCGCGAGGTGCTGGCCGGCCTCACCTTCCACGAGCCCGCCCTGCCGGTCGTCTCCGACGTCACCGGCCGCATGGCCGGTGACCTCACCTCGCCCGACTACTGGGTGCGCCACGTCCGCGAGGCCGTCCGCTTCCACGACGGGGTCACCACCCTGGTCGCCGAGGGCGCCACCCGCCTCCTGGAGGTCGGCCCGGACTCGGTGCTCACCAACCTGGCCCAGGACACGGTGCCCGAGGTCATCGGCACCCAGCGCCGCGACCGCGCCGAGGACGCCGCCCTCCTCGACGCCGTCTGCCGCCTGCACCTGACCGGCACCGGCCCCGACTGGCCGGTGGTGTTCGCCGGCGGCCGCAAGGTCGGCCTGCCCACGTACCCGTTCCGCCGCGACCGGCACTGGGAGGACGCTCCCATCCTCCAGGCCGAGCGCTCCGCGGCGGCCCGCGCGGGCGGTGACGCCGCCGACCCGTTCTGGGAACTGGTCCGGGAGCAGGACGTGACCGCCGTCGCCGCCACCCTCGGCGTCACCGACGAGACGTCCGTCGCCGCCGTCGTACCGGCCCTGGCCGCCTGGCACGAGCAGCGGCAGGCCAACGCCGCGGCCGACGGCTGGCGGTACCGCGTCACCTGGGAGCCGCTCGCGCCCGCCGCCACCCCGGCGCGCGGCGGCCACTGGCTGGCCGTCGTCCCCGCCACCGACGACCCCTGGACGACCGCCGTCCTGACCGGGCTCACCGAACGGGGCCTCGCCGTCGACACCCTCGCGGTGCCGGACCCGGCCGACCGCACGGAACTCGCCGGACTGCTCGCCGGCCGGGACGGCGCCGACGGTGTCCTGTCCCTGCTGGCGCCCGCCACCGAACCGGCCGCCACCGCCACCCTCGTCCAAGCCCTCGGGGGACGCCGGAATCACGGCCCCGCTGTGGTGCGTCACCCGTGACGCCGTCGCCCACGGCACCGCCGCCGCCGTCACCGGGTTCGCCCAGGCCCGGGTGTGGGGCCTCGGCCGGGTCGCCGCCCTGGAGCACCCAGAACGCTGGGGCGGGCTGGTCGACCTGCCCGCCGCGCCCGGTCCGCAGACCCTCGCCCGGCTGGCCGCCCTGCTCGGCGACGCAGGCGGCGAGGACCAGGTCGTACTGCGCGAGTCGGGTGCCTACGGCCGGCGCCTGGAGCACGCCCCGGCCCGCGCCGGAACCCCCTGGAAGCCGTCCGGCACGGTGCTGGTCACCGGGGCCACCGGCGCCGTCGGCACGGCCGTCGCCCGGTGGCTCGCCGCCGAGGGGCGCCGACCACCTGCTGCTGACCTCCCGGCGGGGCATGGACGCGCCCGGCGCCACCGACCTCGTCCGCGAACTCACCGGGGCCGGCACCCGGGTGACCCTCGCCGCCTGCGACGTCGCCGACCGCCGGGCGCTGGCCGCGCTGCTGGACTCCGTACCGGCCGAACACCCCCTCACCGCCGTGCTGCACCTGGCCGGCGTCCTCGACGACGGCGTCCTGGACGCCCTCACCCCCGAGCGGTTCGCCGGTGTCCTCGCACCCAAGGCCGACGCCGCCCGCCACCTGCACGAACTGACCGCGGACCGGGACCTGTCGGCGTTCGTGCTGTTCTCCTCCCTGACCGCAACCGTCGGCGGCGCGGGACAGGCCGACTACGCCGCCGCCAACGCCTACCTCGACGCCCTCGCCGAACACCGGCGTGCGGCCGGACTGCCCGCCACCTCGGTGGCCTGGGGACCGTGGGGCGGCGACGGCATGGCCGCCCACGGCACCGTCCGCTCGGCCGCCCGCGCGATGGGCATGTCGCTCCTCGACCCCGACCGCGCGCTCACCGCACTGCGCCGCGCCCTGGACGGCGGCGACACCACCGTCACCGTCGCCGACGTCGACTGGTCGGTGTTCGCGCCCGCCTTCACCGCCACCCGGCCCAGCCCCCTGCTGTCCACGCTGCCCGGGGCACGGCCCGGCACGGGCGGCCCCGCCGGGGCGGGCGCGGCCGACGGGTTCGCCGAGAAGCTCGCCGGCCTCACCGGCGGCGAACGCGACCGCGCCCTCCAGGAGCTGGTGTGCGACCAGGCCGCCGCCGTCCTCGGCTACGGCGGCGCCGACGCGGTCGAGCCGACCACCGCCTTCCGCGACCTCGGCTTCGACTCCCTCACCTCCGTCGACCTGCGCAACCGGATCAGCGGCGCCGCCGGGGTGCCGCTGCCGGCCACGCTCATCTTCGACTACGCCACCCCCGCCGCCCTCGCCAAGCACCTGGGCACCGAACTCGCGGGCGCCGGCACCTCCGTGGACTCGGTCCTCGCCGAACTCGACCGGGTCGCGGCCCGGCTCGGCGACCTCACCGCCGAGGACATCGAACAGGGACGGATCACCACCCGCCTCCAGTCGCTGCTGGGCGACCTCGACAAGATCCTCGGCCAGGACGCCGCCGCCGTCGCCGGACGGCTGGAGGAGGCCTCCGCCGACGACGTCTTCGCCTTCATCGACAACGAACTCGGCTCGGCGTGAGGCGACCCTCCCACGACACCCCGGCCGCACCGCAGTCCACCTCTTCGCACAGGAGTGGCGACACCCGATGACCAACGACGAAAAGCTGCTCTCCTACCTCAAGCGGGTCTCCGCCGACCTGGCCCAGACCCGCCAGCGGCTGCGCGAGGTGGAGACCCAGGACCGGGAACCCATCGCCATCGTCGGGATGAGCTGCCGCTTCCCCGGCGGCGTGACCACTCCGGAGCAGTTCTGGCGGCTCGTCCACGACGGCACCGACGCCATCGGTGACTTCCCCGACGACCGGGGCTGGGACATCGACGCGCTCTACGACCCCGACCCGGACGCCACCGGCAAGAGCTACGTCACCCGCGGTGGCTTCCTCACCGACGCGGCCGGGTTCGACCCGGACTTCTTCGGCATCAGCCCCCGCGAGGCGGTCGCGATGGACCCCCAGCAGCGGCTGCTGCTGGAGGTGTCGTGGGAGGCTCTGGAACGGGCCCGGATCGCCCCCGACTCGGTGCACGGCGCCCGGATCGGGGTGTTCGCCGGCACCAACGGCCAGGACTACAAGGACCTGCTGGCCAGAACACCCGAGGACAGCGAGGCCGCGCTCGGCACCGGCGTGCTGGCCGCCGTGATCTCCGGCCGCATCTCCTACACCCTCGGGCTGGAGGGCCCGGCCGTCACCATCGACACCGCCTGCTCCTCGGCGCTCGTCGCGGTGCACCTGGCCGTACAGGCGCTGCGCAACAAGGAGTGCGGTCTCGCGCTGGCGGGCGGCGCGACCGTGATGTCCACGCCGGGCAACTTCATCGCCTTCAGCCGGCAGCGCGGCCTCGCCCCGGACGGCCGCTGCAAGTCCTTCGCGGACGCCGCGGACGGCACCGGCTGGAGCGAGGGCGCCGGCATGCTGGTGCTGGAACGGCTCAGCGACGCCCGCCGCAACGGCCACGAGGTGCTGGCCGTCGTCCGCGGCTCCGCCGTCAACCAGGACGGTGCCTCCAACGGCCTCACCGCCCCCAACGGGCCGTCCCAGCGGCGCGTCATCCGAGCCGCGCTGGCCTCCGCGCGACTCGGGCCCGCCGACGTGGACCTGCTGGAGGCGCACGGCACCGGCACCACGCTCGGCGACCCGATCGAGGCCCAGGCGTTGCTCGCCACCTACGGCCAGGACCGGCCCGCGGACGCCCCGCTGTGGCTCGGGTCGGTGAAGTCCAACATCGGGCACACCCAGGCCGCGGCCGGCGTCGCCGGCATCATCAAGGCGGTCATGGCGATGCGGCACCGCGTCCTGCCGCGCACGCTGCACGCCGACGAGCCGTCCGGCAAGGTCGACTGGGGGCAGGGCGACGTCCGGCTGCTGACCGGGAACCGGCCCTGGACCGACCCCGGCCGTCCGCGCCGGGCCGCCGTCTCCTCCTTCGGCGCCAGCGGCACCAACGCGCACACCATCCTGGAGGAGGCCCCCGCCGAGGAACCGGCGGAATCAGAGCCGCGTACGGCGCCTCCGCTGGTGCCCTGGGTGGTCTCCGGCCGGACCGAGCGCGCCCTGCGGGAGCAGGCCGCCCGGCTGGTCGCCGCCGTCGGCGAGCTGGACCCGGTCGACGTGGCGCACTCCCTGGCCGCCACCCGCACCGCCCACCCGTACCGGGCCGTGGTCCTCGGCGCCGGCCGCGACGCGCTCCGCACGGCCCTGGCCGGTGTCGCCGAGGGCGGCCGGGGCGCGGCCTCGGGCCGGGTCCGCAAGGGGCAGACCGCCTTCCTGTTCACCGGGCAGGGCTCGCAGCGCGCCGGCATGGGCCGGGAACTGCACACCCGCTTCCCGGTCTTCGCCCGCGCCTTCGACGAGATCTGCGCGCTGACCGGTGACCCCGGGCTGCGCGACCTCGTCCTGGGCGACGACCCCGAGCCGCTCGACCGCACCGCCCGCACCCAGACCGCCCTGTTCGCCTTCGAGGTCGCGCTGTACCGGCTGGTGGAGTCCTGGGGGCTCACGCCCGACTACCTGGCCGGGCACTCCATCGGCGAGATCGCCGCCGCGCATGTGGCGGGCGTGCTGGACCTGGAGGACGCGACCACGCTGGTGGCCGCGCGCGGCCGGCTCATGCAGGCGCTGCCCGCGGGCGGCGCCATGATCGCCGTACGCGCCACCGAGGAAGAGGTCCGCCCGCTGCTCACCCAGCGGGTCGGCATCGCCGCCGTCAACGGCCCCGGCTCCGTGGTGATCTCCGGCGACGCCGCAGAGGCCGAGGCGGTGGCCGCCCGGTTCGCCAAGAGCCGGCGGCTGGCGGTCTCGCACGCCTTCCACTCACCGCTGATGGAACCGATGCTGGCCGAGTTCCGGTCGGTCGTCCAGTCCCTGACCTTCCACCGGGCCACCGTCCCGGTGGTCTCCAACGTCACCGGCGCCCTCGCCGGCCAGGAGATCGCCACCCCCGGCTACTGGGTGCGGCACGTGCACGAGGCGGTCCGCTTCCACGACGGGATACGCACCCTGGCCGCCGAGGGCGTCACCCGCTACCTCGAACTCGGCCCGGACGCGGTGCTGACCGCCATGGCCCGCGAGTGCCTGACCGCCGACGGCACGGACACCGACGCCGTGCTGGCCGCCGCCACCCGCCGTGAACGCGACGAGACCGAGACCCTGCTCACCGCCCTCGCCCAGTTGTACGCAGGCGGTGCCGCCGTGGACTGGACCGCGTTGTTCACCGGTGCCCGCACCGTCGACCTGCCCACCACCGCCTTCCAGCGCGAACGGTTCTGGCCCGAGACGGCCGCGACCGTGGGCGACGTCGGCTCCGCCGGACTGGACTCCGCCGACCACCCGCTGCTCGGCGCGGCCACCGTGCTCGCCGACACCGATGGCGCCGTCCTCACCGGCCGGCTGTCGGTGCGCACCCACCCCTGGCTCGCCGACCACGTCGTCGGCGGCCAGGTCGTCGTCCCCGGCACCGCCATGGTGGAGCTCGCCGTCCGCGCCGGTGACCAGGTCGGCTGCGGGCACCTGGAGGAACTGGCCCTCCAGACGCCGCTGGTGCTGCCCCCGGACGACGGCGTGCGGGTCCAGGTCGCCGTCGGGGCGCCCGACGCGTCCGGCGCCCGTACGGTGCACGTGTACGCCCGCGCCGAGAGCCTGCCCGCCGACGAGCCGTGGACCCCGCACGCGTCCGGCCTCCTCAGCGCCGGCACCGGCACACCGGGCACCCGCCTGGACGTCTGGCCCCCCGAGGACGCCGAACCCCTCGACACCGGCGGCCTGTACGAGCGGCACGCCGCCGCCGGCCTCGCCTACGGGCCCGTCTTCCAGGCCCTGACGGCCGCCTGGCGGCGCGGTGAGGAACTGTTCGCCGAGGTACGGCTGCCGGAGCGGCCCGCCGCCGACGCGCCCCGCTTCGGCCTGCACCCGGCCGCGTTCGACGCCGCCCTGCACTCCCTCGCCCTGCTCGGCGACGGCTCCGCCGACGACACCGCGCGGCTGCCGTTCCTGTTCGCGGGCGTCACCCTGCACGCCGTCGGCGCCTCCGTGCTGCGGGCCCGGCTGGTGCCCACCGGCGACCAGGCCTTCGCCATCGACCTGGCCGACGCCGACGGCGCCCCCGTCGCCACGGTCACCTCGCTCGCCGCCCGCCCGCTCACCCACCTGCGCGCCGCCCGCGACACCACCGCCGACGCCCTGTTCACCCTCCAGTGGCAGCCGCTGCCCCTGGGGACCGACGCCCCCGACCCCGGCCACCGGGTGCTGCACAGTACGCCCGGGACCACCCCCGACGCCGTACGCGCGGCGCTGCGCACCGCGCTCGCCGCCCTCCAGGACGACGACCCCCGCCCGCTGGCCGTCGTCACCCACGGGGCGGTGAGCGTCGCCGGCGAGGACGTGCCCGACCTGGCCGGCGCCGCCGTCTGGGGTCTGGTGCGGTCCGCGCAGTCGGAGAACCCGGACCGGTTCGTGCTGCTCGACCTCGAACCGGGTACGGACGCAGGCGCCGTAGTGCCCGGCGTCCTCGCCTGCGGCGAGCCCCAGGTCGCGGTGCGCGCGGGCACCGCCCGCGCCGCCCGGCTGGTGCGCGCCGAACTCCCCGCCGACCCCGCGGACGTGACGCTCGATCCCGAGGGGACCGTCCTGCTGACCGGCGCCACCGGCAGCCTCGGCCGGGTCCTGGCCCGCCATCTGGTCACCGCGTACGGCGTCCGCCACCTCGCGCTCCTCAGCCGCTCCGGCACCGCCGACGACCTGATCGCCGAGCTCGCCGGCCTCGGCGCCACCGCGACCGCCCACGCCTGCGACGCCGCCGACCGGGAGAGCCTCGCCGCCGTCCTGGCCGGCATCCCGGCCGGCCACCCGCTCACCGCGGTCGTGCACGCCGCCGGCGTCCTGGACGACGGCGTGGTCTCCTCGCTCACCCCCGAACGGATCGACACGGTCCTCGCGCCGAAGGCCCTCGGCGCCCTCCACCTCCACGAACTGACCGATGGCCTGTCGGCGTTCGTGCTGTTCTCCTCCGTCGCCGGCACCGTCGGCGCCCCCGGCCAGGGCAACTACGCCGCCGCCAACGCCCTCCTGGACGCCCTGGCCGCGCACCGCCACGCCCAGGGCGCCCCCGCCCTGTCGCTGGCCTGGGGCCCGTGGGCGCCGACGGGCGGCATGACCAGCTCGCTCGACGAGGCCGACCGCGCCCGGATGGCCCGCGGCGGCATGACCGCCCTGTCGGCCGAGGAGGGCACCGCCCTGTTCGACCGTTCGCTGCGCGCCGGCCGTCCCGCCCTGGCGCCGGTGCGGCTGGACCTGCCCGCGCTGCGCGCGCAGGGCACCGGCCTCGCACCGGTCCTGCGCGCGCTGGCCGGCCGCCCGGTGCGCCGGGAGGCCGCCGCCGAGGGCGCCGGCGCCGGCTTCGCCGAGCGCATGGCCGTCCTGGGCGAGGAGGAGCGCGCCGAGGCGCTGCTGCACACGGTCCGCGCCCATGTCGCCGTCGTCCTCGGGCACGCTGACCCGGACAGCGTGGAGACCGACCGGGCCTTCAAGGACCTCGGCTTCGACTCGCTCGCCGCCATCGAGCTGCGCAACTCGCTCTCCGCCGAGCTGGACCGGAGGCTGAGCGCCACCCTCGTCTTCGACCACCCGTCACCCGAAGCGCTCGCCGCCCACCTCGGCACCCTGGTCGCCGGTGCCCGGGCCGGGGGCCGCGGCGGCCGGCGCACCGGCCGGGCCCGCGCGGACGAGCCGCTGGCGATCGTCGGCCTGGCCTGCCGCTACCCGGGTGACGTCCGCACCCCGGACGACCTGTGGCGGCTGGTCGCCGACGGCACCGACGCCATCACCGCGTTCCCCGCCGACCGCGGCTGGGACGTGGACCGCATCGTCGACCCCACCCGGCAGCGGCCCGACACCTCCTACGTCGGCGAGGGCGGATTCCTGCACGACGCGGGCGAGTTCGACGCCGGCTTCTTCGGCATCAGCCCCAAGGAAGCCCTCGTCATGGACCCGCAGCAGCGGCTGCTGCTGGAGGCGTCCTGGGAGGCGCTGGAGAGCGCCGGCATCGACCCGCACACCCTCAAGGGCAGCCGCACCGGCGTGTTCGCCGGCGTGCAGTACCACGACTACTTCGGCAGCTTCGGCTCCGGCAGCATCATCTCCGGCCGCGTCGCCTACACCCTGGGCCTGGAGGGCCCCTCGCTCTCCGTCGACACCGCCTGCTCCTCGTCCCTGGTGGCGCTGCACCTGGCCGCCCAGTCGCTGCGGCAGGGCGAGTCCAGCCTGGCCCTGGTCGGCGGTGTCGCCGTCATGGCCACCCCGGAGACGTTCATCGAGTTCAGCCGGCAGGGCGCGCTCGCCCCCGACGCCCGCACCCGCGCCTTCGCCGACGCGGCGGGCGGCACGGTGTGGGGCGAGGGTGTCGGCGTCCTGGTCGTGGAACGGCTCTCCGACGCCCGCCGCAACGGCCATGAGGTCCTCGCCGTCGTCCGCGGCACCGCCGTCAACCAGGACGGCGCCTCCAACGGCCTCACCGCCCCCAACGGCCCCTCGCAGGAACGCGTCATCCGCGAAGCACTGGAGAACGCCCGCCTCAGCCCCGCGGACGTGGATGTGGTGGAGGCGCACGGGACGGGGACGACGCTGGGTGATCCGATCGAGGCGCAGGCGCTGCTCGCCACCTATGGTCAGGGTCGTGGATCGGGTGTCCCGTTGTGGCTGGGGTCGGTGAAGTCCAATATCGGGCACACGCAGGCCGCTGCGGGTGTGGCGGGTGTCATCAAGATGGTGTTGGCGATGCGGCACGGGGTGCTGCCGAGGACGTTGCACGTGGACCGGCCGTCGACGAAGGTCGACTGGGAGGCGGGGCAGGTTCGGCTGCTGACCGAGGAGCGGGACTGGCCGGTGGCCGGCCGCCCGCGCCGGGCGGGCGTCTCCTCCTTCGGCATCAGCGGCACCAACGCCCACGTCATCCTCGAACAGGCCCCGCCCGCCCCCACCGGACCGGAACGCCCCGGACCCCAGGGCCTCGCCCTCCCGTGGCTGCTCACCGCCAGGACTCCCGCCGCGCTCGCCGGTCAGGCCGCCGCGCTCCTCGGCCACCTCGACACCCACCCCGGCCTCGACCCGTCCGACATCGGCTGGTCACTCGCCACCACCCGCGCCCGCTTCGCGCACCGGGCCTCCCTCACCGGCACCGACCCGGCCGAACTGCGCGGCGCCCTGGCCGCCCTGGCCGACGGCACCACCGCCCGCAACCTTCTCCAGGGCACCGCGTCCGGCCGCGCCCGGCCCGTGTTCGTCTTCCCCGGCCAGGGCTCCCAGTGGCCCGGCATGGCCACCGAACTCCTCGACACCTCACCGGTGTTCGCCGCCCGCATGGCCGAGTGCGCCGCCGCCCTCGCGCCGTACACCGACTGGGACTTCCGCACGGAGCTGCGCGGCGGCCTGGACCGCGTGGACGTCGTCCAGCCGCTGCTGTGGGCGGTGATGGTGTCCCTGGCGCACACCTGGAGCGCGTACGGCGTCACCCCGGCCGCCGTCATCGGCCACTCCCAGGGCGAGATCGCCGCCGCCTGCGCGGTCGGCGCGCTGTCCCTGGAGGACGGCGCCCGCGTCGTCGCCCTGCGTTCCCGCGCCATCGCCGAGCTGCTGTCCGGCTCCGGCGGCATGATGTCCGTCGCCGAGGGCGCCGACGCGATCCGCGCCCGGCTCGCCGCCTGGGACGGCCGGCTGTCGGTCGCAGCCGTCAACGGCGCCGCCTCCACGGTGGTGTCCGGTGACTCCGACGCCCTCGACGAACTCCTCGACCGGCTGCGGACGGAGAAGGTCCGCGCCAAGCGCCTGCCCGTGGACTACGCCTCCCACAGCGCCCGCGTCGAGACCCTGCGCGCCCGCCTCGCCGACGTCCTCGACGGCATCGAGCCGCGCGGCACCCGGGTGCCGTTCTACTCCACGGTCACCGGCGGCCCGCTCGACACCGCGGAACTCGGCGCCGAGTACTGGTACACCAACCTGCGCGGAACCGTGCTGTTCGAGCAGGCGGTACGCGCCGCCGTCGCCGACGGCCACGAGCTGTTCATCGAGTCCAGCCCGCACCCGGTGCTGACCGTCGGCATCCAGGAGACCGACGACGCCGTGGCCGCCGTCGGCTCCCTGCGCCGCGACCAGGGCGGCCGGGACCGGCTGATGACGGCGCTCGGCGAGGCGTTCACCCACGGCGCCGATGTCGACTGGACCGCCGTGGCGGAGGGCCACCGGTCACGCCGCGTGCCGCTGCCCGGCTACGCCTTCCAGCACGAGCGGTACTGGCTCGACAGCACCGCGGGCGGCGCCGACGTCACCTCCGCCGGCCTCGCCCCCACCGACCACGCCCTGCTCGGCGCCGCGATGGTACGCGCCGACAGCGAGGGCGCCGTGCTCACCGGCCGGCTCTCCGCGGGCACCCAGCCCTGGCTGGAGCACCACCGGGTGGGCGGCCGGCTGCTCTTCCCCGGCACCGGGCACCTGGAGCTCGCGCTGCGCGCCGGCGACCAGGTCGGCTGCGGCGACCTCACCGAACTCACCCTGCGCGCGCCGCTGGTGCTGCCCGACCACGGCGCCGTCCAGCTCCAGGTCGTCGTCGGGCCGCCGGAGGGGGAGACCCGGCCGGTCACCATCTGGTCCCGCCCGGAGAACCCCGACGAGGAGCTGCCGTGGACCCGGCACGCCGACGGCCTGCTCGCCCCGACCGGCACCCTGCCCGCCACCGCCGATCCGCTCACCCTCTGGCCCCCGAGGGGCGCCGAACCCGTCCCGCTCGACGGCCTGTACGACGAACTCGCCGCCCTCGGCCTCGGCTACGGGCCGCTGTTCCAGGGCCTGCGCGCCGCCTGGCGCACCGGGGACGGACTGTACGCGGAGGTCGCCACCGACGCCGTACCCGACGGGTTCGGACTGCACCCGGCGCTGTCGGACGCCGCCCTGCACACCATCGGCCTCACCGACGCCGCGGGCGACGAGGCCCTGCTGCCGTTCGCCTGGTCGGGGGTACGGCTGTACGCCACCGGTGCCACCGCGCTGCGCGTCCGGGTCCGCCCGACCGGCGAGGGCACCGTCTCCCTCACCCTCGCCGATCCCACGGGCGCGCCCGTCGCCACCGTCGACTCGCTCACCCTGCGCCCCCTGCGGACCGAGGCGCTCGCCGCGGCGGCGCGGTCGGCCCGCGCGGGCGCGCTGTACCGGGTCGGCTGGGTCCCGGCCCCGTCCTCGACGGCGACCGGGACCGTTTCCGCACCGGACGTGGTGCGGGCTCCGGCCGGAGTGGGCGCCGCCGAGACCCGGGCGGCCGTCGACACGGTCCTGGCCGAGCTGCGCACCCGGCTCGCGGACGAGGACCGCACCCTCGTGGTGGTCACCGGCGCCGACCCGGCAGGGGCCGCCGCCGGCGGCCTGGTGCGCTCGGCCCAGTCGGAGAACCCGGGCCGCATCGTGCTGGTCGAAACCGAACAGGCGCCGACCATCGAGCAGTTGGCCGAGGCGGTGACCACCGGTGAGCCGCACCTGGCGTTCCGGTCCGGCACCTGGCTGATGCCCCGGCTGGTCCGCTCCACCCCGGACGAGCCGGACGACGCCACCGCTACCGGCCTGGGCGCCGGGACGGTCCTGCTCACCGGTGCCACCGGCGCCCTCGGCCGGATCCTGGCCCGGCACCTGGTCGCCGAGCGGAACGTCCGGCATCTGCTCCTGCTCAGCCGCGGCGGTGCCACCGACGATCTCGTCGCCGAACTCAGCGAGCTGGGCGCCGAGGTGACGAGCGTCGCCTGTGACGCCGCCGACCGCGCGGCGCTCGCCGCCGTGCTGGACGCCGTACCGGCCGACCGGCCGCTGACGGCCGTGATCCACGCGGCCGGCGTCCTCGCCGACGGCGTGCTCTCCTCCCTCACCCCGGAGCGGATCGACACGGTGTTCCGGCCGAAGGTCGACGCCGCCTGGAACCTGCACGAACTCACCGCGGACCTGAACCTGTCGGCGTTCGTGCTGTTCTCCTCGTCCGCCGCCACGCTCGGCTCGCCGGGCCAGGCCAACTACGCCGCCGCCAACGCCTACCTCGACGCGCTCGCCGTACACCGCCGGGCCCTCGGGCTGCCCGCGCACTCCCTGGCCTGGGGCCTGTGGGCGCAGGCCGGCGGCATGACCGGCACCCTCGGCGAGACGGACCTCACCCGCATCGCCCGCGGTGGCGTCGCCCCGCTGGAGACCGAGGAGGGCGTCGCCCTGTTCGACGCCGCCCTGCGCGGCGCCGACCCCGCCGTCCTGCCGGTGAAGCTGGACCTGGCCTCCCTGCGCGCCCAGGGCGACGGCCTGGCCCCGCTGTTCCACGGACTCGTACCCGTACGCCGGGCCGGCGCGGCCGGCGGGCCGGGCGCGCAGGGAGGCGGTGCCGACGCCCTGCGGGGCCGGCTCGCCGGGCTGCTGGCGGCCGAGCGCGAGCCGTTCCTGACCGAACTCGTGCAGAGCCATGTCGCGGCCATCCTCGGCTACCGCTCCGCCCAGGACGTCGGCCGTACCCTGGCCTTCCGGGACCTCGGCTTCGACTCCCTGGCGGCCGTGGAACTGCGCAACAGGCTCACCGCGGCGACCGGCCTGAAGCTGCCCGCCACCCTGGTGTTCGACCACCCCACACCGGCGGAACTCGCCCGCCACCTGCTCGGCGAACTCACCGGCACCCTCGCCGAGGCGCCCGCCCCCTCCGCCCCCCGGGGCGCGGCCGACGACGAGCCGATCGCCGTCATCGGCATGGCCTGCCGGTTCCCCGGCGGCATCGCCTCGCCGGAGGACCTGTGGCGGCTGGTGGCCGAAGGCCGGGACGCCGTCGGCGGGTTCCCCACCGACCGCGGCTGGGACGTCGAGAACCTGTACGACCCCACTCTGGACCGGCCCGGCACCAGCTACACCCGGCACGGCGCCTTCCTGTACGACGCCGCCGCCTTCGACCCGGCGTTCTTCGCCATGGACGACGAGGAGGCCCTGGTCACCGACCCCCAGCAGCGGCTGCTGCTGGAAACCTCCTGGGAGGCGCTGGAGCGCGCCTCCATCGACCCCGCGACCCTGCGCGGCTCCGACACCGGCGTGTTCGCGGGCCTCATGTACCACGACTACTTCGGCAGCTTCGGCTCCGGCAGCGTGGTCTCCGGCCGCGTCGCCTACACCCTCGGGCTGGAGGGCCCCACCCTCTCCGTCGACACCGCCTGCTCCTCCTCGCTGGTCGCGCTGCACCTGGCCGCCCAGGCGCTGCGGCAGGGCGACTGCTCGCTGGCCCTGGCCGGGGGAGTGACCGTCATGGCCACCCCCGGCACCTTCGTGGAGTTCAGCCGGCACCGGGGCCTGTCCCGGGACGGCCGCTGCAAGCCCTTCGCGGACGCCGCCGACGGCACCGGCTTCGGCGAGGGCGCCGGCGTGCTGCTGCTGGAGCGGCTGTCCGAAGCCCGCCGCAACGGCCGCCGGATCCTCGCCGTGCTGCGCGGCACCGCCGTCAACCAGGACGGCGCCTCCAACGGCATCAGCGCCCCCAACGGGCCCGCCCAGCAGCGCGTCATCCGGCGCGCCCTGGAGGCGGCCGGCGTCGCGGCGGCCGAGGTCGACGTGGTCGAGGCGCACGGCACCGGCACCACCCTCGGCGACCCCATCGAGGCCCAGGCGCTGATCGCCACCTACGGCGCCGAGCACACCGGGGACCGCCCGCTGTGGCTCGGCTCGGTCAAGTCCAATCTGGGCCACACCCAGGCCGCCGCCGGTGTCGCCGGTGTCATCAAGATGGTCGAGGCGATGCGCAACGAGACCCTGCCCGCCAGCCTCGGCGTCGACCGGCCCTCCCGGCACGTGGAGTGGGACGGCGCGGGCGTCCGGCTGCTCACCGAGAACCGCCCCTGGCCCGACCCCGGCCGCCCGCGCCGCGCGGGCATCTCCTCCTTCGGGATCTCCGGCACCAACGCCCACGTCATCATCGAGGCCGCGCCCGCCGAGGAGCCCGCCGCACAGCCTGCCGCCCCGCCGGCCGGCACCGTGCCGTGGCTGCTCTCCGGTCACACCCCCGACGCCCTGCGCGCCCAGGCCGCCCGGCTGCTGGACCACCTGTCCACCGCCCCGGACACCGACCCGCACCGGCTCGCCGGCGCGCTCGCCCACGCCCGCACCCGGCTCGGCCACCGGGCCGCCGTACTCGGCCGCACCCGGGACGAACTGACCGCCGGCGTCCGGGCCGTGGCGGAGGGCCGCACCCCCGGGGCCGGTGTCCTCGGCACCGCCACGGACGGCCGGCTCGCCTTCCTCTTCTCCGGCCAGGGCTCGCAGTTGCCCGGTATGGGCACCCGCCTCGCGGCGGCCTTCCCCGCCTTCGCCGCCGCCTTCGACGAGGTCCGCGCCCACCTGGACCCGCTGCTGGACCGGCCGCTCGCCGACGTCCTTCACTCCGCCGAGCTGCTGGAGCGCACCGAGTACACCCAGCCCGCGCTGTTCGCCGTCCAAGTGGCCCTGTACCGGCTGCTGGAGTCCTTCGCCGTCCGGCCCGACCTGCTCGCCGGGCACTCGGTCGGCGAGTTCGCCGCCGCCCATGTCGCGGGCGTGCTCGGTCTCCGGGACGCCTGCGCGCTCGTCGCCGCGCGGGGCCGCCTGATGCAGGCCCTGCCCGAGGGCGGGGCGATGATCGCCGTACGCGCCACCGAGGACGAGGTGGGGCCGCTGCTGGGCGACGGCGTGGGCATCGCCGCCGTCAACGGGCCCGCGTCCCTCGTCGTCTCGGGTCCGGCCGGACCGGCCCGCGCGCTGGCCGCCCGCTTCGAGCGCACCAAGGAGCTGGCCGTCAGCCACGCCTTCCACTCGGCCCTGATGGAGCCGATGCTGGAGGAGTTCCGCGAGGTCGCCGCCGCCCTGTCGTACGGCACGGCGCGCATCCCGCTGGTGTCCGCCCTCACCGGCGCCCCGGCCGCCCCCGACGAGCTGTCCACCCCCGAGTACTGGGTGCGGCACGCCCGCGAGGCCGTCCGCTTCGCCGACGCCGTCACCGCCCTGCACGACGCGGGCGCACGGCACTTCGCCGAGGTCGGCCCGGGCAGCGCGCTGACCGCCGCGGCCGGCGAGTGCCTGCCGGACGGGACGGCCGTCGTACCGCTGCTGCGCAAGGACCGCGAGGAGACGCCCTGCACCGGGCTCGCCGCCCTGCACGCGCACGGCGCCGCCGTCGACTGGACGGCCCTGCTGTCCCACCGTGACGGTTTCGACCTGCCCACCTACGCCTTCCGGCGCACCCGCTACTGGATGACCGGCGACCTCGGCCTGCCGCGCCCGGCCGCCGGCCATCCACTGCTCGGCACCGCCGTCGAACTCGCCGGCGCCGACGGCACCCTGTACACCGGGCACCTCTCCCTCGCCGACCACCCGTGGCTGGCCGACCACCGGGTGGGCGGGGTGCCGCTGCTGCCGGGCACCGCCTTCGTGGAGATGGCCCTCGCCGCCGGGGCCCGCGTCGACTGCGGCACGGTGGACGACCTGACCGTCACCGAACCGCTGATCCTGCCCGAGGACGGCGCCGTCCGCCTCCAGTGCACGGTCGGCGAACCCGACGCGTCCGGAGCGCGCGCCTTCCGCGTGTACGCAGCCCGGGCCGACGGCGACCCCTGGACCACCCACGCCACCGGCGTGCTGCGGCCCGCCGGGGACCGGCCCGCCCACGACCTCACCGCCTGGCCGCCGCCCGGCGCCGAACCGGTCGACCTGGACGGCGTCTACGAGCGGCTGGCTGAGCTGGGCGCCGAGTACGGGCCCCGCTTCCAGGGCCTGCGCGCGGCCTGGCGGCACGGCGACGAGGCGTACGCCGAGGTCGACGTCCCCGCCGTCCCCGCCGCGTTCGGTCTGCACCCGGCGCTGTTCGACGCCGCCCTGCACACCATCGGGCTGCGCGCGGGAGCCGGGGAGCGCATGACGCTGCCGTTCGCCTGGAACGGCGTGGAGCTGGCCACGAGCGGCGCGACCGCGCTGCGGGTGCGGATCGCCCCGGCCGGCGCCGGCGCGGTGCGCATCGAGGCCGCCGATGCCACCGGCCGGCCGGTGGCGCGGGTGGCGTCGCTGTCGCTGCGGGAGGTGGACCCGCAGCGGATCGCGGCGGCCGTCGCGGGCGGACACGACGACCTGTTCGCCGTGGACTGGGTGCCCGTCCCCGTGCCCGCGGCCCCGCAGGCGGGGCGGTGGACCGTGCTCGGCCCCCGGCCGCACGGAGCTGGCCGCCGCCCTGGCCGGCGAGGTCGCCGAGGTCAGCGTCGCCGCCGACCTGACGGAGGCCGCCGTCCGGGCCCCCGACACCCTGGTCGTCGCGTACACCGGCGGCGCCGGCGCGGACACGGCCCGGGCCGGCGTCCGGGGGCTGCTCACCCTGGTCCAGGAGTGGCTGGCCGACGCCCGGTTCGCCGACTCCGTCCTGGTGGTGGCGACGCGCGGGGCGACGGGCCCCGGGGACGTCACCGACCCCGCCGCCGGCGCCGCGTGGGGCCTGATCCGCTCCGCCCAGTCCGAGCACCCCGACCGGCTGGTCCTCGCGGACCTGGACGGCACGGAAGCCTCCCGCCGCCTGCTGCCCTCCGCCGTCGCCTCCGGCGAACCCCAGCTCGCGCTGCGCGACGGCGCGGCGCGCGTCCCCCGCCTGGTGCGCGCCCCCCGCCTGACCGAGCCCGCCCCGGCCGGCCTCTCCGGCGGCGTCCTCGTCACCGGCGGCACCGGTGCCCTCGGTCGGCTGGTCGCCCGGCACCTGGTCACCGCGCACGGCGCCGAGCGGCTGGTCCTGCTCAGCCGCGGCGGGCCCGAGGCGCCCGGCGCGGCCGGGCTGCGCGACGAACTGACCGCGCTCGGGGCACGGGTGACCGTCGTCGCCTGCGACGCCGCCGACCGGGCCGCCCTGGCCCGGGTCCTGGACGAGCACCCGGTCTCCGCCGTCGTGCACACCGCGGGCGTCCTCGCCGACGCCGTCCTGACCTCGCTCACACCCGAGCGGCTGGACACGGTCCTGCGGCCCAAGCTGGACGCCGCCTGGCACCTGCACGAGCTGACCCGCGAGCGGCCCATGACGGCGTTCGTGCTGTTCTCCTCCGCGGCCGGTCTGCTCGGCAGCCCCGGCCAGGCCGGCTACGCCGCCGGAAACGCCTACCTCGACGCTCTCGCCGCCCACCGTCGCTCGCTCGGCCTGCCCGCGGTCTCGCTCGCCTGGGGCGCCTGGGCGGGCAGCGGCGGCATGGCCGACCGGCTCGGCGACACCGACGTCCGGCGCGTCGCCTCCGGTGGCGTGCTCGCCCTCGACGCCGAGGCCGGCCTCGCCCTGTTCGACACGGCGGCGGGCCGCGCGGAACCGGTGCTGCTGCCGGCCCGCCTGGACCTCGCCCCGCGTGAGCCCTCCCGCGTCGCCCCGCTGCTGCGCTCCCTGGTGCGGGCGCCGCGCCGGACCGGACCCGGGGCGTCGGCCGCCGCGTCCGCACTGCGCCGCGAACTGGCCGCGCTCGCCCCCGGGGACCGCCCCGAACGGCTGCTGCGGCTGATCCGGGACGAGGCCCGCGCGGTGCTCGGCATCGAGGAGTTCGAGAACGAACTGCCCTTCAAGGACCTCGGCTTCGACTCGCTGACCGCCGTCGAGTTCCGCAACCGGCTCACGGGCCACCGGCCTGAGGCTGACCGCCACGCTCGTCTTCGACCACCCCACACCGGCCGCACTCGCCGGTCACCTCGCCACCGAACTGGCCCCGCGCACCGCGGACGGCCCGCGCGACGAGGAGGACACCGTGCGGGCCGCGCTCACCGCCATCCCGGTGGCGCGGCTCCGCGAGGCCGGCCTGCTGGACGGCCTGCTCGAACTCGCCGGACTGCGGCCCGCCCCGCAGCCGGCGGAAGACGGCGGACCCGGCAGCGCGTCGATCGACGCGATGGACGCCGAGAGCCTGATCAGCATGGCGCTCGACGATCTCGTCGGGGACGACGACGCCCTGTGACGACGCCCGCGACAAGGAAGAGAACCATGGCCGAGTCCGAGAACCCGGACACCAGGATGGTCGAGGCACTGCGCGCCTCACTGAAGGAGATCGAGCGGCTGCGGGAACGCAACCGCGCGCTGACCGCGGCGGCCCGGGAACCGGTCGCGGTCGTGGGCATGGCCTGCCGCTACCCGGGCGGAGTCGACTCCCCGGAGGACCTGTGGCGCCTGGTCGCGGACGGCGGGGAGGGCATCACCGCGTTCCCCGCCGACCGCGGCTGGGACCCGGACCTGTACGACCCGACCCCGGGCGTGCCGGGCCGCTCCTCCACCCGGCGGGGCGGATTCCTGCACGACGCGGGCGACTTCGATGCCGGCTTCTTCGGCATCGCCCCGAACGAGGCCCTCGTCATGGACCCGCAGCAGCGGCTGCTGCTCGAGGGCTCCTGGGAGGCCCTGGAGAACGCCGGGATCGACCCCGCCACGCTGCGCGGCAGCCGCACCGGGGTGTTCGCGGGCGTCATGTACCACGACTACTTCGGCAGCTTCGGCTCCGGCAGCATCGTCTCCGGCCGGGTCGCCTACACCCTCGGACTGGAGGGCCCGACGCTCTCCGTCGACACCGCCTGCTCCTCGTCACTCGTCACGCTGCACCTGGCCGCGCAGGCGCTGCGGCAGGGCGAGTGCACGCTCGCACTGGCCGGGGGAGTGACGGTGATGGCCTCGCCGGGCACATATGTGGAGTTCAGCCGGCAGGGCGCGCTCTCCCGGACGGGCGCTGCCGCTCCTTCGCCGACGACGCGGCCGGAACCGGGTTCTCCGAGGGACTGGGCGCCTGGTCCTGGAGCGGCTGTCGGACGCCCGGCGCAACGGTCATGAGGTGCTGGCGGTGGTGCGGGGTTCCGCGGTGAACCAGGACGGCGCGTCCAACGGGCTGACGGCGCCGAACGGTCCGTCGCAGCAGCGGGTGATCCGGCAGGCGTTGGCGTCGGCCCGGTTGTCGGCCGCGGACGTGGATGTGGTGGAGGCGCACGGGACGGGGACGACGCTGGGTGATCCGATCGAGGCGCAGGCGCTGCTCGCCACCTATGGTCAGGGTCGTGGATCGGGTGTCCCGTTGTGGCTGGGGTCGGTGAAGTCCAATATCGGGCACACGCAGGCCGCTGCGGGTGTGGCGGGTGTCATCAAGATGGTGTTGGCGATGCGGCACGGGGTGCTGCGAGGACGTTGCACGTGGACCGGCCGTCGACGAAGGTCGACTGGGAGGGGGCAGGTTCGGCTGCTGACCGAGGAGCGGGACTGGCCGGTGGCCGGCCGCCCGCGCCGGGCGGGCGTCTCTCCTTCGGCATCAGCGGCACCAACGCCCACGTCATCCTCGAACAGGCCCCGCCCGCCCCCACCGGACCGGAACGCCCCGGACCCCAGGGCCTCGCCCTCCCGTGGCTGCTCACCGCCAGGACTCCCGCCGCGCTCGCCGGTCAGGCCGCCGCGCTCCTCGGCCACCTCGACACCACCCGGCCTCGACCCGTCCGACATCGGCTGGTCACTCGCCACCACCCGCGCCCGCTTCGCGCACCGGGCCTCCCTCACCGGCACCGACCCGGCCGAACTGCGCGGCGCCCTGGCCGCCCTGGCCGACGGCACCACCGCCCGCAACCTTCTCCAGGGCACCGCGTCCGGCCGCGCCCGGCCCGTGTTCGTCTTCCCCGGCCAGGGCTCCCAGTGGCCCGGCATGGCCACCGAACTCTCGACACCTCACCGGTGTTCGCCGCCCGCATGGCCGAGTGCGCCGCCGCCCTCGCGCCGTACACCGACTGGGACTTCCGCACGGAGCTGCGCGGCGGCCTGGACCGCGTGGACGTCGTCCAGCCGCTGCTGTGGGCGGTGATGGTGTCCCTGGCGCACACCTGGAGCGCGTACGGCGTCACCCCGGCCGCCGTCATCGGCCACTCCCAGGGCGAGATCGCCGCCGCCTGCGCGGTCGGCGCGCTGTCCCTGGAGGACGGCGCCCGCGTCGTCGCCCTGCGTTCCCGCGCCATCGCCGAGCTGCTGTCCGGCTCCGGCGGCATGATGTCCGTCGCCGAGGGCGCCGACGCGATCCGCGCCCGGCTCGCCGCCTGGGACGGCCGGCTGTCGGTCGCAGCCGTCAACGGCGCCGCCTCCACGGTGGTGTCCGGTGACTCCGACGCCCTCGACGAACTCCTCGACCGGCTGGACGGAGAAGGTCCGCGCCAAGCGCCTGCCCGTGGACTACGCCTCCCACAGCGCCCGCGTCGAGACCCTGCGCGCCCGCCTCGCCGACGTCCTCGACGGCATCGAGCCGCGCGGCACCCGGGTGCCGTTCTACTCCACGGTCACCGGCGGCCCGCTCGACACCGCGGAACTCGGCGCCGAGTACTGGTACACCAACCTGCGCGGAACCGTGCTGTTCGAGCAGGCGGTACGCGCCGCCGTCGCCGACGGCCACGAGCTGTTCATCGAGTCCAGCCCGCACCCGGTGCTGACCGTCGGCATCCAGGAGACCGACGACGCCGTGGCCGCCGTCGGCTCCCTGCGCCGCGACCAGGGCGGGGGACCGGCTGATGACGGCGCTCGGCGAGGCGTTCACCCACGCGCCGATGTCGACTGGACCGCCGTGGCGGAGGGCCACCGGTCACGCCGCGTGCCGCTGCCCGGCTACGCCTTCCAGCACGAGCGGTACTGGCTCGACAGCACCGCGGGCGGCGCCGACGTCACCTCCGCCGGCCTCGCCCCCACCGACCACGCCCTGCTCGGCGCCGCGATGGTACGCGCCGACAGCGAGGGCGCCGTGCTCACCGGCCGGCTCTCCGCGGGCACCCAGCCCTGGCTGGAGCACCACCGGGTGGGCGGCCGGCTGCTCTTCCCCGGCACCGGGCACCTGGAGCTCGCGCTGCGCGCCGGCGACCAGGTCGGCTGCGGCGACCTCACCGAACTCACCCTGCGCGCGCCGCTGGTGCTGCCCGACCACGGCGCCGTCCAGCTCCAGGTCGTCGTCGGGCCGCCGGAGGGGGAGACCCGGCCGGTCAATCTGGTCCCGCCCGGAGAACCCCGACGAGGAGCTGCCGTGGACCCGGCACGCCGACGGCCTGCTCGCCCCGACCGGCACCCTGCCCGCCACCGCCGATCCGCTCACCCTCTGGCCCCCGAGGGGCGCCGAACCCGTCCCGCTCGACGGCCTGTACGACGAACTCGCCGCCCTCGCCTCGGCTACGGGCCGCTGTTCCAGGGCCTGCGCGCCGCCTGGCGCACCGGGGACGGACTGTACGCGGAGGTCGCCACCGACGCCGTACCCGACGGGTTCGGACTGCACCCGGCGCTGTCGGACGCCGCCCTGCACACCATCGGCCTCACCGACGCCGCGGGCGACGAGGCCCTGCTGCCGTTCGCCTGGTCGGGGGTACGGCTGTACGCCACCGGTGCCACCGCGCTGCGCGTCCGGGTCGCCCGACCGGCGAGGGCACCGTCCCTCACCTCGCCCCCGCTCGTCCCCTCCCCCCGGGCGAGCCCGTCGCCACCGTCGACTCGCTCACCCTGCCCCCTGCGGACCGAGGCGCTCGCGCGGCGCGCGGTCGGCCCGGCGGGCGCGCTGTACCGGGTCGGCTGGGTCCCGGCCCCGTCCTCGACGGCGACCGGGACCGTTTCCGCACCGGACGTGGTGCGGGCTCCGGCCGGAGTGGGCGCCGCCGAGACCCGGGCGGCCGTCGACACGGTCCTGGCCGAGCTGCGCACCCGGCTCGCGGACGAGGACCGCACCCTCGTGGTGGTCACCGGCGCCGACCCGGCAGGGGCCGCCGCCGGCGGCCTGGTGCGCTCGGCCCAGTCGGAGAACCCGGGCCGCATCGTGCTGGTCGAAACCGAACAGGCGCCGACCATCGAGCAGTTGGCCGAGGCGGTGACCACCGGTGAGCCGCACCTGGCGTTCCGGTCCGGCACCTGGCTGATGCCCCGGCTGGTCCGCTCCACCCCGGACGAGCCGGACGACGCCACCGCTACCGGCCTGGGCGCCGGGACGGTCCTGCTCACCGGTGCCACCGGCGCCCTCGGCCGGATCCTGGCCCGGCACCTGGTCGCCGAGCGGAACGTCCGGCATCTGCTCCTGCTCAGCCGCGGCGGTGCCACCGACGATCTCGTCGCCGAACTCAGCGAGCTGGGCGCCGAGGTGACGAGCGTCGCCTGTGACGCCGCCGACCGCGCGGCGCTCGCCGCCGTGCTGGACGCCGTACCGGCCGACCGGCCGCTGACGGCCGTGATCCACGCGGCCGGCGTCCTCGCCGACGGCGTGCTCTCCTCCCTCACCCCGGAGCGGATCGACACGGTGTTCCGGCCGAAGGTCGACGCCGCCTGGAACCTGCACGAACTCACCGCGGACCTGAACCTGTCGGCGTTCGTGCTGTTCTCCTCGTCCGCCGCCACGCTCGGCTCGCCGGGCCAGGCCAACTACGCCGCCGCCAACGCCTACCTCGACGCGCTCGCCGTACACCGGGCCCTCGGGCTGCCCGCGCACTCCCTGGCCTGGGGCCTGTGGGCGCAGGCCGGCGGCATGACCGGCACCCTCGGCGAGACGGACCTCACCCGCATCGCCCGCGGTGGCGTCGCCCCGCTGGAGACCGAGGAGGGCGTCGCCCTGTTCGACGCCGCCCTGCGCGGCGCCGACCCCGCCGTCCTGCCGGTGAAGCTGGACCTGGCCTCCCTGCGCGCCCAGGGCGACGGCCTGGCCCCGCTGTTCCACGGACTCGTACCCGTACGCCGGGCCGGCGCGGCCGGCGGGCCGGGCGCGCAGGGAGGCGGTGCCGACGCCCTGCGGGGCCGGCTCGCCGGGCTGCTGGCGGCCGAGCGCGAGCCGTTCCTGACCGAACTCGTGCAGAGCCATGTCGCGGCCATCCTCGGCTACCGCTCCGCCCAGGACGTCGGCCGTACCCTGGCCTTCCGGGACCTCGGCTTCGACTCCCTGGCGGCCGTGGAACTGCGCAACAGGCTCACCGCGGCGACCGGCCTGAAGCTGCCCGCCACCCTGGTGTTCGACCACCCCACACCGGCGGAACTCGCCCGCCACCTGCTCGGCGAACTCACCGGCACCCTCGCCGAGGCGCCCGCCCCCTCCGCCCCCCGGGGCGCGGCCGACGACGAGCCGATCGCCGTCATCGGCATGGCCTGCCGGTTCCCCGGCGGCATCGCCTCGCCGGAGGACCTGTGGCGGCTGGTGGCCGAAGGCCGGGACGCCGTCGGCGGGTTCCCCACCGACCGCGGCTGGGACGTCGAGAACCTGTACGACCCCACTCTGGACCGGCCCGGCACCAGCTACACCCGGCACGGCGCCTTCCTGTACGACGCCGCCGCCTTCGACCCGGCGTTCTTCGCCATGGACGACGAGGAGGCCCTGGTCACCGACCCCAGCAGCGGCTGCTGCTGGAAACCTCCTGGGAGGCGCTGGAGCGCGCCTCCATCGACCCCGCGACCCTGCGCGGCTCCGACACCGGCGTGTTCGCGGGCCTCATGTACCACGACTACTTCGGCAGCTTCGGCTCCGGCAGCGTGGTCTCCGGCCGCGTCGCCTACACCCTCGGGCTGGAGGGCCCCACCCTCTCCGTCGACACCGCCTGCTCCTCCTCGCTGGTCGCGCTGCACTGGCCGCCCAGGCGCTGCGGCAGGGCGACTGCTCGCTGGCCCTGGCCGGGGGAGTGACCGTCATGGCCACCCCCGGCACCTTCGTGGAGTTCAGCCGGCACCGGGGCCTGTCCCGGGACGGCCGCTGCAAGCCCTTCGCGGACGCCGCCGACGGCACCGGCTTCGGCGAGGGCGCCGGCGTGCTGCTGCTGGAGCGGCTGTCCGAAGCCCGCCGCAACGGCCGCCGGATATCGCCGTGCTGCGCGGCACCGCCGTCAACCAGGACGGCGCCTCCAACGGCATCAGCGCCCCAACGGGCCCGCCCAGCAGCGCGTCATCCGGCGCGCCCTGGAGGCGGCCGGCGTCGCGGCGGCCGAGGTCGACGTGGTCGAGGCGCACGGCACCGGCACCACCCTCGGCGACCCCATCGAGGCCCAGGCGCTGATCGCCACCTACGGCGCCGAGCACACCGGGGACCGCCCGCTGTGGCTCGGCTCGGTCAAGTCCAATCGGGCCACACCCAGGCCGCCGCCGGTGTCGCCGGTGTCATCAAGATGGTCGAGGCGATGCGCAACGAGACCCTGCCCGCCAGCCTCGGCGTCGACCGGCCCTCCCGGCACGTGGAGTGGGACGGCGCGGGCGTCCGGCTGCTCACCGAGAACCGCCCCTGGCCCGACCCCGGCCGCCCGCGCCGCGCGGGCATCTCCTCCTTCGGGATCTCCGGCACCAACGCCCACGTCATCATCGGCCGCGCCCGCCGAGGAGCCCGCCGCACAGCCTGCCGCCCCGCCGGCCGGCACCGTGCCGTGGCTGCTCTCCGGTCACACCCCCGACGCCCTGCGCGCCCAGGCCGCCCGGCTGCTGGACCACCTGTCCACCGCCCCGGACCGACCCGCACCGGCTCGCCGGCGCGCTCGCCCACGCCCGCACCCGGCTCGGCCACCGGCCGCCGTACTCGGCCGCACCCGGGACGAACTGACCGCCGGCGTCCGGGCCGTGGCGGAGGGCCGCACCCCCGGGGCCGGTGTCCTCGGCACCGCCACGGACGGCCGGCTCGCCTTCCTCTTCTCCGGCCAGGGCTCGCAGTTGCCCGGTATGGGCACCCGCCTCGCGGCGGCCTTCCCCGCCTTCGCCGCCGCCTTCGACGAGGTCCGCGCCCACCTGGACCCGCTGCTGGACCGGCCGCTCGCCGACGTCCTTCACTCCGCCGAGCTGCTGGAGCGCACCGAGTACACCCAGCCCGCGCTGTTCGCCGTCCAAGTGGCCCTGTACCGGCTGCTGGAGTCCTTCGCCGTCCGGCCCGACCTGCTCGCCGGGCACTCGGTCGGCGAGTTCGCCGCCGCCCATGTCGCGGGCGTGCTCGGTCTCCGGGACGCCTGCGCGCTCGTCGCCGCGCGGGGCCGCCTGATGCAGGCCCTGCCCGAGGGCGGGGCGATGATCGCCGTACGCGCCACCGAGGACGAGGTGGGGCCGCTGCTGGGCGACGGCGTGGGCATCGCCGCCGTCAACGGGCCCGCGTCCCTCGTCGTCTCGGGTCCGGCCGGACCGGCCCGCGCGCTGGCCGCCCGCTTCGAGCGCACCAAGGAGCTGGCCGTCAGCCACGCCTTCCACTCGGCCCTGATGGAGCCGATGCTGGAGGAGTTCCGCGAGGTCGCCGCCGCCCTGTCGTACGGCACGGCGCGCATCCCGCTGGTGTCCGCCCTCACCGGCGCCCCGGCCGCCCCCGACGAGCTGTCCACCCCCGAGTACTGGGTGCGGCACGCCCGCGAGGCCGTCCGCTTCGCCGACGCCGTCACCGCCCTGCACGACGCGGGCGCACGGCACTTCGCCGAGGTCGGCCCGGGCAGCGCGCTGACCGCCGCGGCCGGCGAGTGCCTGCCGGACGGGACGGCCGTCGTACCGCTGCTGCGCAAGGACCGCGAGGAGACCGAGGCCCTGCTCACCGGGCTCGCCGCCCTGCACGCGCACGGCGCCGCCGTCGACTGGACGGCCCTGCTGTCCCACCGTGACGGTTTCGACCTGCCCACCTACGCCTTCCGGCGCACCCGCTACTGGATGACCGGCGACCTCGGCCTGCCGCGCCCGGCCGCCGGCCATCCACTGCTCGGCACCGCCGTCGAACTCGCCGGCGCCGACGGCACCCTGTACACCGGGCACCTCTCCCTCGCCGACCACCCGTGGCTGGCCGACCACCGGGTGGGCGGGGTGCCGCTGCTGCCGGGCACCGCCTTCGTGGAGATGGCCCTCGCCGCCGGGGCCCGCGTCGACTGCGGCACGGTGGACGACCTGACCGTCACCGAACCGCTGATCCTGCCCGAGGACGGCGCCGTCCGCCTCCAGTGCACGGTCGGCGAACCCGACGCGTCCGGAGCGCGCGCCTTCCGCGTGTACGCAGCCCGGGCCGACGGCGACCCCTGGACCACCCACGCCACCGGCGTGCTGCGGCCCGCCGGGGACCGGCCCCCCGACCTCACCGCCTGGCCGCCGCCCGGCGCCGAACCGGTCGACCTGGACGGCGTCTACGAGCGGCTGGCTGAGCTGGGCGCCGAGTACGGGCCCCGCTTCCAGGGCCTGCGCGCGGCCTGGCGGCACGGCGACGAGGCGTACGCCGAGGTCGACGTCCCCGCGTCCCCGCCGCGTTCGGTCTGCACCCGGCGCTGTTCGACGCCGCCCTGCACACCATCGGGCTGCGCGCGGGAGCCGGGGAGCGCATGACGCTGCCGTTCGCCTGGAACGGCGTGGAGCTGGCCACGAGCGGCGCGACCGCGCGGGTGCGGATCGCCCCGGCCGGCCCGGCGCGGTGCGCATCGAGGCCGCCGATGCCACCGGCCGGCCGGTGGCGCGGGTGGCGTCGCTGTCGCTGCGGGAGGTGGACCCGCAGCGGATCGCGGCGGCCGTCGCGGGCGGACACGACGACCTGTTCGCCGTGGACTGGGTGCCCGTCCCCGTGCCCGCGGCCCCGCAGGCGGGGCGGTGGACCGTGCTCGGCCCCGGCCGCACGGAGCTGGCCGCCGCCCTGGCCGGCGAGGTCGCCGAGGTCAGCGTCGCCGCCGACCTGACGGAGGCCGCCGTCCGGGCCCCCGACACCCTGGTCGTCGCGTACACCGGCGGCGCCGGCGCGGACACGGCCCGGGCCGGCGTCCGGGGGCTGCTCACCCTGGTCCAGGAGTGGCTGGCCGACGCCCGGTTCGCCGACTCCGTCCTGGTGGTGGCGACGCGCGGGGCGACGGGCCCCGGGGACGTCACCGACCCCCCCCGGCGCCGCGTGGGGCCTGATCCGCTCCGCCCAGTCCGAGCACCCCGACCGGCTGGTCCTCGCGGACCTGGACGGCACGGAAGCCTCCCGCCGCCTGCTGCCCTCCGCCGTCGCCTCCGGCGAACCCCAGCTCGCGCTGCGCGACGGCGCGGCGCGCGTCCCCCGCCTGGTGCGCGCCCCCCGCCTGACCGAGCCCGCCCCGGCCGGCCTCTCCGGCGGCGTCCTCGTCACCGGCGGCACCGGTGCCCTCGGTCGGCTGGTCGCCCGGCACCTGGTCACCGCGCACGGCGCCGAGCGGCTGGTCCTGCTCAGCCGCGGCGGGCCCGAGGCGCCCGGCGCGGCCGGGCTGCGCGACGAACTGACCGCGCTCGGGGCACGGGTGACCGTCGTCGCCTGCGACGCCGCCGACCGGGCCGCCCTGGCCCGGGTCCTGGACGAGCACCCGGTCTCCGCCGTCGTGCACACCGCGGGCGTCCTCGCCGACGCCGTCCTGACCTCGCTCACACCCGAGCGGCTGGACACGGTCCTGCGGCCCAAGCTGGACGCCGCCTGGCACCTGCACGAGCTGACCCGCGAGCGGCCCATGACGGCGTTCGTGCTGTTCTCCTCCGCGGCCGGTCTGCTCGGCAGCCCCGGCCAGGCCGGCTACGCCGCCGGAAACGCCTACCTCGACGCTCTCGCCGCCCACCGTCGCTCGCTCGGCCTGCCCGCGGTCTCGCTCGCCTGGGGCGCCTGGGCGGGCAGCGGCGGCATGGCCGACCGGCTCGGCGACACCGACGTCCGGCGCGTCGCCTCCGGTGGCGTGCTCGCCCTCGACGCCGAGGCCGGCCTCGCCCTGTTCGACACGGCGGCGGGCCGCGCGGAACCGGTGCTGCTGCCGGCCCGCCTGGACCTCGCCCCGCGTGAGCCCTCCCGCGTCGCCCCGCTGCTGCGCTCCCTGGTGCGGGCGCCGCGCCGGACCGGACCCGGGGCGTCGGCCGCCGCGTCCGCACTGCGCCGCGAACTGGCCGCGCTCGCCCCCGGGGACCGCCCCGAACGGCTGCTGCGGCTGATCCGGGACGAGGCCCGCGCGGTGCTCGGCATCGAGGAGTTCGAGAACGAACTGCCCTTCAAGGACCTCGGCTTCGACTCGCTGACCGCCGTCGAGTTCCGCAACCGGCTCAACGGGGCCACCGGCCTGAGGCTGACCGCCACGCTCGTCTTCGACCACCCCACACCGGCCGCACTCGCCGGTCACCTCGCCACCGAACTGGCCCCGCGCACCGCGGACGGCCCGCGCGACGAGGAGGACACCGTGCGGGCCGCGCTCACCGCCATCCCGGTGGCGCGGCTCCGCGAGGCCGGCCTGCTGGACGGCCTGCTCGAACTCGCCGGACTGCGGCCCGCCCCGCAGCCGGCGGAAGACGGCGGACCCGGCAGCGCGTCGATCGACGCGATGGACGCCGAGAGCCTGATCAGCATGGCGCTCGACGATCTCGTCGGGGACGACGACGCCCTGTGACGACGCCCGCGACAAGGAAGAGAACCATGGCCGAGTCCGAGAACCCGGACACCAGGATGGTCGAGGCACTGCGCGCCTCACTGAAGGAGATCGAGCGGCTGCGGGAACGCAACCGCGCGCTGACCGCGGCGGCCCGGGAACCGGTCGCGGTCGTGGGCATGGCCTGCCGCTACCCGGGCGGAGTCGACTCCCCGGAGGACCTGTGGCGCCTGGTCGCGGACGGCGGGGAGGGCATCACCGCGTTCCCCGCCGACCGCGGCTGGGACCCGGACCTGTACGACCCGACCCCGGGCGTGCCGGGCCGCTCCTCCACCCGGCGGGGCGGATTCCTGCACGACGCGGGCGACTTCGATGCCGGCTTCTTCGGCATCGCCCCGAACGAGGCCCTCGTCATGGACCCGCAGCAGCGGCTGCTGCTCGAGGGCTCCTGGGAGGCCCTGGAGAACGCCGGGATCGACCCCGCCACGCTGCGCGGCAGCCGCACCGGGGTGTTCGCGGGCGTCATGTACCACGACTACTTCGGCAGCTTCGGCTCCGGCAGCATCGTCTCCGGCCGGGTCGCCTACACCCTCGGACTGGAGGGCCCGACGCTCTCCGTCGACACCGCCTGCTCCTCGTCACTCGTCACGCTGCACCTGGCCGCGCAGGCGCTGCGGCAGGGCGAGTGCACGCTCGCACTGGCCGGGGGAGTGACGGTGATGGCCTCGCCGGGCACATATGTGGAGTTCAGCCGGCAGGGCGCGCTCTCCCCGGACGGGCGCTGCCGCTCCTTCGCCGACGACGCGGCCGGAACCGGGTTCTCCGAGGGACTGGGCGTCCTGGTCCTGGAGCGGCTGTCGGACGCCCGGCGCAACGGTCATGAGGTGCTGGCGGTGGTGCGGGGTTCCGCGGTGAACCAGGACGGCGCGTCCAACGGGCTGACGGCGCCGAACGGTCCGTCGCAGCAGCGGGTGATCCGGCAGGCGTTGGCGTCGGCCCGGTTGTCGGCCGCGGACGTGGATGTGGTGGAGGCGCACGGGACGGGGACGACGCTGGGTGATCCGATCGAGGCGCAGGCGCTGCTCGCCACCTATGGTCAGGGTCGTGGATCGGGTGTCCCGTTGTGGCTGGGGTCGGTGAAGTCCAATATCGGGCACACGCAGGCCGCTGCGGGTGTGGCGGGTGTCATCAAGATGGTGTTGGCGATGCGGCACGGGGTGCTGCCGAGGACGTTGCACGTGGACCGGCCGTCGACGAAGGTCGACTGGGAGGCGGGGCAGGTTCGGCTGCTGACCGAGGAGCGGGACTGGCCGGTGGCCGGCCGCCCGCGCCGGGCGGGCGTCTCCTCCTTCGGCATCAGCGGCACCAACGCCCACGTCATCCTCGAACAGGCGCCCGCGGCGGACCCGGCGGACACCGAAGCGGACGCACCCGCCGTCGTCTGGCCCCTGTCCGCCCGCTCCGCCCCGGCCCTCCCCGCACAGGCCGAGCGGCTGCACACGTTCCTGGCGGACCGGCCCGAGCTGCACCCGGCGGCCGTCGCCCGGGCCCTCGGCACCCGGCGCACCGCCTTCGACCACCGCGCCGCCGTCACCGGCACCGACCGGGAGGAACTGCTGGCCGGTCTGCGCGCCCTCGCCACCGGGGCGCCCGCACCCACGGCCGCCACCGGCCGGGCCCGGACCGGCACCCGTACCGCCTTCCTGTTCACCGGGCAGGGCGCCCAGCGCCTCGGCATGGGCCTCGGACTACGCGCCCGCTACCCGGTGTTCGCCGCCGCCTTCGACGCGATCGACGCCCGGCTCGGCCTCGACCTGGGCGGGGTGCTGGCCGGCGACGACACCGACGCGATCCACCGGACCCGGTACGCGCAGCCCGCGCTGTTCGCGTTCGAGGTCGCCCTGTTCCGGCTGCTGGAGTCCTTCGGCGTCCGGCCCGACCTCCTGGCCGGGCACTCCGTCGGGGAGATCGCCGCCGCCCATGTCGCGGGCGTCCTCGACCTGGACGACGCCTGCACGCTGGTCGCCGCCCGCGGCCGGCTGATGCAGGCGCTGCCGGAAGGCGGCGCGATGGTCGCCGTACAGGCCACCGAGGACGAGGTACGGCCGCTGCTGGACGACCGGGTCGCACTCGCCGCGGTCAACGGGCCGTCCTCGGTGGTCCTCTCCGGCGAGGAGGAGGCGGTGCTCGCCGCCGCGGAGGGCTTCGCGAAGACCAGGCGGCTCACCGTCTCGCACGCCTTCCACTCACCCCTGATGGACGGCATGCTCGACGAGTTCCGGGCCGTGGCCGGGACGCTGGCCTTCCACGCGCCCCGCATCCCGCTGGTGTCCGGCCTCACCGGCCGCCCCGCCGAGGACGAGATGCGTGACCCCGGCTACTGGGTGCGGCACGTCCGGGAGACGGTCCGGTTCGCCGACGCCGTCGCCGCCCTCACCGCCGCGGGCGCCGGCCGCTTCGTGGAACTCGGCCCCGACGCCGTCCTCACCGGCCTCGCCCGCGCGTGCGCGGACGCCGACGGCGCCCTCTTCGTCGCTCTCGGCCGGCGCCACGGCAGCGAACCCACGACCCTCATGGCGGGCCTCGCCCGGCTGTACACCGACGGCCTCGCCCCCGACTGGGCCGCACTCTTCCCCGGTACGGCCCGCGCCGAACTGCCCACCTACTCCTTCCGGCGCGAACGGTACTGGCTGAACGCGGACGTGGCCCTCACCGCCGGCCCCCTGGCCGAGCCCGTGCCGCCCGCCGCGACCGGACCCGCGGACGCCGGGCCGCTGCGGCAGCGGCTGGCCGGTGCCCCGCCGGCCGAACAGGAGGCGCTGCTGACCGACGTGGTCCGGGCCCAGACCGCCGCGATCCTCGGCCATGCGGGACCGGAGGCCGTCGAGCCCGACGCCGTCTTCCTGGAGATCGGCATGGACTCCGTCTCCGCCGCCGAACTCCGCGGCGCCCTCGGCACCGCCCTGGGCACCACCCTGCCGGCCGGTGCCGTCTTCGACCACCGCACCCCGGCCGCCCTCGCGGCCGTCCTGCGCGGACACCTGGCCGGCGGCGTCACGGACCCGGCCGGCGCCGACGACCTGGAATCGGTCGGCGGGCTGGTGCGGCGCGCGGCGGCCGACGGGCGGATGGCCCAGGCCATCGAGCTGCTGCGCACCGTCGCCGACCTCCTCCCCGGCTTCTCCTCGCTGACCGAACTCGACGGCCTCACCGACCCGGTACGGCTGGCCGGGGGCGACGCCTCCCCGCGGCTCGTCTGCCTGCCCTCGCCCATGGCGCTCGGCGGCGCCCACCAGTACGCCCGTTTCGCCCGGCACTTCCAGGGCCGCCGGGACGTCCTGGTCCCCACGATGCCCGGCTTCGGCCCCGGCGAGGCACTGCCGCGCTCCGTGGACGCGGTGCTGGAGGTGGTCGTCGAGGGCATCCGCCGGGCCTGCCCGGACGGGCGGCCGTACGTGCTCGTCGGTTACTCCTCCGGCGGCCAGTTCGCCCACGCGGCGGCCGGGCTCATGGAGAAGGCCGGACAGCCGGCCTCGGGGGTGGTGCTGCTGGACACCTATCTGCCCGGGGACGACGGCAAGGACGGGCTGTGGCGGCAGATGTTCGACGGCATGCTGGACCGCGAGTCGTCCCTCGGCGGCTTCGGGACGGCCCGCCTCGCCGCCATGAGCCGCTACAGCGACCTGATCCTGCACTGCCTGCCGGGCGCCCTGACGGCACCCGTGCTGTTCGTGCGGCCCACCGAGGCCTTCGCCACCGACACCGACGACTGGCGGGCGGTCTGGCCGGCGGAGCACCAGCCGGCCGAGGTGCCCGGCACGCACTTCACGCTGCTGGAGGACTTCGCGGCGACCACCGCCGAGGCGGTCGAGTCCTGGTTGACGGCATCACCGGCCACCCGGGCCGCCTGAGCCCGTACGAACGTGATCCGGCGCGGGCGGCCGAAAAGCCGCCCGCGCCGCACAATTAGCTCACTCGCCGGCCTCACGGAAATGCACCAACCACGCCTGGATATCGCATCGGATACTGTCCGGGTCCACACCTAATCGCAAGGCGATTTCGTCCGCGGCCAATTCCGGCTGCCAGTCGCTGCGCTGGAGCGCCAGCCACATTGTCGTGCCACGTGGACCGCACCGGTGCCGCTTCCCGGTGCGCCGTGAGGAGAGATCCAGATAGCCGTCGGGCCGGACATGCGCGGTCAGCTCGTGGTCAGGCCTCCTGGCCATGCGACTTCCCATCTTTCGTGGATTCTTCGGTCGGCTTCGACGGTACCCGCAGCGACCCCCCGGGACACGGGTGGCAACCGGCCCTTTCGTAGGGGAGTCAAATATGCGGACCGGGTGGTGACGCCGCTGCACAAAATTACACCGGGAACCTGCCGAAACCTGGCCCGTCGAGGTAGAGAAACCTCTACCTCGAACCGGCCGGTCAATGCCAATGTGCCGCGGCCGCGGCGTTACTAATGTGGTCCGCAGACACCGCGTGAGAGGCGCGTCATCTCTTAGGGGAGCCCCGAGTGCACACTTCACAGGACCTCCGTCGGACGGAGGCGGTACGGCTGGACGCCGTGTCGAAGACCTACGGGCGAGGGGACAGCCAGGTGGCCGCGCTCCGCGGGCTCAGCGTGAGCTTCGCCGACGGCACCTTCACCGCGGTGATGGGCCCGTCCGGATCCGGCAAGAGCACCTTCCTGCACTGCGCCGCCGGACTGGTCCAGCCCACCTCCGGCACGGTCACCGTCGGCGGCACCGACCTCGCCGGCCTGGACGACACCCGGCTCACCAAACTGCGCCGCGACCGGATCGGCTTCATCTTCCAGTCCTTCAACCTGCTGCCCGCGCTGACCGTCATGCAGAACATCACGCTGCCGCTGCAACTGGCCGGACAGCGCCCCGACAAGAGCCTGATCCGCACCGTCGTCCAGCGCGTGGGCCTGGCCGAACGGCTCGGCCACCTGCCGTCCGAGCTCTCCGGCGGCCAGCAGCAGCGCGTCGCCATCGCCCGCGCCCTGGTGACCCGCCCCGCCGTGGTCTTCGCCGACGAGCCCACCGGCGCCCTCGACACCCGCACCGCCGCCTCCGTGCTCGCCCTGCTGCGCGAGTCCGTGGACACCGCCCGCCAGACGCTGGTCATGGTCACCCACGACCCGGTCGCCGCCTCCCACGCCGACCGCGTGGTCTTCCTCGCCGACGGCACCTTCGCCGGCGAACTGCACCGGCCGACGGCCGACGCGGTCGCCGCCCGCATGACCAGGCTCGGCGCCTGGGAGGACGACGCCCACCGGCAGAGCACGCCGCAGCACTCGGGGGGACGAAACTGATGTGGCGCCTGGCACTGCGCACCCTGAAGTTCCGCAGGACGAGCTTCGTCGCGACCTTCCTCGCCATGTTCCTCGGCGCCGCCATCGTCATCGGCTGCGGCGGGCTGATGGAGACGGGCGTCCGCATGGCGGCCGACCCGCAGCGCCTGAGCGGCGCCCCGGTCGTCGTCACCGGTGAACAGACCTACGACTCCAGCGCGCTGACGGAGCGGCACCGCGTCGACGCCGGTCTGGCCGGCGAGGTGGCCGGGACCGACGGTGTGCGCGCGGCCGTCGCCGACGTGTCGTTCCCGGCCACCGTCCTCAAGGACGGAAGGCCGGTGACCGGCGAGTCCGCCTCGTACGGCCACGGCTGGGCGAGCGCCCGGCTCACCCCCTATACCCTCGCCGCCGGTAAAACCCCCGTCGCCGGCGGCGAGGCCGTTCTCGATGCCGGACTCGCCCGGCGGGCCGGCATCCGCCCGGGGTCCTCGGTCGACATCGTCGTCCAGGGCACCACCCGGCGGTTCCGGGTCAGCGGCATCGCCGAGCAGCGCGGCGACCACAACCCCGACGCGGCCGTGTTCTTCACGGACGACGAGGCACGCGCCCTCGCGGGCGGCCGGA